>JABJGI010000070.1 GCA_018662305.1 Porticoccaceae bacterium | reverse complement strand
CGCTCGATTAGGCAGCCCCATTTTTTGGAGATCGAATCAATCATTGCATCAATTTGTGACCTTAACTCAAGATTGATCATGCCCGGAAGAGTCCGCAAGTCGAATTCGATTTGGCACTGGCTGCAAATTCGATTGGGATTGTCCCCACCGTGAATACAACCCGGATTAAGGGTGGGCATCGACACAGCAAATCCTGGGTGCTTATGCTTTAACTGAAGGTCCTGTCGCAGCTGAAGAAGACCTGCCAATACGTCATGCATCACTTCCATAGCGTTTAAACCCAGCCCAGGGTCCGATGAGTGACCTCCAACTCCCTGTACCCGAATAGATTCCATCATGATGCCCTTATGCATTCTGATAGGTTTTAGATCGGTGGGTTCGCCGATAATTACAGCACTCGCATTGGAAACCTTTTCCTGAATCAGTTCCCGTGCACCAGACATAGTGGTTTCTTCATCTGCAGTGGCCACTATTACCAGTGGATGATTCAGCTTGTTTAAATCTACCTCGACCAAGGTTTTCATTAAAACGGCAAAGAAGCCTTTCATATCCGTCGCACCCAATCCCTGATAGCCCAGATCAGTTGTGCGAAGATCGAAGGGTTCACCATTCCAGAGATTCGGATCGCAAGGAACGGTGTCGGTGTGGCCTGAAAAAACTAGACCCCCTGATCCTTCTTCGACCTTCTTGCCGGAGATTGAGGCGTACAGATTGAATTTGTCTTTCTTTCCCGAGAGCGGTTGGAGTTCGACCTGAAACCCGAGCGTATCCAGCCAATTGGCGAGCAGATCAATGACCGGCCTATTGCCCATATCGATTTCAGCTTGAGTTGAGCTTATCGAGGGGGAGGCAATTAGCTGACTGAGCGCTTCCTCAAACTTCGGACTGGCTTTGCTTCGCATAAAAAACTATTTTCTCTTATTAGGAACCTGAATCCTTGATGAGCGAAGCGGAGCGTTACAATATCTCGTGGCTTCCGGCCTGACTCAGGATAGGTTAGGCTGACCCTCTAGTAAGGCACTATAACTAAAGGCGCTTGAGAATTGGACAATTCGAAACGATTGTTATCGCTAAAAACCATAGTGGATGCCCTTAAAGAAGATGGCATTCTTAGTGAGCCGGACTCCGTGCGAGCCTCCGGTGGGTCGGTAAAAACACATCCCATACAGGCAATTGCCTCCATGCAGTTGCAAGATCAGCGCACGGTTGACCCCTCTGGTAAGGGAAAGGTCCTGACCGAAGATGCTCTGTCGCAATGGTATGCAGACAATGCAGGCATGGAATATTTTCAGATTAACCCGCTAAAAATGGACGTAGAGGCTATTACTCAGGTGATGAGCTACGCCTACGCTTCAAGCAATAAAATTCTGTGCGTGGAAGTGCGACCAACAGAGGTGTTAATCGCCACTGCTGAACCCAGCAAAGATGCCTGGATTCAAAGCATTGAACAGACAACGCGAAAGAAGGTTAAGAAAGTCTTTTGCAGCCCCGAGCATATCGACAAGTATCTGGTGGAGTTCTACACCATCGCCAAATCGGTGTCGGGAGCAGATGAAGGCGAAGCTAAGGAAGCCGCAGCGGCCATTTCAAATTTTGAACAGCTTCTAGACCTTAATAGCGACAAGGAAGTTGGTGCTGACGACAAACACATCGTCAATATTGTTGATTGGTTGCTTCAGTATGCATTTTCCCAGCGTGCCAGTGACATCCACATTGAGCCCCGAAGGGAAATTGGCAGCGTGCGTTTTCGCATCGATGGGGTTTTGCACGACGTCTACGAAATGCCTCGGCATGTCACTAACGCGGTTACTAGTCGTATTAAGGTTTTGGGTCGTATGGACGTTGCAGAAAAGCGTCGTCCTCAGGACGGGCGGATTAAGACTCGGGTCGCGGATGGTGGCGAAGTTGAGCTAAGGCTATCAACATTACCCACCGCTTTTGGTGAAAAGCTGGTGATGCGAATTTTTGATCCGGAAGTATTGCTGCGCAGCTTTGAAGATATGGGGCTACAGGGCAAAGACAATGAAGTTTGGGATGGCATGGTTGGTCAAACTTCGGGCATCGTATTGGTGACTGGACCTACGGGGTCCGGTAAAACCACAACCCTCTATACTAGCTTGCGACAGATCGCGACCAAGGAAGTGAATGTCTCCACCTTGGAAGACCCTATCGAGATGGTGGTTGATCAATTTAATCAAACTCAAGTTCAGCCAAAGATAGGTTTAGACTTTGCTACGGGCGTTCGCACCCTATTGCGTCAAGACCCGGACGTCATCATGGTGGGTGAGATTCGAGATCTGGAAACAGCGGAAATGGCCGTTCAAGCGGCCCTCACGGGGCACCTAGTGATATCCACACTGCATACAAATGATGCCTGCTCTGCTATCACGCGGTTGCAGGATTTGGGGCTGCCTGCACATTTAATTCGCGTGACACTGAATGGCGTAATGGCCCAGCGCTTGGTGCGCAAGCTCTGCCCTCATTGTAAGGAAGAAGTTGATCCGCCCAAGGATGCTTGGCAAACATTGGTAAAACCCTTTAAGTCCGACATGCCGAAAAAGATTTATAAGGCTGTGGGCTGTCTTGAGTGTCGCAACACCGGCTATTTGGGTCGTGAAGGTATATATGAGTTTCTTCAGCCAACTCAGGGCGTCCGTAAAGAGATTGTCGACAATTGCGATTTGCAGGCTTTGCGCTTGCAATCCTATAGAGACGGCGCGCAAACGCTGCGCTTAAGCGGTGCTCGAAAGGTTGCGGCAGGCGTGACCACTATTGAAGAAGTGATGCGAGTTACTCCAACTGTCGAAGATTTCTAGTTCGGGAAGCAATTTAATGAGTTCAGAGCTCTTCAATGGTCTGGAAACTTGTCCAGATGACCCTATTTTGCAGCTAATGGCCCTCGCTCGAGAGGATGATAATCCATTGAAGGTGGATCTTAGTGCAGGCGTATATAAAGATGAGCAAAGTCTGACACCCGTAATGCGCTGCGTAAAAGAGGCGGAAGAACGACGACTGAAAAAGGAACAGACAAAGACGTACCAGGGATTGGCGGGAGATCTTCGCTTTGACAAGTTCGTTTCCAGTCTAGCTCTAGGAGACGAGCACCCGGCCATTGCAGAAGGCAGAGTTTCTACAATCCAAACTACTGGGGGTTCGGGTGCAATTCGGGCCGCGGCTGAACTGTTCAAGCGAATAAAGAATGGTTGCAATGTCTGGGTCAGCAATCCCACTTGGGCAAATCATATTCCTCTGCTTAGCTCAGCTGGTAACCAAATTCACACCTACCCCTATTACAACCATGGAGAGTCGGGAGTTCGATTTGCTGAAATGATCGAGCAGCTTAGCTCTGCTGAAGCGGGTGATGTTTTATTGCTCCAGGGCGGTTGTCACAATCCCTGCGGCGAAGACCTAAGTCTGGATCAGTGGCAACGGCTAACAGATCTG
>JABJGI010000055.1 GCA_018662305.1 Porticoccaceae bacterium | reverse complement strand
GCTAAGTCACAGTCCTATTAAAGGGCCATTTATAACCAAGGGTTATGCAGACAAATTAGCGGTTGATTGAATATTCCAGGAGACAGCAATCTAAGTTGCCAGAGTTGGTGAATTCTATGAGGTTGTATTGATTCGGCTGATCCAATACTTCTCGTCCAGATTGAGCGGAAATCCCCGACTCTCCCCAGCTGGCCAGCAAAATATCGTCCACGAAGATAACTTCTTGGTTGTCCGAAGAAGTATAAAAATCTAGCCTAAGTCTGAGACCGCGATAATCCTGTGGCGGCGGCTCAAAATCGAACACTAATTGCTGCCAATCATTTGGCTGAACTTCTTGTCGTTCCAGACAACGAATTTCCGGGTTCGCGCGGGCTTCAGCTGTGCCCATATCTTCGCTACGCAATTCCAAACAGAGCTGCGCTTGCAATTGCGATTCAGAATGGACACTAAACGCAACAGATTTGAGATTCTCATCCCAAACGCGCAAGAAATATTTTTGGCCGAAGCTGGTTAACTGCTCGCCCTCGCCTTTCACCAACTGCATGGCATAGGAATCCAGTGCATTACCCTGAGAAATCCCTGAGGCAGGATGACTAAAATGCCAATTATGGGCTTGAAGACCATAGAGGTCTTCAGTTTCAAAATCTCCGTAAGCCCAAAGATCTTTGCCAACGCGATATGAAATGCCAGGCTCGTTCATTTGCAGCGCAACCGCGTGCTGATTCCACAGCAACGGCTTGGTAACTCTGTTGGCGGGCACCGCAACCTGCTGCTGTTGATCCCCTGCTCCGTCGTCGTCAACTAGTTGTCGGTCAATAGTTAGGTGGCCTCCAGAATATCCAAGCCTAAGGTCATCTGATGCAGATTGATAAGCCAATCTGCGCAAGCTGTAATCACGCACCGCGCCGACAGCAGGGGTTGGTCGGTAGTTGTTGATATAGAGTGGAACCGCTTCAGCACTATGGAATTTGTCTTCATCCATCCAAAGATAGAGCATGGCCGAACGCTGCGTTTCGTATATAAATTGATCGAAGAGGAAATTGCCCAGGGAATAGGCAATCAACTTTTCTTTGTATAGCTCAAATCCGTGAAGCACATGGGGATGATGGGCAATGGCAGCATCCGCTCCCGCATCAATTGCTGCTCGAAGCCTCTCCTGAGTTTGGTCTGTTGGGCCCTCGCTATATTCAGCGCTGCCATGATACTCAACTATGGTTACAGTATTTTCTGGTTGCGCGGCAACCGAGCTGAGAATATTTTCCATACTGCCCAAGGCTGCACCGGCCTTGTGATCACCTTCCGCCACCTGACTGCGCTCTCCGCTACCAGCCCAGCCGACGTATCCCAAGATATTGTAGTTCACGCCCTTCACTTCAGCGGACGAGGCCTGCAGCGCCTCTGCTTCTGTCATTCCTGCGCCTGAATAATCCAGTGAGCTCTGACGCAAATAAGCCACTGTCTGCTCAACGCCAAAATCGAGATAGTCTGTAGAATGATTGTTGCCCAAACTGACGTGGTCAACTCCCGCCCAGGTTAAGGCTTCTAATGTTTCCGGGTGCGAATAGAACAGGATGCTTTTGCTGGCGCCCAGCTCTCCGGCGGCTTCCATTATTGGGGTTTCCAAATTTACCGAAACATAATCAGCAAGCTCTAGGTAAGGCTTAATTGGCGTCAGCAGTGTTTTGGAATCTTCGAGTAAATTCTCCATTCTCAAATGCTGGGGCTCATCCGGGTAGGGTTCAAAATATCTTCGCGTCAGCATCACATCACCGGTAAAGGCCAACATAACCCGACCGGGCGCCTGCTCTACCAATCGAACAGAAGGAAATATTCCATCCAGATCTTGGCGCTCCGTTTCACTAAAGGTATGAATAACACTGAAGAACCCGGGAGCGGAGTATCTGAATTGGTATAGCGCTGATGTGGAGGTCGTAAGCTCGGCAATGCCTCGTGAATCTGTGCTGGCTTCAGAACCGGCCAGCAAGACAACCTCTGCATTTTCTATTGGATAGCCCTGCTCATCCACGACACTGAGTTGCAATTGCACTGTCTGAGAATTTGCCACACCGGCTTCAGGCAGTTTCGCGCTCTCACACCCAGCAATCACCAGAGATAGCAGGCAATACAGGCCTGCTCTTTTCATAGCCACCATAGCCACTTCAAACATTCCTAGTTTCTTCGCAAAGATCGGCCGACAAAAATGGGCTGAGGCTCCGAATCCACAATGGCAGCCGCTCCGTTTACAAAGACATACTCGACTCCAGTTGCTAACTCGTTCCAGTTGGCAAAATCCGCACCGGGGCGATAGTTTTGAGGATCGATAATGGCGATATCGGCAAAATAGTCTGCCCTTAGATAGCCGCGCTCAGCTATCGAAAAGGTTTCTGCTACCAGTGCAGAGCTGCGATGCACAAACTGCTGGGGGGTCAAGACTGGCTTATCCGCAACATACTGCCGATATTTATTTGCAAAGCTTGCGTACTTTCGGGGGTGCCCATTTGTTCCGTCGGATGAAGTCATTACCCAGGGCTCGGCCATAAAGGCCTCCACGTCCGCTTCACTCATATTAAAGGAAGCAACCCGAGTCCAAGGCTCAATCACGCCTAAGGACAGAATTTTTAGTGCCGCATCTACGGCCGGCATATCCCACTGGTTGGCAAGGCCTGCCAGAGTATTGCCTTCAAGGGATTGGTCGGGTGATATCACCACCAACAAGGAGTCTGGACCACCGCGGCGTCGGATATTCTCCGTCATTTCTTCCTTAATGGTGGGCAACAGCTCTGGATCATTTAATCGCGCCTGAATTTCTTCTTCGGTCCCTTCAAGAGCCCAGCTAGGCACTATGGCTTTGTGAATCTGTATACCGGAAGCCAGCCAGGGATATTGGTCCGCGGAAATCTGCATACCCTCCGCTTGCGCCTCTTCTATCAGAGATATCACCGCCTGACTTTGTCCCCACAAATCGACACCCAAAGCTTTGATATGGGCGATGTGCACGGGAATTTCAGCTCGTCGGGAAATATCAATCACTTCCTGCACCGCTGCAATCAGGCCAATGTTGTAGTTGCTCTCATCGCGAATATGGCTTTCGTACACCCCACCGTATTCGGCAGCAACCTTGGACAACTCTACTACTTCGTCAGTGTTGGCATAGGTACCTGGCACATAGAACAATCCGGTAGAAAGACCCAAGGCACCCTCTTGCATGGCTTGAGCAACAATGGTTTTCATTTCAGAGAGCTCAGCTGTTGTCGGCGGGCGGTTTTCTCGACCCATCACCTGACTTCGAACTGCGCCGTGGCCGACGAAAAAAGCCAAGTTATATCTTATCCCCTGATCCTCCAATTCGGCGAACTGCTCGGCGATATTGGGACTGCCATAACCGTCATTCCCGTAAAAAACAGAAGTGACGCCCTGAGACAAATTATTCAGCCCAGCACCATTTTCACCTGAAAAGAGATCTTCGAGCCCATGGCTGTGAGGGTCGATAAACCCGGGAGTCACCCACTTGCCACTGGCATCAACTATTGTTGTCGCCTCGTATGAGTAGTTTTGAATGTCACCAACAAAGCTAATACGATCCCCACTAATGCCAACAGCATGGATCGCCGGCTCGACATCTTCACCGCTAAACACCAAGCCATTCAAAATTAAGGTATCGAACTGAAGCTGAGGCTCTTCAGCGCAGCTGGATATAAGGAATACCGCGAAAAGAAGAAATATATATCGCATCAAGCTAGTCATCCGCGTGAATCACTATTGATAGGAGAGCAGCAGCGTCATCATTTCCTCCGCAGCCGTCTCTGCAAATTCTTGAATAAAGGCGCGTTCGGTTTCGTCACCCAGTTCAAATGTAATTGCCGGAATG
>JABJGI010000158.1 GCA_018662305.1 Porticoccaceae bacterium | reverse complement strand
ATTTAGATAGCTACAATGTTCTCTGCTTGTGGACCTTTTGGTCCTTGAGTTACTTTGAACTCAACTTGTTGGCCTTCAGCCAATGTTTTGAATCCGTCACCAGCGATTGCGCTGAAGTGAGCAAACACATCAGGGCCAGACTGCTGCTCAATAAATCCAAAGCCTTTTGCTTCGTTGAACCACTTTACGGTTCCAGTTGTTGTATCAGACATAATTAATATCCTGTAGATAAAGTTAAAACGTGCCTCAAAGAGGCGTGATTAGCGGGAAAAACAGACAAAAATTTAAAACTACAGGACGAAGAAATACAGAGATGCTACGAAATGAAGGAAATAAAAAATGGACGTACTTTCAAGCTATGCGCACAGTATTGAAAATTTTTAGCTGAGTCAATCAGTTAGGCTTATTTTCATCTAAGCCTAACAATCCTTATTGAACGGTCGGAGCTAGGAGAAGTAGGGAGCTAGAGTTCGGTTGAAGCAAAGACGGCCAAGGTTTTAGTCTGCTGCAAAAGTGATAGGTCTCCGATCATTCCATGACCGGGAACAACAATTTCTAATTCGGGGAATTCAAGTATTACCCTATCCACCGAGGCTGCCCATTCGTGGACATAGGCTTCACCCGTATATCCCAAGTCTTGACTGCTAAGGCTTCGGACGAAGCACCCGCCGTAAAGAATTTTCTGCTCAGGTAGCCAAATAACGATGTTGTCTTTGGTGTGACCGCGGCCGGGATAAAATGCTTCTATCAAGCCCTGTGCAAGCGATTCTCTCGGACCTTCGAAACTGTATCGCGTGGTTTCTTCGCCTTCTTGATTGAGGATTTCGTTGGTCTGATCAAGTGCGTGGGTCGGAATTGAATGACGATTCATCCAGCTTACGCCTGCTGTTCTGTCGGAGTGGGAATGGGTCGAAACACTTCCGAGAGGATAAAAACCTTGTTCGCGAATCCAGGTGACCAGCTTTTCTGTATCGCTTTCTGACCAGGGCGTGTCAACGATAAAGGCACCACCGTCTTCGATCACGACTAGACCGTTTGAGCTGACGATTCCCCATGGTTCCACATCCTGAAACGATTTGTGCAAATAGACGTTTGCAGCGATCTCCGAGATTTCCATCTCTGGCGCCTCGTCCTGAGCAAAAAGACTTGGGCTAAATAAAAGCGCTAGTAGGTACGCAATGGGACGACTAATTTGAGACAGGAGCATAGAGAGCGAACCGACTGCTAGAGAGGTTTTAGTCTGTCAGTGAATAATTAAGTTCGTACTGATGGCCGCCATCTTCCTGCGTGATGGTCATTGAGCCAGAAATACTTTTCAGTTCATCCGTGCCTGAACCCTCAAGAATGGTGATCTCAAGGGATTGATTCTCGCTGGACATGTAACCTTTGTGAATCAAAGTGAAGGAGCCATTCTTTCCCTCTATCGATCCCGCAAATTCCTCGATCGCTGAATAGACCGCAACTCCGCTGTCTGTTCTTTTACTGAGCATCTGTCCTGTGCCGGTGCCATCCATTCCACCAGAGTAATTCTTGTTGATAATCATGCGTCCAGCAGGCGCGTTTTCATCCTGCTGAGGGCTAAGATCTACTTCAAAATTTCCGGTTGTGGACATTGAGTGCTCCTTTTCAATTTGATCGCTCGCGGCTGAGTGCGCCGCAAAAAGTATCGGCAATAAAATGACGGCTAATAAGTGAGATGATTTAACCACTAGCTGCTAGCCAGAATCTCTTTCAATTCTTTGCTGAGTTTTAGTTCCCAATCTTCTCTAAATTCGTTTACCTTGGCGACGTACAGGGTGTTCTCGGTAACGGGAATTTCGGGATCATAGGCGTCGGCAACTTCCACCATTATTTCTCTGTCCCTGATATCAAAAGTGCTCGCCATTTTGTGCGCTTTTTCGGTCTCAATCCCAAGAGCCTCAAGTGCACAGCGACCCATTCGAATCGAGCTATCGTAGGTCTCTCTGACGATGTCCCTGCATCCGGCGGCATAAAGGTCATAAACGTGATTGCGATCCTTGGCGCGAGCCAAAACGTGCAGGTTGGGGTATTTGTGCACGGCGTAGCGAACCAGTTCGGTGATCTGCTCCTTGTCATCGATAGCGACAACCAGAAGTTTGGCCTCATCAATTCCAGCGGCGTGCAGCAGGTCAGGTCGAGTGGCGTCGCCAAAATAGGTCTGGATGCCAAACATTTTCATCATATCGATTTGCCGGGAGCTGAAATCCACCACCGTCGAAGTGAATCCTGATACACGCATCATGCGCTCGATAATGCCGCCAACACGTCCGCGCCCGCAGACGATAATATGGTTTTTCTCAGCGATCTCGTCTTGCTCCCGCTCCTGTTGAGCTGAATAGAGGGGAGTGATGACTTTGTCATAGAGAATAAAGAGCAGAGGGGTTAGCAACATGGAGAGCGCAACCACCAATAGCAGTTGATCGGCGACAGCGGCAGGAATGACGGAATTGGCAACAGTGAATGACAGAAGTACAAAACCAAATTCACCCGCTTGAGCTAAGCAGAGAGTAAATAACCATTTATCTGAACCCTTTAGCTTAAAGGCAACCGCGAGTCCGTAGAGTACGGCCATCTTTACCAGCATCAAACAGACGGTAAGGCCGATAATGCTGAAGAAACTTTCTGACAGCAGTCCAAAGTTAATTCCGGCGCCGACCGTAATAAAAAATAAGCCGAGTAAGAGCCCCTTAAAGGGGTCGATATCTGCCTCCAGTTCATGGCGATATTCGCTGTTCGCTAAAACCACACCGGCGAGGAAGGTGCCCAGAGCCGGCGACAGCCCAACAAGACTCATCAGGAGAGCGATGCCAATCACCATCATCAAGGCAGTGGCAGTAAAAAGTTCGCGCAGTTGGGCTCCGGCAATAAATCGGAAGATGGGTCGGGTTAAGAAATTCCCCCCCAGGACAACAGCCGCAATAGCGGCCAGAGTGACAATTGCCGCCTGCCATCCAGCCAGACCAGCAATAAGGCTAATGCCAGATCCGTGACTGTCGTCTTCTCCGTGGGCTTCTGCCTCAGCTCCATGCAGTTCAGCATTAAGTCCAGCATCCATAAGCTCTGGCATCGCCAGTAACGGGATCAGAGCCAGCATAGGAATTACCGCAATATCCTGAAACAGTAGAACAGAGAAACTGGATTGCCCGCCGTCGCTTTTTATCAGGCCCTTTTCACCAAGGGTCTGTAAAACAATGGCAGTGGAGGACAGAGCCAGAACCATGCCAATCGCCAAAGCAACGCTCCAGGGCTGATCAAATACCAGAGCAACGATCATCACTAGTAGCGTGGTAATTAGCACTTGCCCGCCGCCAAGGCCGAGCAATCGGTTGCGCATCTCCCAGAGCATTTTTGGCTGGAGTTCTAAGCCGACGAGGAAGAGCATCATGACGACACCAAATTCGGCAAAGTGCTGAATCGAAATTACGTCGACATGCAAAACAGAGAGAAGAGGGCTGATAGCGATTCCCGCTAGCAGGTAACCAAGAACTGATCCGAGCCCTAAGCGAGTGGCTATAGGCACAGCGACAACGCCAGCAATAAGGAAGATAAAAGCGAGAAGTAAGAAATCAGTCATCGAGATATCAGGATTTGAAAGTTGCTTGGGAGTAGAGCATAGGCTTTAAACATGACGCAATAAAAAATGCCCCGGCTCTTTCAAGTCGGGGCATCCATCTACATAAATCACCAATGATTATGCAGCAGCTTTTTCCACCTCTGCGACATCAACAACATTGCGCACATATGTTTGCAGGTCGTCGTTACCACCGATGTGATTGTCCCCAAAAAACACCTGGGGAACTGTGCGTCGACCACTCCGCTCCATCATCTCTTGGCGTTTTGCCTGATCCTGAGTGACGTCGATTTCGTTGTACTCAAGACCGCGACTTCTGAGTAAAGCCTTTGCAGCATGGCAATAAGGGCAATAGTCAGTGGTATAAATTGTGATGCCAGTTTGATTGTTAAGCTTTGCCATATCAGCCTCCTATTAGTTTATTGATTGGTCTATTGGCTCAATTACTAATATAGAGTTGGGCAATGCACAATTGTTACAACTAAGTTCCGTCTTCCGAGTTGTAGTAAAAAAATTTAGCCGGGCATCTGCACAAGTTCAGATACTTCCAAGGTGCCATTCACATCGAGAAAGGGGCAGGCTTTAGCCATGGTCAAAGCCTCATCCATAGATTCGGCTTCGATGAGGGTGTAGCCGGACATCGTCGAGTTTCCACCTTCTGAAACGGAGCCATCTGGATTGACAGTTTGAGTGCCGTTTAAAGGGTTCATTGGGCTAACTGCGGCTTCGCCCAGAGATCCTATCCATTCCATATACTTGTTGAAGTGTTTCTTGCCTTCCTCTGGGTCGGACGGATGGTCTCCACCAAAATAAGTTATGCAATATTGAGTCATTTGTTTTCCCCGGTTTTACTGGTGAGATTTATTCTTCGATTTAGAAAAAGTCATTTTGATCTTATTCCAAAACTCCGGCCCCAACAAAGCGAGACTGGCCACAAAGGCAACTTCGCCAGATACAAGCAATGCAGTTCCAGCCGCTGCAGCGGTTCCTAGAGATAGCCCAAGAAAAGGCAAAGCCGCTATTGCCGCCCAAGCAATCCAGGAATAGACAAATAGAATGTAGCCGATTAGTCGACGCATTGATTGGACTGGTAGATTTCTGGACGCCAGATTTCCATAAAGTTTTCCGGTTTAGCTAAGGCAGTGAAGCCATATTTTTCATACAGGCCGTGGGCGTCAACAGTAGCGAGACAAATTCGTCTTAGCCCCTTGAGTTGAGGTTGGCTAAGTAGTGTCTCTATCAACCATTTGCTCAAACCCATACCGCGGCAGTCTTCCAAAATATACACATCACAAAGATAAGCGAAGGTGGCTGAATCCGTCACTGCCCGCGCGAATCCAACTTGAGCGCCCTCGAGATTAAAGACCCCTACGCAAAGGGAGTTTTCAACTCCGCGTTTCACCCTGTCGAGGGGGATTCCTTCGGCCCAATAAGATCTCGATAGGTATGCGTGAATCGCACCGATATCCATGTCAGCCTTTTCAGCGCTGATAGAAAATCCGTCTATCATAATTACTGCTCTCGGAAATTGACTAACCTAGCAGAGCGGGGTTGAGCTGCCAAACAGAATAATTGAGTACTGCCGCAAAGGAGACCCAAGCTAGATAGGGGCTTAGCAATAATGCTGCAATCTTGCTGACGCGCCAAAACAGAAAAATTGTGGCAACGATAAGAAGCCACAGCAGCAGTATTTCGGCGAAGGCAATGCTGCCTAGACGCCACGCGAAGAATAACCAGCTCCAAAGAGCATTTACCGCTAACTGGCATAGGAAAATTGACAGAGGACCACCAGCTTTGGCAAAGCCGTTTTCGCGCCAAACGAGCCATGCGGATATTCCCATCATCGCAAAAAGAGTCGACCAAACTGGGCCAAATACCCACCCTGGTGGCGCCCAGCTAGGACGAATCAACTCCTGATAAAAATCATTGGCGCTGATTGATGCGATTGCGCCCAATGCTGAGGTGAAAAATACCAGAATCAGCCAAACGAAGAGCCCGAGAATTTGTGTTTTTTTGGAAAGGGTTTTCTCCCAACTCATAGTCAGAGGTTAAACCACGCCGTAAGCCAGCATCGCGTCAGCTACCTTAACGAAGCCGGCAATATTGGCGCCGCGGACGTAGTCAATATGCTCGCTCCCTGGCGTGCCTCCATACTCAACACAGCGATTATGGATGCCTTTCATGGTGTCCAGTAGCAAAGTTTGCAACTGATCTTCAGTCCAGGAGATGCGTGCTGAGTTTTGGCTCATTTCTAGTGCGGAAACTGCAACTCCACCCGCATTTGCCGCCTTGCCCGGTGCATAGAGAACCTCGGCATCCTTGAATTTGTGCACGCCGTCCAGATTAGTCGGCATATTGGCACCTTCCGAAACGCCCATGCAGCCATTTTTGATAAGGACTTCGGCGTCGTGGCCATCCAGTTCATTTTGTGTGGCGCAGGGCAATGCGAGGTCGCATTTGACTCCCCAAGGTCGTTCTCCAGCGTGGAATGATGCTGTTTTAAACTCTTTTACGTATTCCTCGATGCGACCGCGTCGATGAGTTTTGTGTGCTTTGATCCAGTCAATTTTTTCTTGATCAATGCCGTCTGGGTCATGGATAAATCCGCCCGAGTCGGACATGGTGAGAACCTTGCCGCCTAACTGAACAATCTTTTCTGCGGCGTGAGTTGCAACATTTCCAGAGCCAGAGATTACCGCGGTTTTGCCTTCTACACTATTGCCGATGCGTAGCAGCATTTCTTGCAGCATATACACAGCGCCATAGCCGGTTGCTTCGGTGCGAATCAGGCTCCCACCAAACTCTAACCCTTTGCCGGTTAGAACTCCGGTAAATTGATTGGTAATGCGTTTGTACTGGCCAAACATATAACCAATCTCGCGCGCGCCAACTCCGATATCACCGGCGGGTACATCGACGTCTGCTCCAACATGGCGGTATAGCTCTGTCATAAAGGATTGGCAGAAGCGCATCACTTCGTGGTCGGACTTGCCTTTGGGATTGAAGTTCGCACCGCCTTTTGCGCCGCCAATTGCGAGCCCTGTGAGGCTGTTCTTGAAGGTCTGTTCGAATGCCAGGAATTTGAGTACGCTTTCGTTGACATCCGCATGGAAACGGATCCCACCTTTGTAGGGGCCAATGGCATTGTTGTTCTGTACTCGCCAGCCGCGCTGAACGCGAATATTGCCCTGGTCATCTTCCCAGCAGACTCTAAAACTGATGACGCGATCTGGTTCAGCGATGCGTCGAAGGATCTGGTATTCGTGGTATTCCTCTTTGTCCTGAATAAAGTCAAAGATGTCTTCCGCCACTTCCTGAACAGCTTGAGCAAATTCCGGCTGGCCAGGGTTGCGACGCTTAACACCTTCCATAAATTGGTTGATATCTACGTGGTCTTTAACCGACATTCGACTGTTCCCCGTTTTTATTTCAACTGATCATATAACTATGTCGACACTAAGGTCATATTTCTTGATTGCCTGAGATGTTTACTAAGGGATCTTGTTCGCTGGACCCTAAAAAGGGGCTCTCAGAGCCCCTGTAAATCTAAAAGAAGAAATGAACAAGCAAGTGAAAAAGATTACACCGCATTCTCTAGCTATTTGAGCCTTTGATATATGCGAGCATAGTGTCCGCATCACTTACCTCAAATGGGTCGATGGGGCAGTTGTCTTCCTGGCCTGCTTCGCTGAAGACCTTTTGAATCTTGCCGTTTTCGACCAGCATGGAGTAGCGCCAAGAGCGGGCTCCAAAGCCGAGGTTTTCTTTCTTCACCAGCATGCCCATTTTTTCGGTGAATTCACCGTTGCCATCAGGAAGCATTTTGACTTTCTCGACACCCAAGTGCTTGCCCCACTGAAACATTGTGAAGGCGTCGTTGACGCTCAGGCAGTAGATGTCGTCAATGCCTTGCTCCACAAATTCGTCGTATTTGTCTTCATAGCCAGGCACATGGGTGCTAGAACAAGTGGGGGTAAAGGCGCCAGGCAATGCCAGAATAATGATCTTTTTGTTGTCGAATATGTCTGCCGAGGTGACATCCTGCCAGCGGAAAGGGTTGGGTCCGTCGACGCTTTCGTCTCGAACACGGGTTTTAAAAGTCACCTGTGGAACTTCTGTTATTTCATTCGTCATGGAGTTTGTCTCACTCAATTGGTTTGTTGGGGCCAAGTTTAGATGTGATAGGTAAATACATAAAGTTGATTACAGAGATGGGGTTTATAGATTTTTGCTATAGCTTAGCGATACTCTTGGTAGGTTTCTAGCAGCCAGGTATTTGTCTCGTTATCGGTCTCTGCAAAGTCTCTGGCTGGGCGCGTCTCTAATATTTGCTCCCATGAGAGACCCTTATTAATACCCTCTTCGATTCGGCTCCGGATAGTCACTAACATGTCGTGGAATTCAATTAAATCATCTCGGGTAGCAACTTGGCCGTGGCCTGGAATTATCTTGGTACTGTTATCGACAAGACCGGCAACCGCCCACAACCCATCTATCATGCCGTCCATCGATCCCCCGTTACCTCTGTCAATAAAGGGCAACCCATATCTAACAAATAGATCTCCGGTATGGAAAACGTTGGCTTCGTGGAAATAAACTTGCGCATCGCCGTCGGTGTGGCCAGGGCCATGGTAGAGCAGGTCCACCGTCTGCCCATTGTAGTAAAACCGCATCGAGTCGAAGAAAGTTATTTTAGGGAGAGCTGAGCCCTCATAGCCTTCCTGAATAGTGTCAGCTGCCGAGATGTATCGATCCGACTCCATGCGCTTACGCGTTTGGTCTTGCGAGACAATTGTGCTGCCAGCTGGCCCAAAAACCTTGTTGCCGCCGGTGTGATCGAAGTGAAAGTGTGAGTTGATAATAAAGTCGACAGGCCTGTCTGTGAGAGCAGCGATCGCCGCGGTAACTTTGTCACTGGTAGCTTCAAAATGGGCATCAATTAGCAGTGTACCGTCCTCGCCGAGAGATAACCCCAGGTTGCCTCCACGGGGGAATTGCAAAACATAAATTGAATCCGTTACTGCAATGGTAGTGACTTCCAGGGAATCAAAATCGATGTTTTGGGCATTGGCTAGAAGCGGACAGGTTAGCCAGCAAAGGAGTGCAGCAGCTTTGTAATTCACGTTGCTCTTCTGCGCCGGAAAATGCTTATTCGTGAACGTCGTCCTCGCTCTCGTCATGTTCGCAGACTGAATCTTTAAAAGCCTGCAATATGCTTCGGCAGCTAATTTGACCTATAAATTTTCCATCGCTTACAACGGGTAAGCGGCGAAATTTGAGACCCAGCATCTTGTTGGCGACGTCGAAGATATTCATATTGGTATCTTCAATCACCTCAACATCCTTGCTCATGTAGTTGCCGATAAAGCCGTCGCCTTCGTTGTAGTAACTAAATTGTTCCAAAGCTCTAACCAGATCCACCTCGGATATCATGCCAACTACGCGTCCTTCATCGTCCAAAACGGTGGCACCGGTTATTTTGTTTTCCAGCATCACGTGAACGGCGTCATAGAGTTCCGTATCGACCTGAAGAGTCACCGGATCTTTAGACATAAAGTCGCGCATTTGGATGGATTGCAGCATGAGCAGGGCTCCTATAATTATTTAATAAATTCTGCCAAAACTTATTTTCTAAAGTCCGGGATTCCCCAAAAATTCCCGGCTTGAAAGCCCAATTGGGCAAAGGTCAAATAAGAATTGCGGCACTAGGATCAACCCATCCCACCTGTTTCGTCAAGCCTTGAATTGCTTGCAGGCCAAATTTTGTGCGCACAATAAATTGTCGCGTCCGAATAAAACTAAAGATTCAAATTCGAGTTTTCTAGTTGCAAGGATCGCAGACTTGCCTGTATTCTCGTTGCAGACCGATTAGATTTTTCTTCGATCTTTGCCAACAGACCCAGACAAAAATTGGGCATAAATAACAGCAACTGATCTTATAAGAAATCCATTCATTGGAATTTAATTTGGGGGGGATATGACCTACGGCGAACAGATGATCACCGATCTCTGGCCGATGATTTTGTACTTAGTACTGGTTGTCGGGTTAGTGGTGTTGATGCTGTTGGTTCCTCATTTCCTCGGAGGGCGTCGTAAGTCTCGGGCTGTCAATGAGCCATACGAGTGCGGCATTGTCCCCGTTGGCTCAACTCATTTTCGAGTTCCCATTCCTTTTTATCTCTTTGCAATTTTCTTTGTCATCTTCGATCTTGAAGCGGTGTTCCTGTTCGCATGGGCGATTGCCGTTGAAGAAGCTGGATGGTTGGGTTTTGCAGAGGCATTGGTGTTTATCGTTATTCTTCTGGTTGGCCTGATTTATCTCTGGCGACTCGGAGCTCTAGATTGGCGTACTGAGCGTCAGAAGCTAGATCTTCAAAAAATTGAACCACGTTAATTTTTTAAACGGTAACTAATAGACGTATTTATCGAGATTGTATTTATAGAAGTAAGCAGCAGTAAAAAACTCATGACATAGCTTTATTGGCCACACTACTGGCCAAGGGATTTGAAATGCCTGAATTGAAGTTGAATCATCCTGGTGTGGAACTGGTTTCTGCAGATGGTGCCCCTGCGAAGGGAGCATTTGCTGAAGGAGACAGTTTCGAAGAGGCTATTGAGAAAAATATTGTCATGGGCAAGCTAAGCGATCTTGTTGCCTGGGGCCAAAGTAACTCTCTTTGGCCATTCAACTTCGGCCTTTCTTGTTGTTACGTAGAAATGGCCACTGCCTTTACCTCGCGTCACGACCTCGGTCGATTCGGTGCAGAGGTAATTCGGGCCACTCCCCGACAAGCAGACCTGATGGTAATTTCCGGAACCGTGTTTCGAAAGATGGCTCCGGTTGTTCAGCGATTATATGAACAGCTACTGGAACCCAAGTGGGTTATTTCCATGGGATCCTGTGCAAATTCTGGAGGGCTTTACGATATCTATAGTGTGGTTCAAGGCGTCGATAAGTTCTTACCGGTAGACGTTTATGTGCCAGGTTGTCCTCCCCGTCCGGAGGCGCTCTTGCAAGGGCTTTTGCTTTTACAGGACGCGATTCGACATGAAAATCGACCCCTGAGTTGGGTAATGAACCCAGACGGTACGGTGGTGAAGCCGGAGATGCCCGCGCAGCGAGATTTGCGAACTCCGGATCGAATTCAGGCCGTTAATCTCGCTTCGCCGGATGAGGTCTAGCCAGATGTCGATAGCTGCTGCACAAACTGAGCATGTCGAAGGAAATGATCAAGTTATTTCCGAGGCTCTTATTTCTGAGGTAAAGCAGCTATTTCCTCACGAGCTAGGTATTCAGGCTACCGCCGATGGCATGCCGACACTCTGGGTCGACAAGGCCCATATCAAAGAACTGCTCAAGGTTTGCAAGCATGATCTAAAGGCTGGCTTTGCCATGCTCTATGATCTAACCGCCATTGATGAGCGTGTTCGCGCCCACCGAGAAGGGCAGCCCGCGAGTGATTTCACTGTGGTTTACCAGCTGTTGTCCTTTCAGCGTAATGCCTTTATTCGTATCAAAGTGGCCCTTATCGGTGAGATGCCAAGCATCGATAGTGTCTGCTCGGTTTGGGAAAACGCCAATTGGTATGAGCGTGAGTGCCACGACATGTTTGGCATCGACTTCGACGGCCATCCCAATCTCTATCCTCTGATGATGCCTCCGACTTGGAAAGGACATCCGCTGCGTAAGGAGCATCCGGCTAGGGCGACGGAAATGGAGCCTTTCAGCATCAACGATGAGATGCAGGATGAAGAGCAGGAGGCCCTGCGCTTTGTGCCGGAAGAATGGGGCATGAAGCGTTCGGGGGAAAATACCGATTTCATGTTTTTAAATATGGGGCCCAACCACCCCAGTGTGCACGGTGTTTTCCGCATTGCATTGCAGCTTTATGGCGAAGAAATTGTTGATGCCGTTCCCGACATTGGCTACCACCATCGCGGCGCTGAGAAAATGGGTGAGCGCCAAGCGTGGCACACCTATATGCCCTATACCGATCGCATCGATTACCTTGGCGGTGTGATGAATAATCTTCCCTACTGCATGACGGTAGAAAAGATGGCGGGCATCGAAGTTTCCGATCGCGTCAATACCATCCGCGTGATGATGTCTGAATGTTTCCGGCTTCAGAGCCATTTCCTCTTCTTTGGCACCTTTGCTCAGGACGTTGGGCAAATGTCTCCTATCTTTTACATCTTCACCGACCGGGAGATGCTGTTCGGCATTATCGAATCCATCACTGGCGGCCGCATGCACCCAAGTTGGTTCCGCATCGGAGGTGTGGCGCAGGACCTGCCCAAGGGCTGGGATATCAAGATGCGAGAGTTTCTGGCGCGCATGCCCAAGCAGTTAGATAAGTACCAGAAGATGGTGATGAATAACCGTATGCTTAAGCAGCGTACCGTTGGAGTAGGTGTCTACAACACGGCCGAAGCAATCGAGTGGGGCGTTACCGGTGGCGGATTAAGAGCGACCGGATCGGATTGGGATATGCGCAAGCAAATGCCGTACAGCGGCTACGAGAATTTTGATTTTGAGATTCCTGTGGGCAGCAACGGCGACTGCTATGACCGGGCTATGATTCGGCTAGAAGAGATGCGTCAAAGCCTGCGGATTATCCAGCAGTGCGTCGACAACATGCCGGAGGGCCCCTATAAAACAGACCACTCCCTAACCAGCCCACCCGTCAAAGACAAAACCATGACGGACATCGAAACTCTGATTCATCATTTTGTGCACTCAACCTGGGGGCCTGCTATTCCGGCTGGAGAAGCCTGCTTGCCGATTGAGGCTACTAAGGGGCTCAACAGTTATTATCTGGTGAGTGATGGCAGTACGAATTCCTATCGAACGCGAATCCGCACACCTTCTTTTGCACATCTACAACAGATACCAGCAATAAGTCGCGGAATGATGGTGGCGGATTTGATAGCCATTATCGCCAGCATCGATTTTGTTATGGCGGACGTGGATCGCTGATATGGCTGATTTAATTGCAACTAATGCGATGCCAGGAAATTCAAACTGGCGTGAGGCAATTGAGCCCTTGACTGAGCAGGAGCGCACCGAAATCGAACATTTAGCGAGTCATTATCCTCGCCCGCAGGCTGCCACCATTGAAGCTTTAAAAGTTGTTCAGGCAAATGATGGTTGGGTTTCTGATGGGAAGCTGAAGGCCATTGCCGATCAGCTGGATATGAGTCCCGATGAAGTGGATTCAGTGGCTACCTTCTATAACAAGATTTATCGCAAGCCCGTAGGTAAGAGAGTGGTCACTATCTGCGATAGCGTCAGTTGCTGGATTATGGGTTACGACGAGCTTAGGCAAAAACTCTGTGACCACCTGGGTATTCCTCTGGGAGGCACAACCACAGATGGTGAGATAACTCTTCTGCCTACTCCCTGCCTTGGTGCATGCGATCGCGCGCCAACCGCCATGATCGGCGAAAAACTCGAAGGCCCGATCACCGCAGACGAGTTAATTGCACAGGTTGAAAAAGCGCGGGGTGGTCAGTCATGAGCGCTGATATTAACCGACCACTAAGCAGTCGAATCAAGGCTGACGGCTCAGTTACTAATCTGGCCGAATATGAGGCCGACAATGGCTATCAGGGTCTGAAAAAAGCTTTGGGCATGGGGCCATCTGGTGTGATGGATCTGGTGAAGGACGCCAATCTAAAGGGTCGCGGTGGTGCTGGTTTTTCCGCCGGTCTGAAGTGGAGCTTTATGCCGTCGCCAGAAGCGAACCCCGGGCCGAGATACCTCATTTGTAACGCTGACGAGATGGAGCCCGGCACCTTTAAGGATCGCTGGTTGATGGAGGGTGATCCGCACCAGCTTGTCGAAGGTTTGGCGATTGCCGCATTTGCTGCCCAAGCCCAAACCGCATACATCTTCCTGCGTGCAGATTACGACCTTTGTGCCGAACGTCTTGAAGTGGCTATCAAGGAGGCCTGTGAAGCGGGGCTTCTAGGGGAGGATATTCAGGGCAGTGGCTACAGCCTGGACATGTATTTGCACACCAGTGCTGGACGCTACATTTGTGGTGAAGAAACCGCCCTGATTAATTCTCTGGAAGGTAAACGCGCGGTGCCTAGAGCTAAGCCGCCATTCCCCCAGGTGAGTGGATTATTTGGTCGGCCAACGGCAGTCAATAACGTAGAGACTCTCTGCAATTTGCCCCACATCCTGCAACACGGTGTGGAATGGTTTGCCGGTCTGGGTATTGGCGAAGACAACGGCACCAAGCTTTACGGTGTTAGTGGCCGAGTGAAAAATCCAGCCTGTTGGGAGCTGCCCATTGGTACGACGGTGCGCGAAATTATTGAAGAGCATGCCGGTGGCATGCAGGACGGCGTCAAACTCAGGGGCTTTCTTCCCGGTGGCGGATCAACGGATTTTCTGACAACGGAGCATCTGGATCTGGCCATGGATTTCGGAACCATTGCCAAGGCGGGAAGCCGTATGGGCACAGGCACCATGATTCTCTTGGATGATCAGACTTGCCCGGTCGGCATGGTGCTTAACCTGATCGAATTTTTTGCCCAGGAATCCTGTGGCTTTTGTACCCCTTGCCGAAACGGCCTGCCCTTTATCCGACAGATACTTCGAGATATGGAAGCTGGGCGAGGAAAAATCGAAGATCTCGATCGGCTGAAGGAGCTTTGTGGTTATATCTGGATTGGTAATACCCATTGCGCCCTGGCGCCCGGCGCTGCTGAGCCGCTGCAAAGTGCGCTTAAATATTTCCGCGAAGATTTTGAAGCTCATATAGAGGGCCAGTGCTGCCCATTTGGAGACAGTCCGGCTGAAGCAGGCCACTCTCATACCCATGCGCAGGAGACCGCCTGATCATGAGTACTGACGCGAAGACAGAATTGGAAAAGCAAAAGATCACGATCAACGTCGATGGTCAGGACTACCAGGTCAATGCCGGCGACAACCTTCTGGAAGCTTGTCTAGGGCTTCAAAAAGATGTGCCCTATTTTTGTTGGCACCCTTCCCTGGGATCAGTTGGTTCATGCCGTCAGTGCGCGGTGCAGCTCTATCAGGATGCGGATGACGATCGGGGCCGCATGATCATGTCCTGCATGACCGAAGTGTCTGAGGGAATGCGTATTAGTCTCGACGCCGAATACACTAAGAACTTCCGCGAGCTGAACATCGAGATGATGATGTCCAATCATCCTCACGACTGCCCGGTTTGCGAAGAGGGTGGTGAATGCCATCTTCAGGATATGACTATCCAGTCAGGTCATACCTCGCGAAACTATACCGGCGCCAAAAAAACCTATGAAAATCAGAATCTTGGGCCCTGTGTTGGCCATGAGATGAATCGCTGTATCGCCTGTTATCGCTGTGTGCGGTTCTATGATGAATACGCTGGCGGTGACGATTTGGTGGTATTGGGCAGTCGAGAGAATGTCTATTTCGGCCGCCACGAAGAAGGCACTCTGGAAAGCCCTTTCAGTGGTAACTTGGCGGAGGTTTGCCCAACGGGTGTGTTTACCGACAAGACCTTCAGTAATAGCTATACACGAAAATGGGACTTACAAGCCGCGCCTTCGATATGTGGGCAGTGCAGCTTAGGCTGCAATATCACGCCAGCGGAGCGCGGCGGCACGGTAAAGCGCATTACTAACAGGTACCACAGCGAAGTGAATGGCTACTTTATCTGCGACCGTGGTCGTTATGGCTACGCCTATAACAACAGCAGTGAGCGGCTGGAGAAGTGCTTGGTAACGCCTAGTGGTGGTGAGCCAACCCAGTGTAATTATTCTGAGGCGCTGGACTATGTTGCTCAGATTTTTGCTGAGCTAGGTGAGAACAAT
>JABJGI010000047.1 GCA_018662305.1 Porticoccaceae bacterium | reverse complement strand
TACACAGCGATTGTGACCTTTATCATTTTGAAAATTATTGATGCGATGGTTGGGCTGCGAGTTGACGCAGATACAGAAACTCAAGGTCTGGATATCAACCTGCATAATGAAAGAGGTTATAACGATATCTAGGTATTTGGATTTGGATTCAAAAAAGGGGCTTCGGCCCCTTTTTTAGTTCACAAATCTATCTGGCAAATAACTCAAATAACTTCCACTGCCTCAACCAAGGTCTTAGCTGCAATCACCTTCATTCCTTTAATGGCCGTTTGTGGCCGATTGGCATAAGGAACCACTGCTCGGCTAAAACCTTGTTTGGCGGCCTCACGAAGGCGTTCCTGGCCATTGCTTACGGGCCGCAGCTCACCAGCCAACCCCACCTCTCCAAAGGCAATTAGGTCACGGGGAATTTCTCTTTCTCTCATACTAGAAAGAATGGCCAATATGGCGGGCAGGTCGGCTCCCGTTTCTGTAATTCGCACTCCGCCAACAACGTTGAGGAATATATCCTGGTCGCCTACGGCAATACCTGCGTGGCGATGCAGCACCGCCACCAACATAGCCAAACGGTTGGCTTCAAGCCCCACTACTACCCTTCTTGGGTTCTGATACTGATTAGCATCAGCAAGTGCCTGAATTTCAACTAGCAAAGGTCTGCTGCCCTCCCATACCGAAGTTACTATGCTTCCCGAGGAGGTATTTTCATTGCGGCTTAGGAAGATAGCGGATGGATTGCCCACTTCTTTCATGCCTGTGTCGGTCATAGCAAACACGCCAAGTTCATTTACCGCACCAAAGCGATTTTTACGACTGCGCAGCATGCGATAGCGAGAATCATCGGAACTCTCCAACAAGAGCGAGCAGTCGATCATATGCTCAAGCACCTTAGGACCAGCCAGGGAGCCTTCTTTGGTGACATGGCCAACAAGAATCAGGATAGTGCCGCGCTGCTTGGAAAAACGAACCAGTTCGGCGGCACACTCGCGAACCTGCGAAACACTGCCTGGTGCTGAAGCAATGTCTTCGCGGTAAACCACCTGGATCGAGTCAACCACGAGAATTTTGGGCGCGTCTTTTTCCAGCGTCGCCATAATGGCATCGAGGGACGTCTCTGCCATTACGGACAGGTGCTCTGTGGGTAATCCTAATCGCTTAGCACGAAGGGCAATTTGCTGGGGCGATTCCTCTCCGGTGACATAGAGTGCTTTTTCAGTTTTTGCGAGCTCGCACATCATCTGTAACAACAAAGTACTTTTGCCAGCGCCCGGTTCGCCGCCGATTAGCACCGCAGATCCCAGCACCATGCCGCCGCCAAAGACTCGATCTAGTTCTGCAAACCCACTGCTCGTTCTCGGTTCTTCGGCAACGTCAATTTCTGAGAGCTTTTGACCTGAGGATACAGCACCAGCGTAGCCGGACGATTTACTTTTACGCGACGCCGCAGCGGGCGAAAGCCGTATTTCTGAAAGGGTATTCCAAGCATTGCAAGCGGTGCACTGCCCCTGCCACTTGGTGTAATCAGCGCCGCAATCCGTGCACACAAATGCCGATTTAGATTTCGCCAATTTCTGCTCTCTGAAAGTTGAAAAATGCTTACCTTTGAATGCGACCGAGTGTAGCATGTGGAGTCCCAAATTTATGGCCCTCGAATGAGCTTATGTCCTCGTTAATACCGGAGCGACACCTTGTTGTGTCCCCGTCGCTCGCCGCCACCATCGGCCTGGAAGAAACGGTATTGCTGTCGTATTTTGCGGACGTGGCCAATTTTCAGTCGGCCAGAGAGTCTCAGGGGCAGCAATGGTTTGAGGTCAATATTCAGCAACTGAATTCTGATCTGGCGTTCTGGAGCAGCGCCGATATGCAGCGAATCTGCGAGAGCCTGCGAGACAAAGGAGTGCTGCTGGTCGCCTCAGCACCTCTCACAGAATCCGGTGAAATTCGCTTTGCTTTTAATCAGAGCGCCGCAGCTAATCAAAGCGGCGCTGCCAGCGGCACAGTCTCTGGAGTGACATCTGTCCAGAATGCTGCCAATAGCAATTCTGAATTCCGTCCAGCGAGCCGCATAGCGCCTAATTGGCAACCGGATAGCAGCACCCAGCGCCTTCTCGCTCAACAGGGAATTCCTAAAGAGTTTGTTGAGGGCCAAGTTCCAACCTTTGTGCAGTATTGGCTAGAAAGAGGTGAGTCTCGACACGCTTGGGGTAACCGTTTTATGAAACAGGTTATTCGCGAATGGAACCGATGGCAGGCCGAACAAAATAAGGCAACTGACCTTCCCTGGGAACAGAACAATTCTTCAGAACCCATGCCAATGAAGTCAGACTGGAACCCCTCTGAAGACGCGTTGGAGATTTTGATTGGGCAGGCGGGAGTTTCACGCTCTTTTATCGAAGACGCTATCCCAGAGTTTGTCTTGTTCTGGCGCGAGAAGGGTGAAGCCTCAAACACCTGGAATGCGCGCTTTATTACCCATGTTAAAAGACAGTGGGCACGTTACCAGCACACCGTAGAAAACGACGTCGACCCCAAACCCATGAGTGCAGATTGGAAACCGAACCAAGACGTTTATGATGTCTTGCGCTTAGCACGAATTGATCTGGAGTTTGCTAGAGAAAAAATTCCAGAATTCATTATTTATTGGCGTGACAGAAACGAGGTTCGGTCTTCCTGGAACACCACCTATCTACAATTTATAAAGCACCAGTGGCAAACCGCTCACACTGCAGCAGGCAATCAAACCACCAGAGCAAGAAAACTAATCGATGACCTTACCGACACCAGCTGGGCAGACTAGGGCTAAGCCGAATCAGGATCAGATAGAAGCGGTAAATACCGTCTTCTCGATCTTCCGTGTGAATTATCACAACCAATATTACAAAGCCTTCCCAGATACGGAGACGCTCAACACCATTAAAAAACTGTGGCTGAGCAGTCTTAGCCAGGTTCCTGCTGAAGTAATAGTCGGTGGCGCTGAAATAATCGTTCAGCGTAGTGAGTTCTTGCCCACGCTGGCGCAAATGCTGCAAGCCTGCTGCCTGGACAAGGACGGCAAACCAGTTCCCGATGCACGATCAGCCTTTATTGAGGCATGCAACGCTCCCAGCCCAAAAGTCGAATTTAGCTGGAGTCACCCCCTTGTCTACCATGCCGGTCAGAAAACAGGCTGGCACCGATTAGCCAGCAGTGATGAAAACTACAGCTTTCCCATCTTCAGACAGCAGTATCAAAACCTGCTTGAGGCAATGATGCGTGGAGAACATCTGCCAGCGATAGAAGCAAAACCGGCGGCAGATAATAGCTCTGAGACAAATAAAAAAGCGGCGCCACTGGATCGTGACGCCGCTCAAAAACGCTTAGCTGAGCTCCGAGCGAAGCTCGAAGATTAAAGAGCCCAGCTTAAAGACAGAGTCTAACCCTATTCCGATACCTGATGCATATGCACATCCTGTTGCGGGAATGGAATCGAGACGCCTTCGGCGTCAAAGCGTTTCTTAACCGCCTCAGTGGTATCAAACTTCACACCCCAGTAATCGGCGGCATTCACCCAAGGGCGAGTCACAAAATTTACACTACTGTCCGCCAATTCTGACACGGCAACAACAGGCTCTGGGTCTTTAAGAATTCGGTCATCCGAGTTGAGGATATCCAAAATAATATCTCGCGCCTTATCGATGTCATCTCCATATCCAATACCAAAAACCATATCGACGCGACGCGTTGGCTTCGCTGAGTAGTTAGTAATAATTCCGCCGATCGCAGAGGAATTTGGCACAATTATTTGTTTGTTGTCCGGTGTCGCCAGTTCAGTCGTAAAGATCTGAATACCAACCACGCTGCCAACAACGCCAGATAGTTCAACTACATCGCCAATCTTGAAGGGGCGGAAGATAAGTATTAAAACGCCGGCAGCAAAGTTGGATAGCGAGCCCTGTAGAGCCAAACCAACAGCAAGACCTGCGGCACCTAATACGGCGACCAGAGAGGCTGTCTGAATCCCCACTTGGCCAAGAGCCGCGATCACAACAAAGGCCAGCAAAGCCCAGTTTAATAGGCTGGAGACAAACCCGATCAGTGCTGGATCTGTGTCCCGACGCGTCATAGTTTTGGCTACGAGGTTTGAAACCCATTTCGCCACTTTTTTACCAATAATGAATATCGCCGCGGCGATAACCAAATTGGTTACCAGGACGATGATGCTATCTGCTATACCTTCCATCTAATCTCTCCAGATTTATTCTGATTGTTCTTCTTCGTTTGATTGGGCCTGAGCTTGGGTCTGGGCATCTTGCTCTAGACTCAGTGCATCCACTCGCTGAAAACCTCTAGGAAGTTTGGCACCACGCCGGCCTCTTTCGCAGCGAAAATGATCTAGTTCGCCGAACTTTAATTTCATATGGCGCTTGCCACTGTGAACCAGTACTGATTTTTGATCGGGTACAACAACAATCGCCGCCATAAACTCTTCTCGGCTTTTCACCCGAGCACTCGGAATACTAATGATCTTGTTACCCTTGCCGCGAGACAATTCTGGCAAGTCTGCTACCGAAAAGACCACCATGCGCCCTTCATTACTTACCGCGACAAGCAACGAGGTTTCCGTATCCGCGATATCGCAAGGAGGCAGCACCTTGGATTCTGCCGGCAGAGTTAGTACCGCTTTACCCGCTTTTTTATTGGCCTGTAAATCCTGTACCTGACAGATAAAGCCGTAGCCGGCATCGGACGCCATTAAAATTTTCTGCTCTGGCGCGCCCATTTGTAGCGCCATAAACTCAACTCCTGAGGGAGGGCTTAATCTGCCTGTGACCGGCTCACCCTGGCCTCTGGCAGAAGGCAGGCTATGAGCGGCAAGTGAATAGCTGCGACCCGTAGAATCGATAATATGCACAGGCTGGTTGGACTTACCCAGCGCAAAGGTACGCAAGCTATCGCCGGCTTTGTAATTTAATCCAGCTGCGTCGATATCGTGACCTTTGGCGGCACGAATCCATCCCATATTACTGAGTACTACAGTTACCGGTTCGGTGACCATCAAATCTTCTTCGGAGAAAGATTTGGCTTCCGTCACTGAATCAAGAATTGCAGACCGACGCTCATCACCGTATTCCTCTGCCGCATTGGTAATCTCTTTGCGAACCAAGGTCTTCAATCGAGTGGCTGAGCCGAGCAGCTGTTCGATTTTCGACTTTTCTTCCTCAAGCTCATCTCGCTCGGCCTTAATTTTCATTTCCTCAAGGCGAGCCAACTGACGTAGGCGCGTATCGAGGATGTAATCGGCTTGGGTTTCGCTCAGATCAAACTTTTTGATCAGTTCTTTTTTCGGGTGCTCCTCTTCGCGGACGATTCGAATCACTTCATCCAGATTAAGAAAGGCAATCAATAGCCCTTCCAAAAGGTGCAGACGTTGATTGATCTTATCGAGCCGGAACTGCAAACGCCGCCGCACGGTGATCATGCGGAACTTCAGCCACTCGGTGAGAATAGTGCGAAGGCTTTTTACTGCAGGCTTACCGTCTATTCCAATAACGTTGAGATTTACCCTGTGACTTTTTTCCAAATCTGTTGATGAGAAGAGGTGCAACATCAACGCCTCTATATCAACTCGATTTGAGCGGGGAACAACGATAAGACGAGTTGGGTTTTCATGATCAGATTCGTCACGCAAGTCGGTGACCATGGGCAGCTTCTTGTTGTTCATCTGATCGGCTATCTGTTCCAACACCTTGGAACCGGAAACCTGATATGGCAAAGCCGTAATAACAATTTCACCATCTTCGCGAGTCCACTCTGCGCGTTGACGAACCATGCCCTTGCCGGTTTCATACATCTGCGCAATTTCTTCCGCTGGCGTTACGATAGGCGCGCCGGTTGGGTAGTCTGGCCCTTTTACATGCTCCAAAATCTGTGACATTTCCGCCTTGGGTTCTTCTAGAAGCCGAATACAGGCGGCGGCAATCTCTCGCATATTATGAGGAGGAACGTCGGTAGCCATGCCCACCGCAATGCCGGTTGTGCCATTGAGCAGCAGGTTGGGAAGCTGGGCCGGAAGCACCAGCGGCTCTTCCATTGTGCCGTCAAAGTTTGGCCCCCAATCGACGGTGCCCTGCCCTAATTCCTCCAACAATAAATTGGAGTAAGCCATTAATCGAGATTCGGTATAACGCATGGCAGCAAAGGATTTCGGGTCGTCGGAAGACCCCCAGTTACCCTGCCCATCAATTAGCGTATAGCGATAACTAAAGCTCTGAGCCATCAGCACCATGGCTTCGTAGGCTGCGCTGTCCCCGTGGGGGTGGAACTTACCGATGACGTCACCGACGGTACGAGCGGACTTCTTGAATTTTGCGCCCGCCTTCAGACCGAGCTCGCTCATGGCATAAACAATCCGCCGCTGAACCGGTTTTAGGCCGTCCCCAATATTGGGTAGCGCACGGTCCAGGATGACGTACATTGAGTAATCGAGATATGCCCTCTCGGCATAGTCGCGCAGCAGCAGAACCTCGCTCTCGGGAGGCATTGGTTCATGTACTTGTGTCTCGTCTGTCACTCTTTTACCCCAATTTCATCAATTGCAATCGACTATCAAACACTAGCCAAATTGCCTTTCTTTTCTAACCAGCTCTTGCGGTCGGCAGCACGCTTTTTCGCCAACAACATATCCAACATTTTGTCTGCTTCACCCTCTTTAATGCTTAGTTGAACCAGTCGGCGAGTATCTGGAGTCATGGTGGTCTCTCGCAATTGCAGCGGGTTCATCTCTCCCAAGCCTTTAAAACGCTGCACATTCACCTTGCCCTTTTTCTTTTCGGCAGCAATGCGTTCTAACACTCCAGCTTTTTCATGATCGTCAAGAGCGTAGTAAACGTCGTTACCTACATCGATTCGATAGAGCGGCGGCATCGCCACAAAGACATGGCCTGCGCTAACCAGTGATCGGAAGTGACGAACAAAAAGTGCGCACAGCAAGGTGGCGATATGAAGCCCGTCAGAGTCGGCATCGGCAAGGATGCAAACTTTGCTGTAGCGCAGCTGGCTTAAATCATCAGAACCTGGCTCCATACCCAGAGCAACAGATATGTTGTGCACTTCCGCTGAGGCCATCACCTCGTCAGAGGCAACTTCCCAAGTATTGAGAATCTTTCCGCGTAAAGGCAGAACCGCCTGAAATTCTCGCTCTCTAGCTTGCTTGGCAGAACCTCCTGCAGAATCGCCTTCCACCAAAAACAGCTCGGTCCGAGCGGGATCGTCGCTTGTGCAATCTGCGAGTTTTCCGGGCAATGCTGGCCCCGAAGTGACTTTCTTGCGCACCACTTTTTTAGCGGCACGAGTTCGACGCTGCGCATTTGCCAGAACTAATTCTGCCAGTTGATCGGCTTCATCAGTGTGCTGGTTCATCCACAGACTTAGGGCATCTTTGACAATACCGCTAACAAAAACCGCGGCCTCCCGGGAAGAGAGTCGTTCTTTGGTTTGACCGGAAAATTGTGGATCGAGCATTTTGAAGGAAAGCACATAACAGCAGTTCTGCCAGACGTCCTCCGCCGAGAGCTTAAGCCCTTTCGGCACCATGGCCCGAAACTCACAGTATTCGCGCACAGCATCCAAAAGACCCGTTCTTAAGCCATTTACGTGTGTTCCCCCACCTGAAGTGGGAATCAAATTGACGTAGCTCTCATTTATCGAGTCACCTCCATCCGGAAGCCATTGCAGCGCCCAATCCACACTCTCAGTCTCACCACTGGATGTTCCCATAAAGGGCTCTTCAGGTAGCCGTGGCAAGCCGTCAGTTCGCTCCTCCAGATAGGCTTTGAGCCCATCTTCATAGACCCATTCATCCTTCTCGCCTTTAATCTGGTTGTCGAAACTAACTTTCAGGCCAGAACAGAGAATGGCTTTAGCGCGCAATAAGTGCCTGAGCTCATTGACCGGGAAGGTCGCTGTATCAAAGTATTTGGGATCGGGTTTGAACTGTATTTTTGTTCCAGTATTCCGCTGTCCACAGGTATCAATCACTTCAAGCTCGGTTTTCTTTTCGCCGTCAGAAAATTGCATGCGATGGACCTTGCCGCCGCGACGAATCTCTACCTCAAAATTTTCGGAAAGCGCATTGACCACGGACACTCCCACTCCGTGCAATCCACCGGAAAAGCTGTAGCTTTTGTTGGAGAATTTTCCACCAGAATGGAGTGTCGTCAAAATCACTTCGACGCCAGATACCTTAAATTCGGGGTGCGGATCCACCGGCATACCACGCCCATCATCGAAGACAACGATGGATCCATCTTTAAGAAGCTGCACATCTATTTTAGAAGCATGACCAGCTAGTGCTTCATCGACGCCGTTGTCGATCACCTCTTGCGCTAGGTGTCGCGGGCTTGTGGTATCCGTATACATTCCCGGCCGTTTTCGAACGGGGTCGAGCCCAGTGAGTACTTCAATATCACCGGAGGTATAGGTTTCGCTCATATATTTTGACGCTTTTTAGGGGTGTAACCTGGTGCAGCAAGTGTAACTCAGAGCGCCTCTCTGCGGCACAACCAAGAGCTTAAAAAGCTCAAAAATTAGTGCAATAGAATCCAAGATGGAAGTGCGGAGAAATTTTAGGTCTATTCGTATCCCAGACAATTCTGGTCTACACCCATATCGGAAACTTCAACCCGTTCAATATAGGTATTAATGCTGCCATCCCCATTGAGTTCGATTACCCGATATCCTGGATACTCAGTATCTAGCGCAAAATCGTCTGAGTTGGGTAAAAACTGGATGCAGGTCGAGGGACAGGAATGCAACAGAATATCTCGGTGTTTACTATTAAACTCCTGATGGATATGCCCCCAAAATACCGCTCTGACCTGCGGAAACTTATCCAAAATGGCAAAAAACTGGTCTGAATCATTGACGCGCTGCTGGTCCAACCATGCGCAGTTAATATCCACCGGGTGGTGATGCAAAAATATCGCGATGTTTTCACTGGTGCTGTCTTGCAAACACTTTTCCAAAGCCTGCAGCTCTTCGGTTCCTAACTGGCCATTGGGTGAGCGCGGAATAACTGAGTCGAGGAAAACTAGCTGCCAGTGATCCAATTCCACACTTCTTCGAAAAGGCTTTCCACCGGGCACAGATTCCGCCGCAGAGATTTTGTCGTGATTACCAGGAACCCAGTAATAAGGCTGCTCAAAGCTACTCATCACCGAAAAGAAATGTTCGTACGCCCCCTCTGAGTAGTCAGCGGCGTTATCTCCGGTCATCAGTAAGATATCGGCGTTTTCAGTTCTGACTTTTTCCATCACCTCACCGAAGGTTCGGCGAGTATCCACACCTGCCAATCGGTAGTCCGGCGTGGCACCAATATGAGGATCGGTAACTTGAATTATTCTTGTCATCCCTTACCTGCGCCTGTTCCCAATGCACTGCTTCGACCCGCATGAATAAAATGGTCTAACCAAACACCTAGGAACTGATTCGCATGCCACTTCTCATGTCGCTGAAACATCTGTGCATTGGGATATCTATTACGAATGAAAAGCAGTTTTTGCGAGCTATACCGACACACCTCCGCCATTTTGGCGTCGTGGTACATATGCACATCCATTTGCATGTCGCCGGCCCAGGGTAAGCCTGCAACCTGACCGGAAACTGAGAGAAGAGTTGTGTATGGGGCGAGCTCAATAACCTCGATACTCATGCGGAGGCTATCTCGAGTGCCGGCGCAAAACTCTTTACTAAGAGTTACCCTCATATCGGGGAATATTTGTTCTAAGCGAAGGTAATTAAGCTCACACTGACCATGGAGGTCGGTAAGTAAGTGGTTTTCCTGATTTGCAACGCTAGAGGTCACTATTCTCCTGCTTGCCCTTCAATGCATGCCAGACATGGTACATGCGTTCTTGGTTTAAAGTCAGCCATTGTAGCCCGATAAGAGTCGCTGCATTGCTCGATTCACCAACAATTGCAGACTGGTACACAGTTTTCAAGGGTGAAACCAGTGCAAGAATATCCTCGTGTTCGTCCTCAAGTCCATAAATACCTCCTGCTTCGCTCAGATCACAAAGAGCGATATAGATGTGCATGCGCGCGGAGGAGCCTCCTGGGCTGACCCAATAGCTGGTTATTCTCTCAAGATAGTCGGGTATGAGGCCCGCCTCTTCCGCCAATTCTCGTCGAACGACTTCCTCTGGAAGCTCGCCTTCTTTGTCGATCATGCCGGCGACAATCTCTCTAGACCAGGGAGACTTCCCGCTTCCGTGGGTAGCGATTCGAAATTGCTCTACCAGGCAAACCGCCTCAAGCGTAGGGTCGTAAACAACGACACTGGCAGCGGAACCTCGGTCGCTTACTTCGCGCTCCATCTCCTCACTCCAGCCACCCTTGTAGAGCCTGTGTTTGAGCCTAATCTGCTTAATTCTGTGGAAGCCTTGATAGGCGAGACTTTCCTTTAGGACTTCAACATCTTCTGCGCCAAATTTTGGTTGCTCTATCTTCAAATCTCTTCAACTCCCTTCAAATCTTATAAACTCATCAGACGATCTCTAAAAATGCACAGGCTTTACCTAAGCCCCTCGCTTTTAAGCAATTCTTAACAGGTGAAAAAAAGGCCGCCTGTGTTAGCATTCCTGCGCGCTACAGAACACCATGGAACTACGGATCTCTAAATGAAAACATTATTTCGCATCGCGCGAAACATAAGCTTGGTTTCTTTTGCTTCAGCTTCAATTACCAGCTCGGCAGATACACTGATGCAGGTCTATGAGTTAGCCAAAACCAATAGTCCAGAATATCGGGCCGCTTACGCGTCATTGCAATCCGATATGCAGAACGGCGCCATCGGCCGATCGGCTCTTCTTCCGAACGTTCGTCTTTCGGCTCAGTCAAGATATTCCGACCCACTTGGGCCAACCGCTGTCGGAGCAGCTGCACAGGGTTCAGATACTACCAGCAGCTATTCAGCCAGTATTTCGCAAACACTTTTTGATCTTTCTGACTGGTATAGCTACCGCAGCGGCAACCTCAGTGTTGATCGCGCCCTTCTGAGCTGGGAACAGGAAGAACAGGACCTTATTACAAATAGCGTCTCCGCTTATCTCAACGTGCTGCGCGCCATGGATACTCTGGAATCGGTACTCGCCGAAAAAGCGGCGATCGAATCTCAGCTGGAACAAACTCAACAACGATTTGATGTTGGCCTGGTTGCCATTACCGATGTTCTAGAAGCCCAAGCCTCTTACGATGACATAATTTCCCAGGAGCTGGATGCCCAAGGCAATCTGGCCATTGCATACGAAGCACTGACGGTTTTAACAGGTCAGAGCCATCTAAGCATCGCACCGCTTATGGATAACTACCCTGTGGTTGCCCCTACTCCAGCCGAATCTACGGACTGGGTCGAACTCTCAATGGCAAATAGCCAAACTCTGGATTTAGCCCGAATATCTGTCGAATCTGCAGAGCTCAGCAAAAAAGATAGCTGGACCAGCTACTATCCAACAGTTGAAGCAACAGCCAGTTATGGGGGTAACCTCGAAGGGATTAATGACGCCGACCGCGCCGCAGGTTTTTATGATGAAGGCGGCTCATTTGTGGTCACTCTCGAAGTGCCAATTATTACCTACACTGGCGGCAGCACCTGGGCCAGAAGAGTTCAGGCGACCCACAACCTCACTGAAGCGGAAGAATTATTCGCAAATACGGAACGAAACCTGCGCCAGTCCATTCGTGTTAGCCATACTGAAGTTATGGTCAGCATCTCCCAGGTACAGGCCCGGCTGCAATCAATTCGATCTGCTGAAGCTGCCCTGGAAGCAACCCGAGCCGGTTACGAGGTGGGAACCCGAAATCTGGTTGATGTGTTATTGGCTGAGCGTACCCTCTACAGCGCAACTCGAAATTATTTGAATACTCGATACGACTATATCGAAGGGGTTCTTAGTCTAAAGAGCTCGGCCGGTATTTTGACAGTGGAAGATTTGCAAGAACTTGATCGCTGGATGGACGCCAACAACCAAGTTTTGCGCGGTCAGTACCTACCCTAGACTGATCCAGCAGAAGGATACAAAAGGCGCTCAATTAGCGCCTTTTGTCGTTTTAGCGAGCCCTGATTTGCCTGAAGAACTAGATGTGATGATTTACCTATTTGCTCACGCATATCTTTGCTTCTCAACAATTCCGAAATTCGCTCTCTCAAATCTAAATTATTCGCACACTGTCGAAGCGATCCGGCGGCCACTAGCTGGTCGGTAATTTCCATAAAGTTGTGGCAATGCATTCCGGTCAATATGGGCAGCTCCCACAGAGCGGGTTCGATTGGGTTGTGCCCCCCATGGGGAATCAGAGAACCACCAACAAAGGCGAGATCAGAAAGCCCATAAAACTTATTCAGCTCACCTAGGGTATCTACCAACAGCACTTTGGCATTTTCACTGATGTGACTATTCGCGTTCAAATCACTTCGAACGGCAAAATCCATCTCCTGACCATGCAGAACCGACTCGAGTTCGGAGCGTCGGTCTGGATGTCGGGGTGCCAAAATCAAAAACAGATTTGGATGGCTATCAAGCAAAGCTTTGTGCACCTCGAGAATCTGCTCTTCCTCACCGGGATGAGTGCTGGCGGCGATCCATACTGGCCTCTGCTCCAATTGCCAAGCCGCTTTGAGCTGCCGAGCTTCTGCTTCAAGTTCTGCGGAAAGTTCTATATCGAACTTCAAGTTGCCTGAGGTAATTACCGCTTCAGACGAGCAGCCAAGCTGCAGAAATCTTGCAGCGTCATCGTCAAATTGGGCTAATACCAGTGTAATTTGCGACATCATCTGCTTAGTCAGGGATGGAGTCTTTAAGTAGTTCTTGGCTGACTTGGCTGACATACGCCCGTTCAGGAGTAAGGTAGCGATATCCTTCTTCCGGCAGTGATCTACCAAATTTGGCCAAAGCTCCGTTTCAACCATCACTAGGACATCGGGTTGGATTCTTCCGAGAAAACGCTTCACCGCTCCCGGCGTGTCAAAGGGTAGATAGCTGATCGCGGCCAGGTGAGACAGCCTCTTTTCAGCTTGCTCTCGGCCCGTCGGTGTTGTCACCGAAAGGCTGATGCTTAGATCAGAGTGTTGCTCCGCAAGGGACTTAATCATGGGTTCCGCTGCGAGAGTCTCACCAACTGAAACTGCATGAAAATGAATGTGCTTCGCACGACGCACGGGATTCTCAATAAAACCAAAACGTTCGCCAATACTCTGGCGGTAACCGGAATTTTTTCGCGACTTGATACCGAGTCGAGCAAGAGCTACCGGCGTAAGCAGATAAGAAACTGTAGAGTAAAGTACTCGGCTGAGATTAGGGTTCATTTATCGCTAGGTTTCCGAACCTGTAGCAACCTTGGCAATTGCTCTTTTCAACCTATCCTGGCCCTGCATTAGATGCATGAGCTGATTGCGCAACACTCGCAAATGCGGTTCCTGAACACCAAATCCCTGCCGGAACACATCCATAGACAGCGCCATTGCCTGATTCTGCCAGCGTCGTTGTCGCTGATAGCGGCGCAAGACTGAATCGCTCCAAACTGGCTCGCCGCGTGAGCTAGCGCGACGCCACTGCAGCATTAATTCAGCAATATCGGAGAACCCAAGATTGGCGCCCTGTCCGGCCAAGGGGTGAATATTGTGTGCCGAATCTCCTACCAACAACACTCTCTTGTCGTAGTAGCCTTGTGCCAACTTTTGTCGGAGATCAAATCCGAAGCGGGGAGTAACAGATACTGCTTCACCAAGCTCTGCGGGAATGTAGCGATTTATCTGCTTCAAAAAATCGGCATCCTGCAGATTCTCGATATCTTCCACAGCATCAAGATCAAGGCTCCAGATAATAGAAGATCGGTGTTCCGCGCTCGTTTCAGCCACTGCTTCCGCTTTTGTTTCTGCTTTTGTTCCTGCTTTTGTTCCTGACAGGGGCAAAAATGCCAGTGGACCCGTCGGCAAAAATGCCTGCCACGCCGTCTGCTGATGACTGGATGAGTGGCTAACCACAGCGGTCAAAGCGCGCTGTTGGCATGACCACTCTTTGGTGGACAGCCCAATCCAATCTCGAAGCTGCGAGTTAGCTCCGTCGGCAGCGCAGACCATATCGGCCAGCAATTCGACGCCGCTCTCGAGTCGTACTCTGATCTCACCAGATTCTAATGTCTCGATTCCCTCCACTTTCGCGGGAATATGCCTCTCGACCGCAACATCAGACTCGTCAATGCTCTTTTCCAAAGCCTCGAGTAGCACCGAGTTCTCAATAATATGCCCCAAAGAGGCCCGCTGCCGTTCGCCAGCTTCAGAGTCTTTTGTCGTAGATAGTTCGTCAGCAGAAAAATCAACCTGCCCCGTTCCGTCGTAGTCCCAGACCGACATTCGGATGTATGGGCCCACTCGGTCTTGAGGTAATTTCTGCCAAACACCCAAGTCCTCAAACAACTTTCTCGAGCTCGGTGCACAGGCGATAACACGGGCGTCCCGACCGGCTTCTGGATTGGGTTTATTGTTTTCAGCACCCACCCAAAGGATCTGGGCTTTAGGCAAAATGGTCTGTAGAGCTCGAACCAGCGTCGATCCGATCATACCGGTGCCTACAACAAGGATGCGATCGGGCATTTGTCAGGCCTGCATCAGGTGTTCAATTTCATCAATTTCTTTTGGCACGCCGGATGTCATAGATTCCGGTCCATTCTTCTTAATGACAATATCGTCTTCAATTCGGATGCCAATTCCGCGCCACTTGGCGGCAACTTTTTTGTTGTCGGCATGGATATAAATACCCGGCTCCACCGTTGTTACCATGCCGGATTCAAATTCACGCCAGCTGCTGTCCGCACCATCGACTTTGTAGTCGCCCGCATCGTGCACATCCATGCCTAGCCAATGCCCAACACGATGCATATAGAATTCTTTATAGCTTCCTTTTTCGATCGATTCTTCCACACTGCCTTTGAGTAACTTGAGCTCAATTAAACCCTCGACGATGACCCTTAGACTTTCTTCGTGGGGCTGGTTGTAAGTATTACCAATGCGACAGGCCTCAATAGCTACTTTCTGCGATTCCAAGACGATGTCATAAATTGCTTTCTGTTCATCGCTATAGCGCCCATTCACCGGAAAGGTTCGAGTGATATCTGCTGCATAGCCTTGGTACTCGCAACCCGCATCTATTAGCACCAAATCGCCATCCTTTAGCTGGGCTCTATTTTCAATGTAATGGAGGATGCAAGCATTTTGCCCCCCGCCAACTATGCTGGAGTAAGCGGGAGCTGCAGCTCCCTTGTCTGCAAATTCGTGTTCGATCAAAGCCTGCAGCTGATACTCGAACATTCCAGGCTTACAGGCTCTCAATGCTTTGCAATGTGCTTCGGCGGATATCTTGCCTGCCTTGCGCATAGTCCCCAGTTCTGCCGTACTCTTGATCACGCGCATTTCGTGGATCATATGTTCGAGATCAATAATCTCACCCGGTGGCAAAACTCCGGCGCGAGACTGAGCCCGAATATGATTAATCCAATTCAACAACTTGGTATCAAAATCAGGATGCGAACCCATGCTGTAATAGACTTTTTCACGGCCTTCGATAAGCCCCGGCAGGATGTCATCCATATCACTTATGGGAAATGCATCATCCGCTCCGTAATCACTTTGTGCACCTTCCGGGCCGGCACGAAATCCATCCCAGATTTCTCGGCTTCGATCCTTGTCCCGACAAAAGATAATAAATTCGCCCTGCGGGCGGCCTGGAATAAATATCGCCATGGATTCCGGCTCGGGAAATCCTGTCAGATAGTCCAGATTTGAGTCCTGCCGAAAAGGATAGTGTGTGTCCCGACTTCTAACCACTTCATGGGCACCGGGAAGGATGGCAATAGAACCCTCGCCCATCTGACGCATCAAGCTCCGGCGTCTTTTATTTCGCTCATCAGCTATCTTGCTCAATTTCTATGGCCCTGTATCGACGTACTGGTTTTCAATTCTTTGATTTTCAATGAACCGACTCCGACTCGTCCCGCTCGGGCGCCAAAAGCTCCTTTAAGTTTTCATGCATATTCAGGCTCGCAAGGCGCACGTACTCCACCAGCTCGTTGTAAAGCGCTTCGTTTTCATTGGTTTCGGAGGCATCAAAATCGATATTGGTGATCTCAGTAAAGTCCGAAAGGGTGTCGTCGTCTTTGAGGAGTGCAGCAGCTGCGCTGGCATCAAGCGCACAACCCACACCGTTTAAAAAACCCGTGCACCAGTTAGAAAGGCCAAAAAGGCGTTCTGCTAAAGTCAGATCATCGTCTGGCAGTAGTGGCTGAAAACCATAGTTTTCTTTTTCAAAATTCTGGATTAATTGCGCCATATGCGCTTTCCAGAAGTCGGCGTCTTCAATTAACCGCGGCAGGGGCACGGCTGTCAGTTCAGAAATCATTTTCATGCCCGCCGAGCCGATAATTTCGTGCCCACCGACATGTCGACCAATAAGATGGCCATGGTATTCAGGCACCGAAATCGGCGCCTCAATCTCGATAAGTTTGCTATGGATATCGTTCCAGGAAAGAGTATCTGTCATGGCATACATTCTAACAGCAGAGCTTCAGTTGCCGACAGCCGGAGGGCATAAGTAGCCGACAGCGGGAGAGCACAATGAAAATGCTCAATTGACGCTGCAATGCGCTGGCTCTATAGTGTGTCGAGAACACAGATGGTCAAAAAATGAGCGAACAAAACCTCAAAATGCTGGAAGAAAAGATCGATGAACTTATCGGTTTTTGTGCGCATTTACAGCAGGAAAACGAAAACCTTCGCGATCGCGAATCTGGATTGCTTGAAGAACGCACTTCCTTAATCGAGAAAACTCAAGCCGCCCGCGTTCGAGTAGAAAAAATGGTCGAACGTCTAAAAGCCCTGCAAGAGTCGTAGAGACAAACAATGTCATCTGATGCACAAACAGTAACCATTACGCTGCTCGATAAACAGTATCAAATTTCCTGCGACCCTCAGGAGCGCGAGGAGCTAATCGAATCCGCTCGTATGCTTAATCAAAACATGCTGAAGATCCGCCAAAGCGGTGGAGTAATCGGTTTAGAACGCATTGCAATCATTGCAGGTTTGAACGTCGCGCATGACATGGTGAAATCGCAAAACTCAGGAGCTACCAGTGAATTGGTTGCTTCTGGCATCGAACGCCTGCGCGACAAAATTGACACCGCGATACAAAACCTCAAGCCTCCTCTGGCTGGTTAAGACAAAGAACTGCCCGAATTAGACAGCCGGCTAAATTAAGTAACAGTCAGGTTAATTCAGTCCAATAGCGTTATAATCCGTTCAACCCTGGGATGTTTGTGTGTTTGATTCGTCCTCGAGCCGATAAGCAAACCTTTAGGAACTTCCTTCGTCATTGTTGTGCATGTCCGCCCGTCGGAAAGCCTGATATGCCGATTGATTTTCCGCCTTGAACCATTCGGGTTCAAGGGCCATATCGGACTGCGGCATTTCCGGGGCTTCCTAATTCTTTAAAACAGGAACACGCCAAATGATTGGAGAGTACCTGACTCGAACCCTGTTTTAGCGGACATCAGTTTTGCAGGATCGCAACACAATCCGTGATTCCATGCGCGCCAAGCGCAACTTCCTTAGTGACAAAGAGCGCAACGACAGCGCCCTTAGTTTATTAAACATTCTCCGCGACCAGGCTTGGTTCCTCAAAGCGAGATCTGTCGCGAACTATTTGAGTTGCGACGGAGAGATCAGGCTAACTCCAGCCATTGAGTATCTGCTAGGACAGCAACAACTGGTGACGCTGCCAGTGATCGGTTCGCAAGCGGGGCAAATGCAGTTTTGTAAGTGGTCGGCAGGCCAACCCCTGACAAAGAATCGATTTGGGATTCTGGAACCAGAGCCCAATGAAGTTGTTCCGCTCGATGCACATTCACTCATACTCACTCCTCTAGTGGCCTTTGATGACCAAGGAAATCGTATTGGCATGGGTGGCGGATATTACGACAGGTTTTTGAGCACCAGCATACCGCTCAGCGACCGCCCCTTGGTCGTTGGTGTGGCCTATGCCTTTCAACAGTTAGATAGGATTACAGCTGAGGAGTGGGACGCAAAAATGGATGCGGTTGTAACGGACAAAGAAGTCATTCTGATCAGCTCCCGAATGGAGAGCTGATCAGAAATTGATTCAAGGGTACTAACCAAGAAATAGTTTGTAAGCGGGGTTATCTGTTTCTTCCCAATACTCGTAGTTGAGAGAATCCAGCGTCTGTTTAACCTGCTTTCTATCACCAGCTGTCGCTTGCAAACCCAGCAATACCCGTCCATAAGCTGCACCATGATTTCGGTAATGAAACATGGATATATTCCACTTTGAACCCAAAGTTTTCAGGAATGCCATTAAAGCGCCTGGTCTTTCAGGAAATTCAAAACGGTAGATCAACTCATCACCCACGCTCGCAGAATGGCCGCCCACCATATAGCGGATATGTAACTTGGCCAGTTCGTTGTCAGTCAGATCCAACAGCGGATAACCCGCGCTCTCCAATTCTGAAACCAGAATCTCTCGATCTTTCTGCTCAGCAATTTGCACACCCACATAGATCTGAGCCTCCGCCGATCCAGCTTCAGTACCACTATATCGATAGTTAAACTCGGTGATGTTGCGCTTGCCCAAAACATTGCAGAACTTGCGGAAGCTGCCAGGTTTTTCTGGAATAGTCACTGCCAAGACTGCTTCGCGTTTTTCGCCGATTTCGGTCCGCTCTGAGATATAGCGCAGGCGATCAAAATTCATGTTGGCGCCGCAATTGATGCCAACAAAATTCTTACCTTGCACGCCGGTACGAGCCGCATAACTTTTTATAGCAGCAACAGAAAGCGCTCCCGCAGGCTCAACAATGGATCGGGTGTCCTCGTATATATCCTTAATCGCGGCGCATATTTCATCCGTGGAAACAGTGACGACTTCATCCACCAATTCTTTGAGCAGCGGGAAAGTAACTTTGCCAATCTGGGCCACCGCCACACCGTCGGCAAATAATCCCACATGCTTTAGTTTGCCCCGTCGACCCGTTTCCAACGCAAGCTTCAGGCAGGCAGCATC
>JABJGI010000083.1 GCA_018662305.1 Porticoccaceae bacterium | reverse complement strand
TGAACCTCATTATTTCTTGCCGGATGGCCAGTAAAGGTCAGAACCAGATTTTCCATTTCCAGCCAAGGGTCTCCATCTTTGGCTCCCTTCGATAGCTGATCTACCAGCCGAGCTTGCCTTAAAAGTAGGTTTAGTCGCCCTGGTTTAAGTCTTTGAAGTGCGGCTCTCACGAGAGGTTGACGGTTTTTCCAGACACCCGCCTTTTGGCAGGCTGTATCCATGGATTGCCCGCTTTGTAGCCCTTCGCTAACCTGAATCAAAATGCGCAGTTCGCGGCAGATGGCCCAGAGAATAGAAAGGGTATCGCTGCCTTCCTCTCTCAGGCCTTTAAGGGTTCGGGTCACTTCGTCCGCTTCGCCAGACAGAATTCGATCGAGGAGCGTAAAAACATCATAGCGAGCACTGTCCGCTACCGCGGCGGACATGGCTGGCGCATCAACTTCATCAGTTTCTAACAAAAGTTTGAGTTTTTCGATTTCCTGCTTGGCAGCCAGCAAATTGCCTTCAACACGCTCCGCCAAAACACTCACAGCCTGTCGATTAGCTTTTATACCTGCTTGGCTGAGTCGTCCCGAGAGCCAGTAGGGCAGCTCTTTGGGTTTGATAGGCCAGATATGTACATGTACCCCAGCCGAATCGATGCTTTTTACCCACTTTGCACGCAATTGGTTCCGGTCGAGTTTGCCGCTGTCTACCAGAATCAACATATCTTCTGGTGGGTTTTCGCAAATTTCTGTCAGGACTTTGGAGCCCTCTGTGCCCACCTTGCCATTTTTAATTCGGATTTCCAGGACACGTTTTTCGGAGAATAGTGACATAGCCTGGGTTTCGCTAACGATTTGATCCCAGCTCAAAGTCTCGGCGTCGAACACCTGTCGATCGGCATAACCTTCCGCTAAGGCTTTGCTGCGAATCAAGTCGCAACACTCCAGAGAGAGCAGCGGCTCGTCGCCGCTAATGAGGTAGATGGGCGCAATTCCCCGTTCGAGAATTGCCGGGAGTTGATCCGCCTTAGCGGGCATTTTGCTCCCGCTGTTCGTCTGCGCGTCGTCGCGCTTCAATGTTGCCAGCATTGTTGATGGCAAATCGCTCCAAATGGCGCAGGAGCTGCGCGACTATTTCCTCGTCAATTTCTTCCTGAAGATAGGCTTTTTCTCTCTCCGTTGAGCTCGGAGTAAATTCGTCTTGGTCCAGGTCACGCCAGGTCAAAGCAGTGCCCTCCTCTACGCCACCGCCGTGAATTGCCTGAATGTTGTACTGCACTCTTTTCTCCATACGCAGTTGGTTACTGCGCATAGCTGGCGTCAGGCTCTGGGTTCGTTCTATTTGAATTTCATTCACTATGGTGAGGAGGTATTCGTCACCGTCGGCGGAGCTGTCCCGGAAGTGTTGATTGAGCAGTCTGGATAGACCATTGCTTACCGCGCTTTCGTAAGCGAGCTGACTGATCGCCAGTGTTTCATCCACCTGTGTTCCACGAAGTACCCAGCCACAGCTTGCTGTTGATGCGATAAGCGCAATAAACAAAACTAACTTTAGCTGTCGTTTCAATCTAATCATTTACCACGAGGTTCAGTAATCTTCCGGGTACAAGAATAACCTTACGCAGGGTTTTATCCGCAGTAAACTTTTGCACGCTTGGGTCGGCCAGCGCGATTTCCTGAGCAGTGTCCTGATCAACATCCGGGCTTACTTTGATTTTGCCCCGTAATTTGCCATTTACCTGAACCATTAAGTCAATCTCGTTTTGCACCAGTGCTGACTCGTCAACCTCTGGCCAGGATGCATCGAGAATATCCGCACCAAAACCAAGCTGATGCCAAAGATGATGACTGATATGCGGGGCGATGGGATAAAGCAGCCTGAGCAGAATACCCAGTCCCTCGATACTCGCAGCGCCGGCGCCTTTGTTGTCAAAGAGTTCGTTGAGAATCTTCATACAACTTGAAACCACCGTATTGAACTGGTTTCTGGAATAGTCGTAGTTGGCCTTTTGCAATGCGATCTGAATATTGCGTCGAAATTCGCTTTGCTTATCGTCCAGATTGCTCGTATCTGCCAAAGATAGATTTTCCTTGTTCAGCGCCGAGGAAATGCTTTCTGGATTGATTCCTTCGGCTTCCTGGCAATAGCGATGCAGACGCCTTACAAATCGTGCTGCGCCCTGAACGCCTTCATCGGACCACTCCAGAGTTTGCTCAGGAGGCGCGGCAAACATGGTAAAGAGTCGAACCGTGTCGGCACCGTACTGATCGATTGCCGATTGTGGGTCGACGCCATTGTTCTTTGATTTCGACATCTTGGTAGTGCCGCCAACTTGCAACTCGCGACCGTCTATCTTGTGCTTTGCCGAAACAATCTGGCTTTTCTCATCGCGCTCGACATCAACTTCTTCCGGATTGACCCAAACTTTGTGTCCCTGATCGTCCAGATAGGAATAGGACTGAGCCAATACCATGCCCTGGCAGAGCAGCCGTTTGAAGGGTTCATCACAGTTCACCAAGCCTTCATCGCGCATCAACTTGTTGAAAAAGCGTGCGTAGAGAAGGTGCAAAATAGCGTGTTCAATACCGCCTACATATTGATCCACGGGCAGCCAGTAATTCGCCTTTTCTGGGTCGATCATCCCGCCGTCGAAACCTGAGCAGGTAAAGCGAGCAAAATACCAAGACGATTCCATAAAGGTATCGAAGGTATCTGTTTCGTGTTCGGCCGCTTGACCTTGGTAATCCGTTTTACGCCATTCAGGATCGGCTTTGATTGGAGATTGCACACCGTCCATTTCCACATCTTCTGGCAATACCACGGGCAGGCGATCTGCGGGTACGGGAATCTCTTCACCATCAGTGAATAGTATGGGTATGGGTGCACCCCAGTAGCGTTGCCGGGAGACACCCCAGTCGCGCAAACGATAATTGGTTTGTACTCGACCTTTACCCAACGACTCGAGTTTATCGGCGATTGCTTCAAAGGCTGTTTCGAAGTCCAGTCCATCCCAATCCGAATATTGATCGCCAGAATTTGTCAGCACTCCTTTTTCCACAAAGGCTTCGGCGTCCAGGTTTATGACCTCGTCTCCTGCAGGAGTAATCACCTGTTTGATCGCTAAATCGTATTTTTGCGCAAACTCGTAGTCGCGTTGGTCGTGCGCAGGCACGGCCATCACGGCACCAGAACCGTAGTCCATCAGCACATAGTTGGCGATCCAGACGGGGACTTGTTCTCCTGTGAGAGGATGTGTACAGGTCAACCCGGTGGTGATTCCGCGTTTTTCCATTACCGCCATATCCGCTTCGGCAGTGCTCTGTTCAGCACAACTCTGAATAAAGTCGGCAAGCTCGGGATTGTTTTTTGCCAATGCTTCGGCCACTGGGTGGGTGGCAGCTATGCTGAGGTAGGTAACCCCAAGCAATGTGTCCGGTCGAGTCGTATAGACAGGCAGTGTTTCAACATCATCCACTGATTCGATTAGATCAAAATCGATTTCCTGGCCGCGGCTCTTGCCAATCCAATTGGCTTGCATGGCGCGAACCTGATCAGGCCACTCGTCTAGCTGATCGAGGTCGTTGAGGAGTTCTTCGGCGTAATCGGTAATACGGATCGACCACTGGGGAATTTCTTTGCGCACGACTGGCGTATCACATCGCCAGCAGCAGCCTTCCACCACCTGCTCGTTGGCTAATACGGTTTCGTCTTTGGGGCACCAGTTCACAGCGGCAACCTTGCGATAGGCTAGGCCTTTCTCCACCAAGCGGGTGAAGAACCACTGCTCCCAACGATAGTAGTCTGGGTCACAGGTTCGCAATTCTCTGCTCCAATCCAACCCAAAACCAAGAGCTTCGAGCTGGTTTTTCATATAGGCGATGTTTTGCTCGGTCCAGGCCGCGGGCGCAGTTTTATTCTGAATGGCCGCGTTTTCGGCAGGAAGGCCAAAGGCGTCCCAACCCATTGGGTGCAACACATTTTTGCCGAGCATCTTCTGGTAACGCGAGATTACGTCGGTAATGGTGTAATTGCGCACATGGCCCATATGCAGCTTGCCGCTTGGGTAGGGGAACATGGCAAGACAGTAGTACTTCTCCCGATCTGGGTCTTCTGTCACTTCGAATATTTTTTGTTGCTGCCAATATTCCTGCGCTTCTTTTTCGATAGCGCGAGGATCGTAATCCTGCATCGTAATTCCTGAGTCTGGCTCTTTGGCCAGTCGATAAATAGGTTATAAAGCGTCTGCGACCAAGGGTAAAAGCGTCAGCGACACCCTGTAAATGAGAAGTGGCATTATCCTCGAATTTTGGGGAGAAATCCCGTGCAAATCAGGAGCTGTTTGCGTAAATAAATTTATTCTTCAAGAGGTACCGCCAAAGCCTGATTAATCGCTTGCAGTAATAGAGGCTCGAACAGGTCACCCTCGTTGCCGAGCCGACCCTGTTCGCTACCAGATCTGGCGTAAATGATGGTCGTCGGAATGTTTTCCAAACCGAAGAATGAATAGATCTCCAGGAGATCATGCTGGAGCTGATAGTTCTCTATTTGAGCATTGCTGAAGCTTAGGAAATCCAGAGCAGAGATATAGGATTCTTCGTCCAGATAGTCGTCGAGATTTACCGAGATAAAGCGTACATCTTCGACTGGTAGATTATTGGATGCATCCAGTATTGCTGAAAAGCCCTCAGTGCAAGGAACACACCAGCTTGCCCAAAAGTGCATGACCACAACCTGGCCAGCTAGATCAGACAAGGTCAGATCCCAATCAAAGAAATCCAGTGGAACTAGATCGATACCGGTTTCGGTAACTATCTGCTCGCGTATGTCTTCTGCGGTTTCTCTATTTGGTGTGCCGCTGGAAGAATCCCGCGAGCAACCCGCGAGCAATAGCGCCGATATTGCCAATACAGATAGGAGCCTCAGTAATAGAAGCTTCGAGGGTCTCAACTTCTGAGAGAAGGTCTTGATTTTCATCTCGGTAATCCGGACATTTCAGTCCTAGAGTTTAGCCCACCGCTAACGAAACTATTAGCTGCTGCGCCGCCCGAGAGAAAAAATAAATACAAAGATTAGTAAGGCCACCAAGGGTGATTCTCCCCAACGGGCGAAAGGAGTCGAGCCCGAATGGGGGGTTAGTTGGCTGGTTAGAGCGGTTGCGACAAATTGTTCACTACTCGCTACTATCTGCCCGCGAGCGTCGATAACTCCCGTGACACCGTTATTTGTCCCGCGCAGAACCGGCTTGCTGGTTTCGCGAGCGCGTATTTGAGCGATCTGAAAGTGCTGGTGTGGGCCGATGGATTCACCAAACCAAGTGTCGTTGCTGACGGTCACCAGAAGGTTGGCATTGCGGCTGTCTAGTGCGACCTGGTTGCCGTAGGCAATTTCGTAGCAAAGGGCAATCGCTACGCTCAACTCTCCCGCTTTGAGGTGTTCCTGATCGGGGTCTCCGGCTGTGATTACCGACATGGGTAAATCGAAGAACTCAATCAGCCCTCGCAGCAGGCCTTCCAATGGGACATATTCGCCAAAGGGCACCAAACGACGCTTTGTGTATTCGCCTTCTCCCTGACCCAGTCCAATGACGTCGTTGTGGAAGCGTCGATAGATGGAGTCATAGACCAACCGGCCGGTAACCAATGAAGTTTCTGGGCCGAGAAAGCTGGATACCTCCTGCAGGGTTTGAGCGCTAGCAGTGGACGAGAGTGTTGCTAGCGGTAATGCCGCTTCCGGCCAGACCAAAATGTCGCTGTTCCAGGAGCCTTCGCTGAGATCGAGAAGTATTTGCAGGTTTGCGTCACGCAGATCTGCGTCCCATTTATCTTCCAAAGGAATATTGGGTTGTATCAGGCTAACCTCGATAGGGTCGAGAGCTGTGGTCCACTCAAGTCGGCTGAGCAGAGGGCTCAGAATCAGAATAGCGAGCACCAGGCCATAAGCCACCATTGTGGGAATAGTGATTTTTACCTTTTGGATGCCGTTATTGATTGCAAGAGCGAGGGTCGCGCAGAGTAGTGCATGTAAAAACCCGACTCCGAGTGAGCCAAGGATAGGCAGCCATCCTGATAGTGGCGAAACAAGATGCCCCTGCCCAACATATAGCCAGGGGAATCCGGTGAGAATCCAGCCTCGGATCCATTCCGCCAACAACCAAATTGCGGCAAAACAGAGTGCTTGGTCGATTGCTCGCCTCGGCGTAAATTTGAGCAGAATCCAGGGAAGGGCAAAGAGCGCCGCAAGGAATAAGACAAAAATCATCGTCATCAGGGCGGCCAAAATGGGTGTGGCTTCGCCATAGACGTGGATGCTCACATAAACCCAGGACACACCCACTGCAAAAAGACCAGTACCAAAACACATAGCGGTGATGAAGAGCTCTTTTTTACTTTGCGCTCGCAGAATCAGCCAGGCAAAAGCCGTCAGACTAAGAAAGCTTAGAAAAAGTATGTTGTAAGGGGCAAGAGAAAGAGGAACCAATGCGCCGGCAATCAGGGCGGCGGATCTTTCCAGTATTTTTCTAGGATTGAACAATGGCAAAGATCTGGATGAGCTATTTACTCGGTCAGAAACTTTAGTTTGAGCAGCTCGATTTTACGATCATCTGCTTCGACAACCTCGAACCTGAGATTTTCAATAGTGATTTTTTCACCGACAACTGGCAGATGGCCAAGCTTGTTCGTGAGAATGCCTCCAATAGTATCGAACTCTTCCTCACTTAAGCCGGTTTCAAACTCTTCGTTAAAATCTTCAACTTCGGTTTGCGCTTCTACCAGCCAATGCTTGTCGTCGAGACGACGAATTTGCGGCAATTCTTCTTCGTCGGTTTCATCTTCTATTTCACCCACAATTTCTTCGAGTATATCTTCGATGGTGAGTAGGCCAGATACGCTACCGTACTCATCGACAACCATAGCCATATGGTAGCGTTGCTCACGAAATTCGCGCAGTAATACACCTAGTCGTTTACTCTCCGGAATGATGGTGGCCGGTCGTACCATTGAACATATATCGATGTTTTTGCTGTCTTCTAGAACCAGCGAAAGTAAGTCCTTGGCTAGTAAAATTCCGATAATGTCCTCGGAAGATTCACCGACGACAGGAAAGCGTGAGTGTCCGGTTTCAATTATTTTGGGAAGCACATCAACGATTTTTGCATCGGACTGAATTACCTCCATTTGTGAGCGCGGAATCATAATCTCGCGCGCATGAGTTTCACCAACTCGAAGCGCGCCCTCCATAATTTCCAGCGCATCCCGGTCAATTACTTGAGACTCGTGAGATTTTTGCAAAATAGCCGACAGCTGCTCGCGATTATCGGGCGTCGGCGAAAGTAGATTGACCAGCCGGGTCATCCAGCTGGCCTGTGTCGATGGAGGTTTGTCGTCGCTCATTTAGCTTTTATAAGTCCTTTTTAGTTCAGGAATTAGTTTCGTAGGGGTTAGCAAACCCTAATTGATTGAGAATGGCAATCTCCAGGCTCTCCATTTGCTCGGCTTCCGCAGTGGTTTCATGGTCATAATCGAGCAGATGCAGGACGCCGTGAATGGTGAGATGAGCCCAGTGAGCTATGGATGTTTTGCCTTGTTCTTCTGCTTCCCGCTCAATGACGGGGGCACACAATAGGATATCGCCGAGCGCTTTTTCATGAATTGCAGCCGAAATTTGTTCAGGAATTTCCTGAGGAAAGCTTAGTACGTTAGTGCTGCCGGATTTATTTCTATAGTCTTGATTTAGTTTAGAAATTTCTTCTTCGTCGACCACGCGAATGCAGAGGCTTACTTCCTTTGAATTGTCTTGCTCCAGGTGTTTCAAAGCGGCGCCTGCCCATCCAAGAAAGTTTTCTTCGGTGGGTACTTCGCTCCTATTTTCAGCCAGCTGAAAGTTCAGAATCATATGTTGTTCAGTCTTCGTTGTATTGTTCGTAAGCTTCAACAATACGCTGTACTAAGGGATGACGAACCACATCGCTGGAGGTAAATCTGGTGGTGCTAATACCTTCCACATCCGTTAGAACTCTCGAGGAGTGAATTAACCCGGAAGGAAAATTCTTGGGTAGATCAATTTGGGTCACATCGCCGGTAATAATTGCGGTGGAGCCGAAACCAATGCGCGTCAGAAACATCTTCATCTGCTCTTTTGTCGTGTTTTGGGCTTCATCTAGAATTACATAGGCATGGTTTAGGGTCCGGCCCCGCATAAATGCCAGAGGTGCTACCTCAATAATATTGCGTTCAATCAAGCGAGCGACAGTTTCGAATCCCATCATCTCGTAGAGGGCGTCATAGAGGGGGCGCAGATAAGGGTCGACTTTTTGTGTCAGATCTCCTGGGAGAAACCCTAGCTTTTCTCCTGCCTCTACTGCTGGGCGAACCAGCAAAATGCGTTCGACATCATCTTTAATAAAGGCTTCGACCGCGCAGGCGACCGCGAGATATGTCTTGCCGGTGCCCGCCGGCCCGACGCCAAAGTTAATATCGTGACTTCGAATTCGTTCCACATAACGCTTCTGGTTGGCGCCCTGAGGTCGAATAATTTCTTTTTTGGTACGGATGGAGATTCCCTTCGAATTGCCTGATGGATCGGCGGGCTCAGCTGTAGAGAGCTCCGCAATGGCTGAGCTCTGCAATTCGAGGTGTACTTGATCTGGTGTAAGTGGTTCTTTGGAAGTTGTCATATGGTAGAGATTTTGCAGAAGTTTGGTGCTGGATTCAGCTATCTCGCTGTCGCCCTCGCAAATAAAACGGTTGGCGCGATTGCTAATTCGAATTCCCAGCCGTTCTTCGATCTGTCGAATGTGCTTGTTAAATTGGCCGCAGAGACTTGACAGGCGTCTGGCATCGTTTGGCTCCAGCACTATTTCCACTTTTGTTACGGAGGAGGAAGGACTGATAGGTTGGGCAGTTGAACTCAAATTTACTTTATTAACCCCCTTTATTAGAGGGGAGATACTTATGGGAGAAAAAGAATAGCGCTAATCACAGCCCTGAGCCAGAGAATTAACAGCCCTAGGCCAGCTCGCCGCGCAGTGAGTTTGGAAGTGCTTCACCAATGCGCAGTTTGACAAATTGTCCAATCAAGCCCGCATCAGTGCAGGAAAAATTCACGACACGGTTGTTCTCTGTGCGCGCCTGAAGCTGCCCGGGGTCCTTGCGAGAGAAGCCGGTTACCAAACAGTTGACCTCAGTTCCCACCATGGCAGCACTAATTTGTCGCGCGTGACTTTGGATCGCCGTTTGCAGTTCTTGTAACCACTTTTTCTTGGTCGCTTCGTCAATATTGTCGGGATATTCCGCAGCGGGCGTGCCTGGACGCGCGCTATAGACAAAACTGAAGGAAGTATCAAAACCGATCTCTTCGATCAGTTTCATGGTGTCTCGGAAGTCTTTCTCCGATTCTCCGGGGAAGCCGACAATAAAATCTGAAGAAATGCTGATTCCCGGACGAATTTTACGCAGAGCACGAATTTTGGATTTGTATTCCAACACTGTGTGGTTGCGCTTCATCTGAGCCAATATCCGGTCAGAGCCGCTCTGCACAGGTAGGTGGAGGTGACTAACCAGTTCGGGAACATCCGCGTATACAGCGATTAGGTCGTCCGTGAATTCCACCGGATGCGAAGTGGTAAAACGAATTCTATCAATGCCTTCGACAGCAGCTACCATGCGAATGAGATCTGAAAGCCGTGCGATGCCACCGGTTTGCGAGTCTCCTTCCGGCATTTCACCTCGGTAGGCGTTGACGTTTTGGCCCAGCAGATTGATTTCTCGCACTCCCTGGGCGGCCAACTGGGCCACTTCTTCCAGTACTTGCATCAGGGGGCGGCTAACTTCTTCACCCCGTGTGTAGGGCACTACGCAAAAAGTGCAGTACTTGGAGCAACCTTCCATAACCGATACATAGGCAGTTACTCCGTCGGCATGGGGTTTTGGAAGGTGATCAAATTTCTCCACCTCGGGGAAGCTGATATCCATTGCCGGCTTGCTGCTATCGGACGCACGTTCAGCCAATAACTCGGGCAATCGGTGCAGTGTTTGTGGGCCAAAAATTAAATCCACATAGGGAGCACGGTCTGCAATAGCGCTACCTTCCTGACTAGCAACGCAGCCGCCAACACCAATTACAAGATCGGGATTTTGTTCTTTCAGGCTGCGCCATCGGCCTAGCTGATGGAACACCTTTTCCTGAGCCTTTTCGCGAATCGAACAGGTGTTGAGCAGCAGTACATCCGCTTCTTCAGCGTTATCCGTTTGCACCATCCCGTGACTGTCACCCAGCAGGTCACGCATACGATCAGAATCATATTCGTTCATCTGGCAGCCATGGGTCTGGATAAATAGCTTTTTCAAAGGTTCTTCGCCGAACTAGCGTCTATTTGTAAGGGCGCGGGATTATAGCGGGCCTTTCCATGCGAGTGAATTAAACCTGAGGGTGAGAATTTTCAACTATCCCGCTCCGCTGAGGAAGATAATCCTCTCCGATACTTTAATTCCGCAAAATAATCCCCATTCAAGGGTCTGTATACTTCTGCTATCAAAATATAAAGAACAATTATGGCCAAACAACCTATTTACCGAGTCGTCTTCTATAACCAAGGGCAAATATATGAAGTCTTTGCCCGACAGATATTTCAGAGCGATCTGATGGGATTTATCGAGGTCGAGGATTTTGTTTTTGGCGAGAGAACACAAATTGTTGTTGATCCAGCGGAAGAGAAGCTAAAAACGGAATTCGATGGAGTTAAGCGCTCTTATATTCCTATGCACTCACTTGTTCGTATCGATGAAGTGGACAAAGAAGGGCAGGTTAAAGTGTCTGATATCAAGACCACTGACAAAGTGGCGCAGTTTCCACACCCAATATCCAACCTGAATCCCTCTCCGCCGAAGCCTAGTGGTGAATAAAAAAGCCCAGCTAATTAGCTGGGCTTTTTTGTGGCAGAAGAAATTTCTTAAGACATGCTATTCAAAGTTGCTAGCTGCACACAAACTGCAAAAACTTCAACAGCCTTGGTGATTTCTTCCAGAGGTGGAGCCGTAGGCGCAATCCGGATATTGCGGTTCTCTGGGTCCTTTTTGTGAGGAAAGGTAGAACCGGCCGGAGTAAGTTTTACGCCTGCTTCGCCAGCTAGCCGAATAATCTCTGTGGCTAAACCTGGACGAGAATCGAAGGAAGTAAAGTAGCCACCCTCTGGATCATTCCACTGGCCAAAATCGTCGCTAAGTTCACGAGCTAGGGTTTCCCGCACTACATCAAACTTGGGCTTGATCAAATCAGCGTGTTTTTTCATATGCTCGGTTACCGCATCCATATCCGGCAGCATTCGTGCATGGCGTAATTGGTTAACACGATCAAAGCCAATCACTGCTGAAACAATATATTTTGCGTAATCCGCCAGGTTTTCAGGACTGGAAGCAACCCAGCTAATGCCGCCACCAGAGAATGTAACTTTTGAGGTGGAGGCAAATAACCAAAGGCTACTTTCAGTGCCGTGACGTCGAGCCGCATCCATCATGTTAGGTAGCTGCGGAGCCGGATAGTTTAGATCGTGGACGGCGTAAGCGTTGTCCATAAGCACTTTGAAATTGGGATTGGCGATTTTTCCTAGTGCAGCGATTCTGTCTACGGTTTCTTCAGAGTAGATACAGCCGGTCGGATTAGAGTACTTGGGAACGCCCCATAGGCCAACAACATCGGGGTCGGTACGCACCAGCTCTTCAACAGCATCCATATCCGGGCCGTTGTCTGTCATGGGTACAGTAACCATATCCAGACCCAGAGTCTCGCAAATAGTAAAGTGGCGATCGTAGCCCGGTACGGCGAAGATCATCTTTGCCTTGGGGTTATTTGACCAGGCCGAATCTGCGCCCTTCCAACCTTTTTGCATGTGGTAGAGCACAGTGAAAAACATCAGGGTCAGGCTGGCGTTTCCGCCGGTGAGCACCTCTTCGGCTTTGGTGCCCATGATTTCAGCGCCGAGTCTGCGCGCTTCCGGGATTCCCCACACATCACCGTAATTGCGCACATCTGGGCCTTCCGAGGAATAGTCTCCTTGGAGAATTCCATCGAGCTGATCAGACAGATCGAGCTGGTCGGAAGCGGGTTTTCCGCGAGTTAGGTCGAGGTTAAGTCCTTCATTCTTTAAGGACTGATAACGCTGTTGAACCTCGGCCTGAAGAGCCGTTAACGCGTCTGGAGATAGGTCATTTATTCGCACTGGAGTACCTGAAAAAGGGGAATTAATTTGCAGGCACGATTATAGGCGGGTGCACAATAAACGCAATTTTAACCACCTCTGAAGTGTTCCAGATCAGGGCTAGGAAAAATTTCAGCAAATAAGGCCGAGCTTCCCTATAATTCCCGACCTTTTGGCGTTTTAATAGAGATGTCATTCGGAATTCATTGCAGTCTGGTAGTGAATTCGGTTTGGGAAAATATTGAATTCAGCCTAGATAAACAGATAGATTTTAAGATAGTTATGAGTAATTGCATCATCGATTCAGGAATAGCGGCAGCGATGGCGGGCTTTAGCGCGCCTACTTCTCTCGGGTTTGGTCAGGTCAAATCTCCGGTGATGTATCGCGTCGACTATCGAGATGGTGCCTGGCAGCAGGGGCGTGCACTTCCGTACCAAAATATAGAAATTGATCCAGCCGCCAAGGTTCTGCATTACGCTCAAGAGGTTTTTGAAGGTCTCAAGGCTTACAAAATTGATAATCCGCGAGCCAATTTTTTTCGTCCTTTGGACAACCATGATCGGCTGAACTTTTCTGCTCGTCGCATGTGTATGCCAGAGATTCCGGCTGATCTCTTTATGGAGGGTATCAGCGTGGTTACCGCATTGAGTGAACCACTGATTCCGACGCAGGCTGGGCAATCCCTCTATTTGCGGCCCTTTATGATCGGCTTAACCGGCGCCTTGGGTATGGGGCCTTCCAGTGAATATGCCTTTATTGTTATCGCCAGCCCATCCGAGGCTTACCACGCCGGAGAGATGAAGGTACTTATTGAGCGAGAAGGCTGTCGTGCTGCAGTGGGCGGAACGGGTGCAGCAAAGACTGGTGGAAACTACGCCGCGGCGACAGAATCGGCGCAGAGAACACAGGCGATGGGCTATCACCAATCGCTTTGGTTAGACCCGCGCAATATGAAAGACATTGAAGAGCTTTCCGGTATGAATGTTTTCGCATTGATTGATGGTGAGCTGCACACCCCTCGACTGACGCCATCTTTCCTCAAGGGCATTACCCGGGATTCAGTTATTCAGCTGGCGCGTCACAAGGGATATGAAGTAGTTGAGCGAACCATGCCAATTGAGGAACTCCTTGCCGATATCAAGTCTGGCAGTTGTGTCGAAGCCTTTGCATGTGGAACAGCGGCAATCGTCAGTCCTATCAGTGATATCGCTGAGGCGGATGGTACAGCCTACGAGTTGTCTCAATCCGATGTTGTTGCTGCTGAGCTACGCCGAGGCTTACTCGATATTCAGGAGCGGCGTACTGAAGACCCTTTCGGCTGGACCAGCGAGGTAGAAGATCAGTTCTATCAGTTGGCTCTTGCAGGTTAACTGGCGAAATATCAATTAATAGGCCCCGCATTTGCGGGGTTTATTTTGAGCCAATGAAATTACTCAACTTAATTCAGTCCATAGCCCGATCGGCCTATAAGTTTAGGATCCTCAATTGGGGTTTATCCCTACTTTCTGTTGTGCTGTTTTTCTATTTTATATTGCAGGGAACTGCTGAGGCGGATCGATATCTTTTGCCAACTATGGTGCTCTTGGGCTGGTCAATCTGTTTGCTGGGGATTTCTAGTAATTTTCGCGAGGTGCCGCAAAAACCAGTGGCAGGAACCCGACTTTTTAGGCGCATTGCAATGAACTTTCGTTATCGCCTGGCCTGGTTTTGGGCTGCGGTATTCTTTCTCAGCAGTTTGATACTTATCTATCTGAGTATTCGTTCCGTATTTATGTTGTTGGCTTAATAACTTGAGCCCGAATTCAGACAGTTTTTCCAATCTTCCACTCTCGCAAGAATTGCAGAAAAATCTGCAATCACTTGGCTACGAGACCATGACTCCCATCCAGGCTAAGGCATTACCCCATGTGTTCGCTGGCAGCGATTTGATCGGCCAGGCAAAAACAGGGTCTGGGAAAACCGCAGCCTTCGGTCTGGGTCTGTTGTCCAGGTTGGACTCAGAGCTTTATCAGGTTCAGTCCTTGGTGCTTTGTCCCACCCGAGAGCTTGCCGACCAGGTAGCAAAGCAACTTCGCAAACTGGCTCGAACCATCCCCAATATCAAAGTGTTAACACTCTGTGGCGGTGTGCCTATGGGGCCACAAATTAGTTCACTTCAGAGCGGTGCTCATATCGTAGTAGGTACGCCTGGGCGCATTGAGGATCATCTTTATCGCGGGCGTTTAACGCTAGATAAGGTTAGCTGTCTTGTGCTCGATGAAGCTGACCGTATGTTGGAAATGGGGTTTCAAGAAACGCTGGAAAAAATAGTGAAGCAGATTCCCAAGCAAAGGCAGACCTTACTCTTTAGTGCGACTTATCCAATTGAGATTCAAGCTATTGCCAGGCGTATTATGGATCAGCCCGAGTTGATCAAGGTTGAATCCACTCATGATGACTCTAGTATTGAGCAACATTTTTATCAGATAGAAAGCAAAGACGAGAGATTTGATGGGGTTCGTTTGTTGTTGCTCGAACATCAGCCGGAGTCGGCACTGATATTTTGCAATACCAAGCGTGAGACCAAGGAGCTGGCTGAGGCACTCAAACAAAGTAATTTTAGCGTCGCGGCACTGCACGGCGACTTGGATCAGAGAGATCGAGATCAGACGCTGATTCGATTTTCCAACAAAAGCATATCGGTCATGGTGGCGACAGACGTTGCCGCACGGGGGCTGGATATAGATTCGGTTGATGCGGTCATTAACTACCATATTGCTCAGGAAAACGAGGTGCACACCCACCGTATCGGACGTACCGGAAGAGCCGGTGCCAAGGGTGCTGCCTATTCGCTCTATAACTCAAAAGAACAATACAAAGT
>JABJGI010000001.1 GCA_018662305.1 Porticoccaceae bacterium | reverse complement strand
TTCCCCTGTTTGCGTTGCTGCGAGCAATAGGTGACACTTTTGGGTCGCAGATTTTACCTTGCACAGACACGGAACACTATTCGATGCCTTGTGAGAGATATTATTAAGATTAGACAAAGAAAATACAGACTAGAGACTTTCCATTAATGCTATCTAAGCGCAATTTTTACAGCTATTTCTGGCCAGCACTTTGTGGACTTTTATTTGCCCTGTTGCTGGTCTTTGTCGCTCCTCAACGCTTAGGGTTAACACCCTCTCAGCCACAGATTCAGGAAACGGCTCCTGCTAATCTCAGCGATAGTTGGGTCGGCCCGGTGTCCTATTCCGGCGCCGTCCGCAGGGCAGCACCTTCAGTTGTTAGTATTTACGCCAGCATTCCAGTCCCCACCGCGCAAAATCAGATTTTCGACGATCCCTTTTTTAGGCGCTTCTTTGACAGCCAATCAAACCAGGAGCAACGCGATTTGAACTCCGGAGCCGGAGTAGTGGTCAGTGGTGAGGGCTATATTCTCACCAACCGACACATTATCGAAGGGGCTGACGAAATTTTGGTTGTAGCCGACGGGAAGCAGGCCATTGCTCAGGTTGTCGGTGTTGACTCTGAGACAGATCTGGCTGTTCTAATTACCGACCTCGAGGATCTAACGGCTTTTACCATCGCGGACTCAAACAGCGTAGAGGTGGGCGATATTGTTTTGGCAATAGGAAACCCATTTGGGCAGGGACAGACAGTGACTCAAGGAATTGTTAGCGCTACCGGCCGAAACATTATGCAGCTAAGCGGATACCTCAACTTCCTTCAAACTGACGCCGCAATCAATGAAGGCAACTCCGGAGGCGCATTAATCGACGCTTACGGAAATCTTATCGGAATCAATACGGCCAGCACACTGGCTGCGGAAGGCATTAGCTTCACTATTCCGGTAGATATCGCTATTGAAGTGCTAAGACAGATCGTCGAAAACGGCTCGGTGATTCGTGGCTGGGTCGGTATTTCGGCCGGCGAACTTAGCACTCAGGATGCACTGGCCTTGGGTCTGGGTGACACCAGAGCCATGATAGTAGGTAGCGTCGAGCCTAATGGCCCGGCGCTCTCTGCAGGAATGGAACCTGGAGACATTCTGGTGGGAATAAATGGAGAAGACCTGATCGATGGTCGCCAGGTGCAGGAAGTGATCTCCGGGACCAGGCCAGGAGAACTGCTTTCCTTTGCAGTTTTACGGGAAGGCCGGCGATTAAATATTCAGGTTCGAGCGGCACTGCTCCCCAGCGAATAACTTTTCGCTAGCGAATACCATTAATCATTTAGTTCTTTGATCCGATACTCCGCAGATCTAGCATGCGCAGTGAGTGATTCGCTGCGAGCCAAAGTCGAGGCTACCTTTGCGAGACTCGAAGCCCCTTCTTGAGAACAACCAATCACTGAAGAACGTTTTTGAAAATCGTAGACGCCCAACGGCGAAGAAAATCTCGCCGTTGCCGAGGTAGGTAGAACGTGGCTTGGACCAGCACTATAGTCACCGACCGCTTCGGGCGAATATGCGCCTAAAAATATTGCGCCAGCGTTTTTAATTTTAGGTAGCCAGCTTTCAGCATCCTCAACAGCGAGCTCCAAATGCTCTGGAGCTAACCGGTTGGATATCTCAACGGCATCAGCAATATCTCCTGATTCAATTAGAAGACCTCTATTTTTTAAGCTGATACGCGCAACGCTCTCTCGCTCAAGACTACCGAGCAAAGTATCCAACTGCCCCGCCACCTGTTCAAGATAGTTAGCATCAGGAGTGATCAATATCGCTTGGGCCACTTCATCGTGCTCAGCTTGGGAGAGTAGATCCATAGCCACCCACTCTGGATCGGCGGAGCCATCGGCTATTACCAGAATCTCTGAGGGTCCGGCCACCATATCGATACCAACCCTACCAAAGAGTTGCCGTTTAGCCGCTGCCACATAGCTGTTTCCTGGTCCGACAATTTTATCGACCTTAGGGATAGTCTGAGTACCAAGTGCAAGTGCGGCGATAGCCTGAGCACCGCCAACCCGAAATATTCGATCGACCCCAGCGATTCGAGCCGCAGCGAATACAAGTGGATTGTATTCACCTCCAGGCGTAGGGGTCACCATTGTCATTTGCTCTACCCCAGCCACCTTGGCAGGTATAGCGTTCATTAACACAGAGGACGGATATGAGGCTTTACCCCCTGGCACATAAAGCCCAACCTTCTCTATCGAACTCACCTGCTGACCTAACCAATTGCCCAATTCGTCCTGATAGCTCCAGGACTCTTGAAGCTGGTGCGAGTGATATTCTTCAATGCGTTCAGCTGCTGTTTTGAGAGCCTCTAGCTCTTCTGATGCACAAGCCGCAATAGCTTGCTCTATTTCTTCTTCACCGACCTCAAGACCAGACGCTTCTGAAACCTCCCAGCGATCCAGCTCTCGAGTGAAATCAAGCAATGCCTCATCACCCTGAGCACGCACCTTTTCTATTGCCTCTGATACCCAGACCTCTATCGAATCCACACCGGCTTCATCCCATGCGGTGCGTTTTGCAAGAAGCTCATCAAAATCTGGCTGTCTAGATGACAGTTTGAGTATTTCCAAGCTCACTGACTAACACCTAGCTCAGATTGAATATTTTCAACAATTGGCATCAATTGAGCGTTTTTGATTTTGAAAGAGGCTTTATTAACGATAAGACGAGAGGAAATATCTGCAATCAGGTCCAGGGGCTCTAAACCGTTCGCTATCAGCGTATTACCTGTATCTACGATGTCGACTATCTCGTCGGCGAGGTCGAGCAAAGGAGCAACCTCCATGGCGCCATAGAGCTTAACAAGTTCGACTTGACGCTTTTGGGAAGCATAGTAGCGGCGCGCAACTTCGGTAAATTTTGTTGCGACACGAGTTTTTCCCTGAATGGGTTCTCGTCCTTTTACCGCAGCGGTCATTAGCCTGCATCTGGCTATATTCAAATCGAGTAACTCGTAGAGGTTGTCCCCACCAGTCTCCATCAACATATCTTTGCCGGCAATCCCCAGGTCTGCCGATCCGCGTTTTACATAGGTCGGAACATCTGAACCCCTCAGCACTACGAGACGAATATCTTCTCTGTTAGTTTCGAATATCAGTTTCCGGCTTTTAGTGATGTCAGAATCCGGCACGATGCCCGCCGCCGCCAGAAGAGGCAGCGTCTCAGAAAGTATTCTTCCCTTCGTCAGGGCGATGGTAATCATGACCTAGTCTCAAATAATTTATTAGGAGGGCACTCGACGAATCGAGGCGCCCAACTGCTGCAGTTTTTCTTCAATACACTCGTAACCGCGATCGATATGATAAATCCTATCAATGACAGTCTCACCTTCCGCGACAAGACCTGCGATAACCAGGCTAGCGGAAGCACGTAAATCAGATGCCATAACCGGAGCACCCTTAAGTTGCTCAACGCCGGTAACCACTGCGGTATTTCCTTCCAAAGAAATCTTCGCACCCATTCGGTTTAGCTCATGAGTTTGGATTAGACGATTTTCGAATACCGTCTCTGTCACCACACTGGGAGTATCGGCAACGGAATTTAAAGCCGTGAACTGTGCCTGCATATCGGTGGGGAAGGCTGGATAAGGGGCTGTCTTAATACTTACACCTTTGGGCCTCTCGCCTTTCATATCTAACTCAATAGTATCTTCATCGATCTTTATTGAAGCGCCGCACTCCTCAAGCTTTTGGATCACCGACTCCAGAAGCCTAGCATCGGTATTGCGAACCTTAATCTTACCCCTGGTCGCTGCCGCTGCAACCAGGTAGGTTCCCGTCTCAATTCGGTCCGGCATAATTCGATATTCACAGCCATGCAACTCTGATTTTCCTTCGATAACCAGAGTGTCAGAGCCGATACCACTTATCTCTGCTCCCATGGCGACCAAGCAATTGGCCAAATCCGTTACTTCAGGTTCACGAGCCGCATTTTCGATTATTGATTGGCCATCTGCCAGACAGGCAGCCATCAACAGGTTTTCTGTTCCGCCGACCGTGACGATATCCATAATGATGTGCGCACCTTTAAGCCGCCCATCTGAAGTCGCTTTAATGTAACCCTCTGAGAT
>JABJGI010000051.1 GCA_018662305.1 Porticoccaceae bacterium | reverse complement strand
CTTCTTCTTCCGCTGGGGCTTCCTCTTCGGCTGGTGCTTCTTCCTCTGCCGAAGCCTCTTCCTCTGCCGGAGCTTCTTCTTCCGCTGGGGCTTCCTCTTCCGCTGGGGCTTCCTCTTCCGCTGGGGCTTCCTCTTCCGCAGGAGCTTCCTCGGCTACTTCAGGCTGCTCTTCATCGGCCGCAGGCGCTGGTTCTGGCTTGGGCTCAGGAGCGGTAATCAGTCCTTCGCCAAGTAATACACTGACTTTTTCGTCTGCATTTACTGGCTGTCCTTTACGGGTCTTAACCGCGTAACGGCCATCGCGGCGCTGAAAAATTTTAAATTCTTTTAGGGCTTTAATAAGCTTCATTTGCTACTCACCTTTGTTTTCACGAGTTTTACAGTCAGCCTGACTGCGCGAGAGCGCGCACGATACTTGAACTGCGCGGCCTCGACAAGCCTTGAAAACCCTCTATTGCAACTGCCTCTGGTAAGATGCGCGACCCTATTTCGACGGCAATTCCTTTCCAATCATGAGTCTAGTCCGCTGCGATCAAATTTCTATTGAGTTTGGCGACAATCCACTTCTGACGGAGACGGACCTAACCATCGAGAATAAAGAGCGTATTGCCCTTATCGGTCGAAATGGCGCGGGCAAATCAACGCTACTGAAAATAATATCGGGACGTATTACAGCCGACAGGGGAGAAATAACCTACAAACGCGGGCTGCGGATTAGCAAACTAGATCAACAACTTCTCGACGACCTCGACAAAACCACCTTTGAAATAGTCAAAGATGGACTAGTTCATCAGCAAGAGCTAATCGACCAATACCAGTTGCTAAGCAGTGGCTCCCCGGATCGAAACCAACTCAACGAGATGGAACTCATTCAGGCCGATATTGAAGCCGGCGGTGGCTGGCACCCAGACAAGCAGGTAGAGCGCATCATCACCCAGCTTGATCTTCCCAAAAATAGCAGGCTTGAGGATCTTTCAGGCGGGTGGCGTCGCCGCGTCGCCCTTGGCAAAGCGCTGGTATCCAACCCAGAGCTTCTGTTACTGGATGAACCGACGAATCACCTGGATATCGCAACCATCGAATGGCTGGAAAACCGTATTCGCAGTTACCCGGGCGCCGTAGTTTTTATTACACATGACCGAAACTTTCTGTCCAAGCTATGCACCCGCATCGTTGAGATAGATCGCGGAAAACTGGTGAGCTGGCCTGGTAACTACAAGAAATATCTGGAGTTAAAGGAACAAGCCGACCAGGAAGAAGATGTTGCCAATGCACTCTTTGACAAACGGCTTGCAGAAGAAGAAAGCTGGATAAGGCAAGGTATCAAGGCTCGAAGAACACGCAATGAGGGCCGCGTTCGAGCGCTGCATCAACTTCGCAAGGAATCGGAACAGCGAATCAAGCGTCAGGGCAAAGCTAAAGTTCAAATCGAAACAGCTGAATCAGCCGGCCGCAGAATCATTGACGCCCGCAGCATCACTCACGGCTATGGTGACAACACCCTTATTAAAGATTTTCGGCTGAAAATCATGCGCGGCGATCGAATTGGCCTTATTGGAAATAACGGCGTTGGAAAAAGCACCCTGCTAAAAATTCTTTTGGGGCAAATTACTCCGGATAAGGGTTCAATAAAAACCGGGAACCATTTGGAGATCGGTTACTTTGATCAGGTTCGCCGAGAACTTCAGCCGGAAAAAACAGTGGCGGAAAACGTTGGCAACGGTAAGGAATACATCAAGCTTGGAGGCAAAGACAGACACGTAGTTGGCTACCTGCGCAATTTTTTGTTTTCAGCCAAACGCGCTATGACTCCGGTGAAGTATCTTTCTGGCGGCGAATGTAACCGAGTGCTGCTCGCCAAGCTTTTCACTCAGGCGAACAACTTGCTGATTCTTGACGAGCCTACCAATGATCTCGACGTCGAGATGTTGGAAGCTCTAGAAGAACAGCTCGTTGAATATCAAGGCACGCTCATCATTGTGAGTCACGACCGCACCTTTCTCGACAATGTCGTTTCCAGCGTTCTGGTGTTTGAAGAAGAAGGGAATGTCGTGCAATACGCCGGAGGCTATAGCGATTGGGCCAGGCGGGGCCACAAATTGCTGGAAACTGAAAAACCAATTCAGAGTGAAACAAAAAAACAGCAAGAACCGAAATCAACACCAGCCAAAAAATCATCCACCAATAAGCTGAGCTACAAATATAAGCGCGAGCTAGAGATGCTCCCGGAACAAATAGAGACTTTGGAAAAAGAAATTTCCGAACTCAGTAAACAAACACTAGATCCAGATTTCTACAATCAGGAATTCGAGACACGTCAACCCATTCTGGATCGGTTGGCGGATCTACAGTCGGAGCTAAATCAGAAAGAAGAACGCTGGATTTATCTGGAAGAAATGAAGGGAAGCTAAGGGTTGGCCGGTTTTATGCTCCTGCAAAACCGGCATTCCCTACATCCCTGTAGGTCAAAAAAAACGACGCCCGAAGGCGCCGTAAGAGAGAGATCTTAAAAAGGGGGGAAAAATCTCTGCAAGGGGAGACCGAACTTTAAGCATTAATAGAAGGCACTTTCGGAACTAGGTCACAATGCGAAGCCTATTTCTGAGCATTTTTCTGAAAATAGCCCAAAAAGCGTGAGTTAGATCAAACTTTCTTAGAATCAAGGATTTATACCCAAATTGCACAGTGTTGATGAACTGTTAACTTGCGTTACTCTCTCCATAAAGGGGTTAAGCCTCTAGTAGAATCCAGCCTCCACAGGTCTACTGAACCCCTAGTCACTCGGAGTCAATTGCGTGAGATTTGTTTTTACCATAGCAGCCCTACTGCTCAGTATGCCGATACTGGCGCATTCGCCACTGTTCGACTGCTACGACAACGGGGACGGCACAGCGACCTGCGAAGGCGCTTTTTCCGATGGCTCAGCAGCTGTGGGGGTTGGCATCCGGATTGAACTCGCCAGCGGCCGCATTCTGATGCAAGGCGAGATGGATGATGCTAGCTCATACAGCTTTGAGATGCCTGATGAAGAATATTCTGTCTATTTCGAAGCGGGTGAAGGCCACGAGATCGTACTTTTCGGCGACGATATTTACTAAAAAAACGGCCTTAGCAAGAAAAATATGGAGTCATATATGAAATTGATCAAATCACTGGTGCCTGCCGTCCTGGTAACGGCGTCTAGCTACGCCAGTGCACACTTTCTGGTTGTGCATACACCAGAGATGTTGGTGGAACGAAGCACCGACTTCGAAATGTCCATCGTTTTCACCCACGCCTTCGCCGGCGGGCCCACTATGGAAATGGGTGAAATTGAAGATTTTTATGCCATGCAAACCAAGCTCGGCGCAGATGAGATGACTCGTATCGAATTAAGCGAATATCTAACGGAAGTGCAGTGGCATGCTGGAGACGAAACCCGTACTGCCTACACCGCGGTCATTCCACGCGCGACCATGCGCTCACTGGGGGACTACCAAGTTGTAGTGAACCCCGAGCCATACTACGAGGCCGAAGAAGATATCTATATCCAGCAAATAACTAAGGTGATTCTCAATGTTGGCGGCGCGCCAACCAACTGGGATCAAACTCTGGGTCTTGCTACAGAAATACGCCCCTTAAACAAACCTTACGCTAATTGGGAAGACGGCGTGTTTCGGGGTATTGTCCTTAGCAGCGGCGAGCCGGTTCCCTTTGCTGAGATTGAAGTGGAGTACCTAAATTACCAGCCTGACTTTGAAAACCTGCGCTTCGATGAGGATGCTGAACTTGAGGCACCCACCCCGGCCCATGAATATGTTTCCCTGAGGACAGACGCCAATGGCACCTTCAGTATCGGCTTACCCGAAGAGGGTTGGTGGGGTATCGCAGCGCTTGGCGTTGGCCCGGTAACAGAACACAATGGCAAAGAGCTTTCGCAAGACGCCGTACTTTGGGTCCAGGCAAAAGAATCCGACTAAAACGAGAATAATAAATGACCAAGTTAGAATCGACTAAGAAGCTCTTACTTTTAACCGCCTGTGCAATTCTGGGCTCGAGCGCATTTGCGCATACTACTATTTTGCACACCGATGACATGGCGCTAAGTCGAGCGGCAGATGTGGACCTCTCAATCGTTTTTACCCACGCCACCGACGGTGGACCAACTATGCCGATGGAAGTGCAGTCCTTCAGCAACTATTCGGGACGCTACATTTCAATGGAAGAAAGGGATCTGATGGACACCCTGACTCCAGTTCAGTGGCTAAATTCTACCGATGAAGAAGG
>JABJGI010000010.1 GCA_018662305.1 Porticoccaceae bacterium | reverse complement strand
AGGCTGCAGCCTTTGAATATTCCCGGTAATCAAAAAGGGCTCTGTGGCATTTAATATGAGCGGCAGCAGGGAAGAGCGCTGATTGGGTTGCGCGCCGTTGCTATCAAAGAGGTTTAAGCAGGCGAAACAAACCAGAAATATAAGCACAGAGGTAACGGCAATCTGGATACTCTTCTCGTTCTGGTTAAGTAACTTCAATCTATCACTCTTTCAACAAGTAAAAGTTGGCAAATAAAAAGCGAGTTTCGGATTAGTTCGCTTTTTGTATGTGCTGGTCGATATATAATTGCCCGCAGTTTTTATTGGAACGCCCATTTTGATCCAGATATACCTGCTTTCGGTCACCGGCATTAATCGCAATGGAATCAGCTCAGCTCTGACCGGCATTCTAGCGCGTCACGCTGCCCGCGTGTTAGATATTGGTCAATCAGTGATACACGATTCGCTCTCGCTGGGCGTGTTGATTGGATTAGATTCTGGATCTGATATTCAAGTCATCAAAGAGGAATGCCAAAAAGAATTTGATGATCTTGGATTGCGTGTTCGATCTCAGCCGATTTCAGCTCAGGACTACCAAAATTGGGTTGCACAGCACGGGCAACAAAAACATGTTCTTACACTTCTTGCGCGGGAAATTAGTGCCGACGTACTGGCAGAAGTGACTGGATTGCTCGCTCAGAACGGCTTGGATATCTACCACATAACTCGTCTAACCGGGCGTATCTCGATTGAGAAAATAGGTGACGGAGCACAAGCTTGCGTTGAGGTTCTAGTTCGGGGCGGAGTGGAAGACGAGTCAGAATTCCAACAAAGGTTGATGGATCTCGCCGCACATTTGGACGTCGATCTCGCCTATCAGCGGGATGATTTATTCCGTCGTAATCGCCGCTTGGTGGTCTTCGACATGGATTCCACATTGATCAAACAGGAAGTTATCGATGAGCTGGCCAAAGAGGCAGGAGTAGGGGAGCAAGTCAGTCGAGTAACAGAGCGTGCTATGGCTGGCGAGATTGACTTCGATGAGAGCCTTATTGAACGAGTTGCATTGCTGGAAGGCTTGCCGGAATCTGCGTTGGAGAGAGTGGCGGATCGATTGGAGCTGAATGATGGCGTTGAGCGCCTCATGCAGCGATTGAATCAGTTGGGTATGAAGACAGCCATTCTTTCCGGCGGCTTCAATTACTTTGGTGACAAATTGCGACAGCGCCTGAATATGGATTATGTCCACGCAAATCGGCTTGAAATTATCAACGGCAAACTCACCGGTAAAGTGATTGGTGAAATAGTTAATGGCGAGTGCAAAGCTCGACTGCTGACTGAGATAGCCGCAATTGAGGGTCTGGTTTCAGACCAGGTTATAGCGGTTGGAGACGGCGCGAATGATCTGCCAATGTTGGCTAAAGCTGGGCTGGGGATTGCTTTTCATGCAAAACCTTTAGTTAGAGAAAATGCTTCACATTCTTTGTCGCGACTGGGATTGGATGCAATCCTCTATCTGATGGGTTACAGCGACGCTGATCAGCCTAATACTTAGAAGCTAAAGTCCATTTTGTCGGTGGGCTGCCGCACATAATACCCCTGAATAAAGGCCACAGCCGACTTCCAAAGGCTTGGAAGGATCTGAGTGTTTTCCACCATGGGTACGATGCTGAGGCGTTCTTTCTCCTTGATTTGGTCGAGAAGCTCAACAAGCTTGGGTATATCTGAAGCGCTTTTTTGCGCTGCCAGAGTAAAGGAGCCATCCACCTTGACGAAGTCGAAGGGGATAGAATCGAGAATCTTCATCGGCTGAACTGATGTTCCGAAATGGGTGATTGCTGATCGGCAACCTGCAGCCTTAATTGCCCGAACCACTTCGCCGCTGGCTTTAAGGAAGGATGAAACATCTACTTCGCGGAACTGGAAAACAATCTGTTTTGGATTCAACCGAGATTTTTTAACTGCTGCGTGCAGCCAGGCAGCGAATTTCTCATTTTGCAGAGACTGCTTACTCACGTGGATGAAGAGCGTCTCGTCACCCTCGCAGTTGATTTTTTTCATTAGAGTGCGCAGTGCCTCCAGAATAACCCAACGATCAATTTCGTGGTTTTCATTGGATCGGCAGGCCATGGCGATAAAGTCAGGTGGATATGTTTCCTTGTGTTCAGGACGAATGCCCAACAGCACTTCATAGTGTTTGCCTTCCTCCCCATGGAAATGCATAAGTGGCTGAAACAGAATTTGCAGATGGGTGTGTTTGAAAGCCTGTTTTAGCAGGAAATTGATATCAACATCGTCGCTGTCCGCCTGTCCCTCAGGTTCGAACAGCCCCGCCGTATTTATCACTTCATCTTCTGCAGCTTCAACAAGTTGTTCGCATCCGCGAATCGCTTGCTTGATGGCGATGTCCGCATTGGTTATCAGGTCGCTAATTAAAGCGATACCAGCACGAACCGTGATTTGCTGGCTATGACCTCCAAACTCCAGAACGCTTTGCTCTATTTCTGCACAGAGCTTTTTGCCTTTTTCAACGGCGGTCTCAGGGTCCGTACCTTCCATAAGAACAAGCAGTCGGTTGGTCTCAAAGCTAGTAGTGGCAGCCTCTGTGAACTTGTCCACCACGAAGGCAATCATGGCGTAATACAGCTCATCTGAAACGCCAAGCCCGAGAGTTTCCTGCAGCTTGTCAAAGGCATCTATTTCAACGCACATTAGACAGCTGTCTCTGTTTTCCTGATGAGCAAGGTTGATAGCGGAGCTAATGTGTTGCACCAGTTTGTGCCGCGGCATCAGACCATCTTCACTGCTTGAGGCGACGGCGGCTTCAGAACCAGCGCCCACCGCACCCATGGCAAACTTGGGTTCAACTCGAATTTGCAAGCAGTCTTCATCATTGTATTTGACGGAATTGATTTCCATCTTGATGGATTCACCGGAACCTTCGGTTTCAGTGACTAGCTCTGAACCATTAAAGCTGTCTGGGTTGGCAACAAAACTTTTGTAGATATCCTTAAAGGATTGCTGGCCAGCCTTGTCGAGAAGATCGATAAATGGCGTCTCTTCAATTTCATCCTGAGGGAGGCTAAATAGCTCAGCGAAGGATTCGTTTGCCATGACAAACATGGAATCTTGAACAATTGCCAGTGGAAGCCGCGCGAACTGCAATAGCTGCTGATAGCGGTTTTCAGAAGTGTAGAACCTTCTCTGCGTATCTCGATGAGCTGCACGGTCTTCGCGATTACTCATTTCGCGGTTCACTACCGCAATAAGTCGCTGGTCTTCTTCCTCTGCAACCACATCCTTTGCTCCCATGCGAATGCCCTGGGCGACGACACTGTCGTCGTGGGATGAATTGATCAGAACGACTGGAACGTCCTTATTTAGGCGGGATATCTCCTGAAGCAAGTCCTTGGGAGGCAGAGAACTGGAGTTCATCTGTCCAAGAATGATATCCAGAGAATTGGATTTTATTTCGTTGGCGAGGTCTTCTTTTGAATTGGCCTGATAGGCCCGAACCCGATATCCACTGTTATCTAGCACACTGGTCACGCGACTCGCGTCGTCCGCGGAGTCGTGTGCGAAGAGAACAGAAATGTCTTTTAATTCAGCCATATCGGCGCATTATCCCAAAACTACCTTGCAGGTGATAGCCATTATTATTCTGAATGCCAATTCGCTTCGAAAGATCTTCAGCAACACCTCTAATCGACGCGCCGCAAATCTGAGCAATCCTTATCTTTGATCCATGGCTCCCAGCCGGTTTCCGCCTCGAATATAGCAGCTGCTTCGGCTAACTCTTCCTTAGACTCAGTGTAGGGTCCGACAATGACACGGTAGACAGGTTGGCTGCTGTCAGCAGGTTGATAAGCCTCGATAAAGCCGTTTTCGAATCCAAAGAATTCCAGCATGCCTCTAGCTACGCCTAACTCACTAAAGGCTGCGAGCTGGATCACTCGAACCATTATTCCCGGCGCACAGGTGTTGCTTTGTCCGCTCGGGCTGATCGGTGCCGTCGAGTAAACTATGCTCGGTACCGCTGGCGCTTCATCAGGAATTGGGAGAGAAATAGCTGGCACGCTGGGTCT
>JABJGI010000097.1 GCA_018662305.1 Porticoccaceae bacterium | reverse complement strand
GTGCCCTAATTGTGGCTAGATTGCATCCTATTTTACAAACCACTTAACCTAGATTGCTGCGCCGCGAAAAACCCTACAGAAATGTATACTGGCTCAGCTTTTGCTTTGGAAGGGGCGGGAAAAGAAAATGGTTGTCTACGGAGTTGCCTTGCTGGCGCTGTGCCTTTTATTGGGCACCTATCTAGGAAATGTTCTCGGTTACTTAATGGGCATTGATGCCAATGTCGGCGGTGTTGGGATCGCCATGTTGATGCTGATTGTGCTATCTAACCTGAGCCATTCCAAATTTCATCTCAAGCCGATGACCGAGTCGGGCATCCATTTCTGGAGCGCCATGTATATCCCTATTGTGGTTGCCATGGCGGCCAAACAGAACGTAGTCGCCGCCCTCTCAAGCGGCTGGCTCGCCGTGATTGCTGGAGTGGGTGCGGTGGTAGTTAGCTTTGCGTTGGTACCCGTACTAACGAAATTGGGCGGATCGGATGCCGCACCTCTTACAGACAAGGAGTCTTGAAATGGGTTGGTCAATGCTTGAGGAAATCCTGGCCCGAAATGGGGTAGTTACTGCTTTTCTCTTTGTCGGCGTACTAGTTTGGATTTCCTACTGGATGAGTGCGAAACTTACTCAAGGAAGATTTCATGGCTCAGCCATCGCCATCATTCTTGGTTTGGTGCTGGCCTACATCGGTGGCGCTGCTACTGGCGGCTCAAATGGCATAGCCGACTTCACCTTCCTATCTGGCGTGGCAATTTTGGGCGGTGCAATGTTCCGCGACTTCGCTATTGTCTCCACTGCCTTTGGCGCTGACCTCGACACCATTAAAAAAGCCGGCCTAGTCGGTGGCGCATCGGTGATTATCGGTGTCGTGGTGTCCTTTGTTGTAGGCGCTTTGGTCGCAGTTGCTTTTGGATTTTCCGACGCCGCTTCAATCAGCACTATCGGTGCGGGTGCCGCCACATATATTGTTGGTCCAGTCACCGGAACCGCCCTTGGCGCAAGCTCTGATGTCATTGCTCTGAGTGTGGCCGCAGGCCTAATCAAATCGGTTTTGGTTATGGTGGGAACACCCTTTGTCGCACCCCTAATTGGGCTGAATAATCCCAAATCAGCCATGGTGTACGGAGGGTTGATGGGAACGACAAGCGGCGTGGCCGGCGGCCTTGCCGCCACCGACCCCAAGCTTGTCCCTTATGGCGCCATGACGGCAACCTTTTATACCGGAGCCGGGTGCCTGCTGGCACCCTCAGTGCTCTTTATTATTGTTCGAGCCATTACTGGCTAAAAAGCTAGGGCTAACTCCAGCGAGTTAGTCGAGGGGAACATCCCCTGTGTATTTAAGTATTACCAAGCCCTCAGAAAATCTCTCCTGCACATAAATGTAGCCGTCGGAGTCCACCATCACATTGTTGTACTGCGCTGTTGGTAAGATTTCATCTCCCGTTTTGGGTGGCACGTAATAGCCTATTTCTTCTGCCTGCGCCGGTGCATTAGGCATTCCAACTGGCCCTGGCTTGGCGTGATAGATGCGAATCCCGCCGTTAAACCAGGCGGACACGGTCGTGTTTTGGAGATTGGCGTAGAGCAGCCCTGGCATATTGGGATGGATATTGTGCGCGCCAAAGCGACCACCTCGCTCACAGAGTTCTCCGTCATTTTCCTGCAGCGGCGAGGTATCGATGATAATTGGGTTTGTCTCGGCTCGAATATCCATCAACCAGATTATCTTTGGGGAATCCAGGCAGTTGTCTGAGGTTGCCTCATCGGAAGCCCAGGCTAACTGGCGATCCAACATTGGCTGGTAGGTATGAGTCCAAGACATATAGGGCGGATGGAACTCCACTCGGCTGATCATCTCCGGCGTAAAACTCTCCGCTCGACCTTCGCTGATATCCACCAATCCAGATGTATCAAAAATCATGGCCCCACCATCAATGTATCCCATATATCCGCGATCGGGATGGTCGGGATGCATAGCCACCTGATGCGGCCGATATCCATTATCAAAGGGGGATTGCCGAACCGGCAGACATTCCGGTAGGCATTCGTCGGAGGCTTCCACTCCAGGCAACCACCAGCGACCCACCTCTTTCGGATTGGCTGGATCACGCAAATCCAGAATGAGCCAGAGATTGTCGTCTCTTGGGCTCAGCGGATGAAAATCGGGCATACCTGTCGCCAGATGAGCAAACTCACCGTCCACAAACCAAACGTTGTGCACACCCCTGGAATGTTCACCGGAGGTGTCGTAAAACGAGATAGCTAGATCGTCCAGGCTCTCAGCAGTGCTTACTGCATCAAAATCGGAAACATCCAGAACCCACAAGCCAGCTGGGCTTGTGTCTACAGTTCGCGCTTCATTAGCAACCGTCAGAATATTTCCCGATAGCCCCAGAGAATTACAGCGCGTCACAAAGGGTGCTGGGGAAGGTATTTGATTTATTAGCTCTGGCTCTTCAGGGTTGGTGACATCAATTACGCTAAAGCACTCGTCCCTGCCTGAATGAGCAAAATAGAGAATTTTGCGACCGTCCACCATTTGTAACGCCAGACCTTCGCCGCCATCGCCTTTGCCCCCGAGATTATTCTGCCCCACCAATTCCATGTTGTGGATTCGAGCTTCGTCCTGTGCGGAAACAAAACCCGCCAACAGACAAAGAACTAAAGACAGCCCAATCTGCATTTTTATATAACTCATTGCGATCCCCCTAAATAAAACGAATGGCCTCTAGGCCAATTCTTTTTTTTTGATATTCATCATCTGTCGTCATTTTATAAACTTTGTATGCCCACAAATTGGAAAATCTGAGCGTGCTCTCCACTACGCAATCACATGGTAGAGGGCAGCCATAGTATCAGCATCGGAAAAAGCACCAGAAGCGCTAGCCTAACCAAATCTGCTACGACAAAGGGCAGCACTCCCTTATACATGACCGACAAGGGCACCTTCCCTCCCAGGATATTTTTTAACACAAATACGTTGATACCAAAGGGGGGCGTAATCATGCCCGTCTCAACCACTGAGACCATAACGATACCCCACCAAATCAAGCTGTAACCCATGTCGGCAATAACAGGAGCAACGATGGGAACCGTAATAATAATGATGGGAAATGGATCGATCACCGAGCCCAGGAGTACGTAGACAAGTAGAATTAATCCGATAATGGCTAGGGGAGCGATATTCAGGTTTTGAAAAAAGGTGGTTACCAGCTCTGGCAATCCGCTAATCGCCACAAAAAACGAAAAATTAGAGGCCCCAATAATGAGCAGAAAGACCATCGCAGTCATGCCCGTGGTTTTTGCTAGTACTTGCCAAATTTCTTCCTTTCCCAGTTTGCCGCGCGCAACTGAGAGCAAAAAAGCACCGCAGGCACCAACGGAAGCAGACTCAGTTACCGTAAACACCCCCCCATACAACCCGCCGAGCACAAGAGAAAATAGAAAAACAACTCCTAGAGTTCCACTGAACGCCTCGCGCAACTCCTCCTTTGGTATTTTTTCTGCCTCGGTAGGGGCACTGCCTGGAACTAGAGATACCATCAAAGCGACGGTTATAAAATAAAGCGATACGGCGAGAATCGCTGGGATGATTGCAGCAATAAATAGCTGTCCTATCGACTCTTCTGTGAGAATGGCATAGAGGATAATGAGGGTTGAGGGCGGAATAAGTGCGCCAAGAGTTCCGCCCGCCGCAACTGAACCTGCTGCCAGTCCCTGGGAATAGCCACGTTTCTGCATCTCTGGCAAAGCCACCTGCCCCATGGTGGCAGCAACCGAAATTGACGAGCCTGTCAGTGCTCCAAAACCTGCACATCCTCCGATAGTAGCCATCGCTAGGCCACCTCGCAGTCTCGACATAAGCACATGAAGCAATCTGTACATATCTGAGGCAAAACCTGCCTGAACGGCGAATCCGCCCATTAACAAAAATAGGGGCAATACCGCGAGATGAGTTTTACCTAAGTAATCTACCGCACCGGTTCCTAGGACGCTGAGTGCCGGCTCGTTGCCCAAAAACACAGAAGCACCGATCAAGCCAGTTAGCGCTGTGGCAACCGCGATTGGAACAAAACCTAATACCATTACCCAGAGCAGGATAAAAAGCGTAGCCACCCAAAACCCAGCGTGCTCTAAAGCCGTCTCCGAATAGGCAGCCGGCAATTTGCCTATAAATAGCATGGCTGCGGCCAGTGAAATTATTGCTGCGGCAGCGACCCAGCCAAGAAGCTTTTCTTTTCCCAGCTGAGCGAGCGCTGATGAAAGATCAACCAGAAAGACAACAAATTGTACGCAGCTAGAAAACACAAAAAGCAGAGTGACGAGATAAATAAAAGGGGCTCTGGGAATTTCCAGGAATAGCGAGGTTGAACCTCTTTCATGAAGATCGAAAGCGTGCACACCCACGCGCCAAGACAACAGCACAAAGAGCAGCAGTAACAGTAAACTGCCGATGGCATCGAACACCTTCCGGGATGTTGAGCTTATCCGGCGCTCAAGGATGTCAATCGTCAGGTTTATGCGCGAACTAGCCCCAGCAGGGAATGTTGCCGCAATGGCTACTGCCATACCAAGCTGGATGATCTCATTGAGACCAGATAGAGGTGCGCTAAAAGCCCACCTTAGAAAAACATCTAGGAGGGTAAGAAAGGCAATGCAAAGAATAAGCAAGACGCCGATACTTGCCACGCGACCAGTTAACCAAGCAATACGATTCTCTAACCGCTCGAGAGACTCAGTCACTATTCGCCTGCTCGCAGCTTACTCACTTCATAGCGAAAGGCCTCTAAAACTTCCTTTCCTCCGGGGGTTCGGTCGACCCAGTCCTCAACTAAAGTTTGTAACCGTGCCTCCCAGCGCTCTGCCTCTTCTTGCTCAATATCCCAGACGAAGTGCCCGGGCTGACCACCTATCTCCTTTATGGCTCGGTTGGCGTCGTAATCCGTATGACGAGACAGCCACATAGACAAGGACAAACCAGAACTATCGTCGATTGCTCTCTGCGCCGCCAAGGGCAATGAATCAAATGCATTCTGATTCATAAAGACCATTCCCACAGCTGAACCTAGAGGCGCATTGAGGTGAAAATAGGTAACCTCTTGCAGTTTGTAGGGCGGTACTCCAGTCCAGGGTATGACTGCTCCATCAAATACGCCACGATTCAAACCTTGGTATATATCGGATGGCGCTGCCGTCACCGGGGAACCACCAAGCAAGGCAATAGTTTCACTTTGAATTTTGCCCGCGGTGCGAATCTTTACCCCTTTAAAGTCTTCCAAGCGGTGGATTGCGTGCTCGCTCATATGCAGAGCAGAATTTGGAAACATAAAAAGCCCCAACAGCTTAATACGATCAAATTCGTCCGAAATTATTCCCTGCTCATACAGGTTCCAAAGAGCAACAGAACCCTCGAGAGCGCTTTGAGTTTCAAAGGGTAAAGCGGCGACGTCTGTTTTTTCGAATTGACCACCTACAGAAGCCAAGGTCGTAAAGGAAATATCAACGACGTCGTCTAGAACACGGTCATATATGTTGTTGTGATTGCCAAGAGGGGAAGCATAGAAAGTACGTATCTCGAGAGTGCCTTCGGAATTAGACATAATCTGCTCTATCCAAGGCTCGATGACTTCAGTGTGTAGCGCATGTCCGGGCGCAGCGGGCGACGCAAAATTAAGCGTGCCTGCCGTACACGGCAAAACAACGAAAATGACGGCACAAAGTGCCAGAAATCGCCCAAGCATACTTGCTCCCTATAAACCCTATGCCGGCGAACTGTATTGGTTCAGTTTTAGCACTAGCATGGCAGTTCCGCTATGCTGCACCAAAATCAGCGAAATTACCAAATTTGGGAAAGAAATTGAAAACCGAAATTGAAGGAGAAATATCGGCGCAGGCCAGCGAGGAACGCATCACTGGATTTCAGATAGTCGCACTCTTAGCCTGCTTACTGCTCAATGTTCAGGATGGTTTTGACATCTTGTCTATCGCCTATTCGGCGAATGCCATCGCTATGGATTGGGCCCTCTCGCCAGGAAAACTCGGGGCGATCCTGAGTGCTAGCTTATTTGGCATTATGCTCGGTGCAATGTTTTTGAGCCCCTATGCCGACCGCATCGGCCGGAAACCCATGACGATTGTCGGCCTTATTATCTCTGGTATTGGCATGATCGGCGCGGCGGCGGCCATTAACCCTGACATGCTTCTTCTATCTAGATGCATCACCGGCATTGGCATTGGCGGTATCTTGGCCAGCCTCAACACGCTAGTAGCAGAATACGCTGGCGAGCGTTATCGCTCTATGGCGGTGGCCATATTCCAAATGGGTTTCCCACTCGGTGCCGTGATTGGGGGGTATGTTGCTGGTTGGCTGCTGGATATCGGTGACTGGCGTCACGTATTCGCTTTCGGAGCGATTCTGTCTTTTGTCTTTGTCCCGGTTGTCATGCTGCTCCCAGAATCTATGGATTACTTGGCCAAGTCAGGCAAAGCTGACGCACTCAGCAGAATCAACCAAGTCAATCAGAAGCTGGGAAGACCTAAACTCACCGAGTTACAGCCAGTTGGAAAGCAAATAAGGCCTTCACCGATAGGGGGTGTGATGATGCTATTCAGTTCTGCATTCCGTAACCGAACCCTTCTCATATGGTTGGCTTTCTTCTTTCTTCAGATGACGCTCTATTTTGCTCTTAGCTGGGTACCGAAATTGCTAATTGAGCAAGGAATGTCTGAAGCAGACGGCATTCGGGGTGGAATGGCGGTAAACCTATTGGGCGTGGTCGGCATTATCACTTTTGCCATAATTTCCACTCGTCACCGTGCGCCAGTTCTCGGCACCCTAAGTTTGGTAGGGGCAAGCCTGATACTTTTTTACCTTGGCACTCTCGACGGTATTGGCCAGGGAACAGCCTTTAGCACCCTATTAGTTGTCGCTTTTATCGGTTTTTTCGCTCACGCATCGATGATTGCTCTGTACGCGACCTCTCCGACACTCTATCCATCGGAGATTCGCGCAACAGGCACGGGCTGGGCAATTGGGCTAAGCAGGCTTGGAGCTGTTTTTGGGCCTTGGCTTACCGGTCAGCTTCTCGGACAGGGTTGGGACCCCAGTGCAATATATCCCGTCTTTGGAATCCCCACGCTATTGGCGGCGGCGGCTGTTGGCACCTTGGCCTACCTGACGAGACCAGCTAGCGCCTAATCTAAACCAATCTGCCAGGTGGAAAGAGAATCATCTAGATCGCAGTCTGCAACCACTAGCGCTCTCCACACATGACTCGGCCCGGAAGCCTCCCCCGAACTGGTACCGACTCCAACGCAGAGCCCGGTTTCTTTGATATGCAACTTACCCGCTGCATCCAATTCAAACCCCTGAAGCGTGGATGTATCTGAACATTCACGGGCCAAAATCGTTGCGCCAGCCAATGTCGTGCCGCTCGACCCTGAAGCCTGAAGGCAGCGGTCGTAGCCGACTACCTCTATGCGGTCGCCCTCAAAGGCGAACATCTGATCTGGGCCATTTTCCTTACAGGTGTGAGCCTGAAGCGGATCGTCCAGAGCCAGGCTCGCGCGCCAACCTGTCAGATCAAAACAGTAGAACTCCGGCTCATCCAAGGGATCAATCAACTTTATGTAGTCACCCTGCGCACTCTCCTGTGCGGTGAGGCTCGACGCAGCAATCAACCCAACACCCAATATCAAACTTACAAATTTCATTCTCAATGCTCCCCTTCTGTCGCAATTTCACAATCGTAGGTGCCCGGCGCAAGAGTTGTCGCTGATAGCGACACACCACCACGTATCGGGCCAGTAAAATAATTTGAATCCGTCGCTTCCCAGCTAAATATCAAATCTCCATTTTCATCCAGGTTGTATCGCTCGATCAGCTTTAAGGCATCACTGTGGACGACTCCATCACTGCCAGCACTTGTGTGCGAAAGCAGCACACCAGGACTAAAATTAGTGGTCTCCACGACTAGCTCGTCGCCTTCCATTCGTCCGATAGAAAAACCCGCCACGCTTGGCTCAACATCTGTTGGCGCTGTCGCTGGATCAAGATAGATGATGCGAGTGGTATCCATAAATTCATGTTGCATCACGATGCGGTCACCCTCTCTGCGTATTTCTGAAGGATTTCCAGGTGCTATCCATATTCTTACTGGCGTGCTGGAAGAACAGAAAAGAGAGGGGTCATGAATAAAGGAATTATATTGGGCGTTGGCGGCCAGACCGGCCTCGTTGATCAGATCCTGAAATCCTGGTTCGGCTCCGCCGCCGGCAAAACTATCTCGTACCCATCGGCCAAAAATTGAATTTGCTTGGGCTACCGGTTCTTGAACGGTTTCATTTACCGCAATAACCGCGCGACCTTGGGCGGTTCGAAGCGTGATTGAATCACCATTGGAAAAATAGATGGTGCCAACTTCACAGCCCAACGGATCTCGCCGAGCCTGACTTCCAGTTACAACGATATCCTCACCAACCACAAATTTGCTCTCGGTGATTCCCTTTCGATCTAGCAAGGTTTTTGCCTGAGTTTCGCAAGACCAAATTTCCGTTTCGCCTGCATCATTTACCGCTGCGATTTCCAAGTGCGCATGGGGATTCACAATGGAAATAGCGTGTACAGTGCCTTCAATTCTTACCTGATTGGTTCGATCAAAATATTGGGCAAACCCATGATGAGAGTAGCTTGGCAATGCGATTAACATGCCAGCCATCAGTAAGAGAAGATTTTGAGAATTGTTCATTGCGTCCCCATACACAATTGCTTTTTAAGATTCTGCCTCAGAATTGAGAAAAGGCTAACATCCTTCAACTCAACAGCGCACCCCACTTAACAATAGATAAGACCTGGCCTAGGTTATTGATGGCCCCGGACATTCAATTGCGCAGCATAAATAGCGGCACTGCGATTGGTGATATAGAGCGTATCCATTTCCTCTCCCCCAAAAGCGACATTGGTAGTACGCAGATTTCCCGGTAGCGCAATCCGCCCCCATTCTCTGCCTTCCGGTGACCAGACTCGGACTGCCGTTCGAGTCGCAACATATAGATTACCCTGCACATCTATGGCCATACCATCAGCATTCTGCGCGCGAGCAAATTCCCTCTCATTCGACAGATTACCCTCTTGGTCGACATCAAAGGCCAAAATAGGACCGGCGACATCATGGGATACAGCGAGATAAAGAATGCTCTGATCTGGATTGAAAATAATGCCATTCGGGTTTTGGCCCACAAACTCTTTCAACAGCTCAATTTCTCCGTTTGGCTTGCGCACAAAGACACCATTAAAGCCAAGCTCAGATTCACGCCCCGCTAAGCCAAAGGGAGGATCAGTAAAGTAGATATTCCCGTTGGCATGCAGCGCCATGTCATTGGGAGAATTAAATGCGCGAGATTGCTCCCAATAACCAAATCGAGAGATATAGGGCAGTACCTCTCCTGTCACCGGATTCATGCGACTGATAATCCGAGTCTCCTGCTCGGCAGAGAGGAGATATCCGTCCGCATCCAGAGCCAAACCGTTAGACAGATTTGATGGCGAGCGCACAACTGCGACATCGTTTGAATCAACGTAGAGCGCGTAAATGGTGTTTCCAGGAATATCACTAAATATCAGCGCGCCAGATCGTTCATGCCAAACCGGGCCCTCGGTGGAAATAAAACCGCTGGCGACAGAGCGCACAGGGCCCATGCCCTGAAGAGGATCTGTGGCGACCCCACCATTTGATTGACCTGTTTCCATTGGAGCGCAGGCGGCGAGTATCAGAAAGACGCTTCCCAAAATGGGAGAGTAGGAATTCCGCATGAATGTATTGTCCCTAAACAAAAAGACTGGTGATTTTT
>JABJGI010000002.1 GCA_018662305.1 Porticoccaceae bacterium | reverse complement strand
GTCGTCGATATCCATTTCGCAAACCATGGCGAGACGATCGACCTCTGGATTTAGGGAACAGAGTCCGTTGGATAATGCCTCGGGCAGCATCGGCACCACATAGTCGGGGAAGTAAACCGAGTTGCCACGATTGATGGCTTCTTGATCCAAGGCTGAACCCACAGCGACATATTCAGAAACATCAGCTATGGCAACCCATAGCTTCCAACCATTGCCGACGGGTTTGCAGAGAACGGCATCATCAAAATCCCGGGCATCTTCCCCATCGATGGTGACAAATGGCTGATCTCGCAAATCCAGTCTATTTTTTAAGTGTGCGGCATCGACCTTGTCACCGAAGATATTGGCTTCTTCCTCGACACCATCAGGCCACTGATGAGGAATACCAAATCGGCGAATCGCCACCTGAATCTCCACACCCGGGTCCATTTTGTCTCCGAGAACCTCAATAACCTTCCCATGCGCTGGTGCAAAGGCCGTGGGATATTCGGTAATCGCCACCGACACCATTTGCCCGTGGGCGGCTCCGGCAGAGTTTTCTGGCAGGATATGAATATCCGTCGCTGAACCACCTTCCGGTCGCAGATATCCAACGCCAGAATCAACGAGATATTGGCCCACCATGGTGTTAGTGCTGCGCTCCAAAACTTCGAGCACCACGCCATCGCGACGCCCTCGATTATCAGTTCGGCCCAGCTTGACCGACACCAGATCACCATTGAAGAGCTGACGCATTTCGTATTTGTTGAGGTAAATGTCCTCAGGTTCAGCTTTAACAAAACCAAAGCCATCCCGATGGGCGATAACACGGCCCTCAATAGTTTTTGAATCTTGGCTGACTTTCTTTGAAGAACCCTTTCTGGGCAAAGGAATGGCCTGAATAAAATGGGAAGAGAGCCATTGTATTACTCTCTAGGTCTTTTCTCCTTATAAAAAAACCTCGCTGAAATTAGCGAGGCTTTTCTAAATAGGCGAGTGTGAGTAGAAAACTCCCTAGCTAGCTTACTGGGTCTGCAGAAACCTGTGCGGCATGGTACGTTCTTCAGGTTCAAATTCGCCCTTGCGCAGTGTCCATCTTTGCAAAACATCAATGGCTGGATCCTCAGAACACTCATCAAAGGTGAGTCTTCGAATCAGCGGGATATCCTCATTGTCTGCGGGAGGCCGGGCGCCCACAGGAGCAAGTCGGCCACCGCCGGGAATAGTGATAGAGCCCATAGTCAAACAGAGATCTGGAGCCATATCAGGAGTAATGCGCCCGTTATCATGCATGGTAATTTGCTGAGCCAGTTCGCCATTGCAGGGTTCTGCTGCAACATAGGACTGATGCTTGGGCTCTTGCAGCGTCATACAGATATCCCAGTAAGGAAGTCGGAATTCACCCTGAGGAATCAGAGCTTCAACAAAACCCTGATCAATCTGAGGTCCGTGACCGAAATAGAGAAAACAGTCATGGCCCTGAAAACCACCCAAAGGCTTGGCATTTTGCAGGTGTGCAAAAAGATCAACACACCAACCGCGAGTCTCATCCTGTGCGTCGATTAATTTGATCTCCACAGTTTCAACATCTACGGAGGGGCCAGGATTTTGAGCCAGAGAGAAGCTGGCGAAGGCCAAAGCAGCGATAGCAAATACAATATGTTTCATCTTATTTCCTCCTACTCTGAGCCAAGTGTTTTGATATAGGCGGTCACATCTGCAATCGCCTGCTCGTCAGCAAGCAGCTTGGCAAAGAGCGCCATTTGCATACCGAAGACATCGCTTGGATCACTGCCACGTAAACCATCTTTGAAGTACTGTAATTGCCGGTGCATATACCATTCCGGCAAGTTAGTCAGCTTGGGGGATCCAAGCGATTCGTTACCTTGGGCAGTGGCGCCATGACAAGCAGAGCAGGCTGAATACAGGACCTCACCATTTTGGATATTAGGCTCACTCGGGTGTTCTAGTGCTGCGTATTTCGAACGCCAAATAAAGGGTCTCGCTGTACCAGCAACCTCTCCTCTATTAGTCAGCTCAGGCGGAGCACCGGGCTCCATGCCTTCAATGTGGGTGGCAATATTGTCGATTGTGGCTTGATTTCTGACCATGCCGGAGACAATGGACATCTGCACTCCGGGCACATCTTCATAGTGAACGCCACGAATTCGATTGCGAAAATTTTGCAACTGTCGTTTTACGTACCAAGCTTCCATTCCCGCGAGAGGAGGCGCGTCCAAAGCTGGACCACCTTGGCCTTGTACGCCGTGGCAGAAAGAGCAGACATCCCACAATTCTTCTCCGGGCACACCCACATCT
>JABJGI010000102.1 GCA_018662305.1 Porticoccaceae bacterium | reverse complement strand
TGGATCGAATCGCACTAACGCATCCAGAGGTGATGGAAGCTGCGTCCTTTGCAACTCGGCATGCAACTCTTGGGGAAGAAGTGGCAATAGCCGTGGTTCTCAGGCGCTCTGTTCCAGATGAATCTGGTTTGCAGCAATATTTTGCAGACCGTTTGGCTGAGCACAAATGCCCGCGACAAATATATTTGATAGACGAATTGCCTCGGCTCGGCTCTGGAAAAATTGATCGGCGATCTCTGGCGATCCAGTTCGGATCGTCAGGAAAAGAATCTCACCCCCTTGATTACCAGCCACAGAGTTTGAATGAGAGATTGGTTTCCAGGCTCTGGAGCAAGATATTACGTGCGCCAGCTCCGGTGCCTGGGGATGATTTTTTTGAGGTGGGCGGCGATTCATTGGCGGCCACTGGGTTCTTGGCAGCGCTCGAGAAGGCGACTAAAAAAACCTTTCCCGCAGATCTGCTGTACAAGTCGCCGAGCTACGAAAAGTTGGTTCAATCAATTGATGAGATTGCGTCTAAGAGTCTAAATAATGAAGAGGCTGCTCACGGACTGGATTTACCAAAACCGATTTTTGATGCGATTCGCCAGGCTACGGCGTCATGGCCCGGCAGAAGGAGACAGGAGAGCTCCCTTATCATCGAGCACAATACTGCCGGAGCGAAAAAGTCGTTTTTCTGGTGCGGAAACGGACGCGAACACTTTGAAGATCTAATTGAGGCCCTAGGTGCCAACTATCCTTTTTTTGTGCTGCGTACCTTATCCGGCCAAAAGCTTAAATCGGATGCGAATACGAATTTGTTGGCCGAGCACTATGCTTTGGAAATTGAAGAGATTCAGCCGGAAGGGCCCATCAGCTTAGGTGGCTTTTGTCAGGGCGCTGTCTTAGCTCGCCGCATTGCTGAACAACTTGCTGCCCGGGGCAGGGAAATTAAGCTGGTTGTATTTGTCGATCGAGTGTTTCACCAGCCCTTCCTTCATCCGACCCTCTTGGTGTGGAGCTCCTCAAGCCAATATTCCGCCAGGACAAATTATCGTGAGCCGGAACGTGGATTGCCCTACCTTTTCCCGAAAGGGTTCGCAGTTCATTGGCATTCAAGTCAACACAGGGGCTCGGTGTTCGGCGAGGGTGCAGTGGAACTGGCAGAGCAGATCGAAGGCTATCTTGGCGGGCAGTCGGTCATTACTCAGGGGCACGGAGAGAACTCCGCAAGTTTTGTGGAACGTTGCCAGTTGCATAAAGCGGTTGTTGCTGGTCGATTCCCTCGGGTGGTGAAAGCTGGAGAAGAATTCAGCCTGACACTGAGAGTGACAAACCTTAGTGATAAAGACTGGCCAGCTGATAACAGTATTTTAGTAGCTGCTCGCTGGTTCAACTTGGACGGACATATTCGCACTGTTCGGGCGGGCGAAGCCCTGCTGCAACAAGGGCTGAAGAGTGGAGAGACGAGAGAGATGGAATTGGCCGTTGAAGCTCCGGCTAAACGTCTCCCCTATGTCTTGATGGTAGATGCAGTCGACGATGGTATCGGTTGGTTTTATCAGCTGGGTAATAGCAGGATTAAGAGCCAGTTTGTGTTTGTGCGTTAGTGGTTAGTGCTCGGGTGGAATGATGGCCAGGTGGAGGCTAAGGTTTTGTCATAGGATAATGGGTTGGCCATCGATGAGCCAGTCTGGATTTGAACCGAATTTTAGATAGCGGAATTTTCGGTGTTAAGCCAAACCCAATCACGTGTTTTACTGCAGCGCCTATTTGCAGGCTAGCAAGTCTGCTACCAATGCAGGAATGCGCCCCTCTGCCAAATGTGAGTAGATCCTGTGCGGATCGGCCCGAAAGCATTTTCTCCGCCGCTTCAAAAACCTCAGTATCTCGATTCCCACTGGCCAATGAGAGGAACACCGGAGTCTCTGCTGCAATCTCGACCCCAGAAATCTCCATATCTCGACAGGCGATCCTGGGTACAAACTGCGCTGGAGTTTGAAGCCGAAGCCCCTCAGAAACCAACTGCTCAAGACTCATTTCATTTGAATGAAACATCTCTTGGGCATCCCTGTCCTGATAAAAGGCAGCAACGACGTTGGCAACTCCAGCCTCTACATTCTCAACACCATCGGCGAATACCAGCATGCAGCTGTCTATGATTTCATCTTCGGATAGACCTTCACTCTCGTGTTCAGCTGAGATGAGTTTGGAAATTAGATCTGCCTTCGGATTGGCACGGCGGAGCTCAAGAAGTTGATGCAGTTCTGAACGAAAACGAGCCAACCGGTTGTTTACCTGCTCAAATTTTTCAGCATCTGACAAAGGTGCGAATAGATAGAAAAAGGCATCGCTGAGATCTTTGTAGTGATTCCGAGCCGGATTCTCAAATCCAATAAAGTCGCACATCAGATTTAGCGATAGCGGAGAGGCGTACTTCTCGATTACATCCTCAGAATCGCCCTGCAGGAACAACTCCATTTGCCGGGCGGCGACACCTTCGAGGCTTGGTTGCCAAATATCCAGTTGGGCTCGAACAGAACGGATAAGACATTGGCGGCGAATCGTATTTCCTGGCGGATCGATAAAGGGAAGTATATTGTTTGCCAGACGAGCGGCTTCGTATCGATCAGCATTTTTTTTGTTGAGAACAGAAAATCGAGAGGGCGCATTACGCAAATCTTTTGAGGCAAGGGCGCTTAGAATATCCCCGTGCCGAGTTAGCAAATGTCCGGCTGGTTTAACCGCCGCCACCGGCTGGTTATTCCTAAGCAGCTCGTAGGTGGGGTAGGGGTCCTGAAAGAAGGCTGTTGAACCCAGATCTACCTCGTCGGTTAATTGGGTGGTCTTTTTGCCAAATAGCTTAGCGAGCGCCATCTATTGATTGCGCAATACGCGCGCTATTTCGGCATCATTTTTTTCTAAATGTTCGCGCAATTCTTCCTTTTCTGTGGTGTCAAAGGCGACTCCGGCGGCGAACTTGGCGAGGGGTTCGATTTTATAAAAGCGCAGCGCCGCTGAGAGGATGAATATTTCATCCACTAGATCGGCGGTAGTGCTGGGTGAGCACATATCGGCGACATTGTCTGAGCCAAGGCGAATCTGAACTCCAGCAGCAGCAAGCTCCAGCAATCTGGGGATCGAGTTATAGGTTGGGGTCAGGCGCGGTCTAAGTTGGCGCATACCAATGGCCGCCGATGGGCAGCAGATTATGCCAATGTTGCATTCAAGCATCCCCTCGACTAAGGCATCAAATCTTGGTTCTTCGTAGGTCGAGGGAGAAATCATATGCACCGCCCATATGGCTGGCGCGCCGTCTATATTGGCGAGGTTTCCCTCGCGCCTTACTGCCTCGATCAAACGCTCCGTCCCGGATTCTGAAGGGTCATTTCTCTGGTCGGTGTGTACGTGTAGCATTTTGTTTTCGCGTCTTGCTAGATCCAGCATGCGCACACAATGTTCTTCAAAGCCGATGTTTTCAGGATAATCATCGACATCATCAGCTTCCGGCAGAGCGCCGATAAAATCTGCTTGCCTGGCACCTTCTTCAAAGAGGCGCCATCGATTGGGCTCGTCCTGCCGAAATCCGAGGGGAGAATAGACCGCGGCATTAATTTTAAGCTGATCAGCAACGGTTCTCGCATGAGCTTGGACTGTGTTTAGGGCGTCCAGCTGAATCCGATCATCGGTAACATCCACCATGGTATCTGCTATGCGAGTGTTGGCTTTAATCAGGATTTCTGTTGCTTGGTCCAGACGCGCCTTGAGGTTATCTTCGTCGTAGGCAGGGCCGTCGTGCACGGTGGCAATCAGGGCATGTTTTTTTGCAAGGAGATGTGGGAGTTGTCGAGAACTTTTAATTTTCCATGATCGACCATGCCATCTTCTAGCGTATTGATTCGGTCTAGGTGCAGGTGGGCGTTGTGACACCCTCCGAGTCGATCAATCTCCCTGCGTAATGAGGTATAGAAGGGTGAATTAAGTGACAAACTTCTTCTCTCTTGGCTTCAGCCTTCGGTATGGGATAAATCTAGTCTATTGATACAGATAGTATCAATCAAGCGGGCAGGTTGACTTGCGCCTCTAGTCCCTCGGGTAACCGTAGCGGTCTAGAAGCTCGCCGTACCGAGTTTCGAATTCTTGTTTCAATTCGGGACCAAAAATATCTCGCCATTGCTGGCTTTTTGCGTTGCGAACGTGATCCTTTTTCACTTCGGCTTTTCCTAATCGATATTTATTGGCGAAATATTTGGCTGCTGCCCCGGGCAATCTGGGCAAATTATAGAAATCAAATATTTGCTCGAAGACCTCTGGCTCATTACCGAGAATGTCTTCATACCGAAACAAAAGCACTCGTGAGTCGTTTTCCGGCCACTCCATCATGCTTTCGAAATGATATTGGCGGAATTCCATCTCGGCCCGAAGGCCTTCAACAACTGATACAGAAGACAAATAGCTGGAAAGGCTCTCGCCAGATGGAATGTCGCTGGGCACCTTGCCGTTGACTACCATCCAATCCGCGTCGACTGGGTTCATCAGATTACTCCAGCGTTCTGCCCCACGCTTATGATAGTAATAGCTCGAAACCATTAGATCCCTGGGATCGCGCACAAAGCGAACCACGCGTATATCCTCAAAGCGGTCGAGGTTGGGCTTGTGTCCGCTGATTGATGCAGTTCCATAGCGGTTAGCGCTGTTGTAGAAGGCCTCGATACGGTGATAGAAATGGCGGAATGAAGTGGGGCAGTTTGGGGTTAGCCCGTGTGTCATCGAGTAGACTCTCGAAGCGCGTTTGTAGACCTTGCGAGAGAACATGGTCAGACATTTGTGATAGCCACAGTGAGCGCGAACTTTTCCTTGAACAATTTCGGCACTATTGAGATTTGGATCGATTAGTTGAAGGCGGTTTTCTCCAGCCGGCGTCGCTAGATACTCGTGGTTACCTGTGGTGAGTGAGTCGCCAGCCTGAACGGCATCTAGGGAACGGGCTTTGATACCGTTGAGCTTTAGTTTCCCGAGCGCTGCCAGCCGCCTGCACTCAGGGCGATAGAGTAGCCCAGAGTGAACGACCAAATCTTCTATGGAAATATTGCGGGATATCAAAAGCTCGATTTACTCCAAGTTAGCGAATGCTTGAGCTCTAGTATGTCTAAGCCCGGTGAAGACTGCATCCGTTACAATGCGAAATCCAGCTTACTAGTGCACATAAATTGCTTACTGATTTAGACAAAGAATATCTCTGGCACCCATATTCATCAACGACCCGCCCCGGGCCGGTATGGCAGGTCGTTGGTGCTGAAGGTGTGCATATTGAGTTGGCTGACGGCCGCAAACTGATTGACGGCATGTCGTCCTGGTGGTGCATGATCCATGGCTACAATCACCCGGTTCTCAATCAGGCAGCGAAGGATCAGATCGACCAGTTTTCTCATGTGATGTTTGGTGGGCTCACTCATGAACCGGCAATCACGCTTGGCCAAAAGCTGGTGGAAATCACGCCAGAGGGCTTGGAAAAAGTATTTTTCTCGGATTCTGGCTCTGTCAGCGTCGAAGTGGCGCTAAAGATGGCGCTGCAGTATTGGCAGGCCAAGGGGGAGATTGATAAAACCCGATTTGTGTCCTTGCGTCGGGGGTATCACGGTGACACCTGGGGCGCGATGTCGGTCTGTGATCCCGATCGTGGTATGCATCACCTCTTCAAGGGAATGTTGGCAGAGCAATTATTCGTGGATTCGCCCAGTTGCAAATTTGCCGATCAATGGAACGAATCCCATATCGAGGAGCTGCGAGCTTTATTATCGGCGCAATCTAAAGAGATTGCTGCCCTGATCCTTGAACCGGTGGTGCAGAACGCAGGCGGTATGCATTTTTATTCACCGGAATATTTAAAGCGCGCTCGCGAGCTTTGCGATCAATATGATGTGTTACTAATTGCCGATGAAATTGCCACGGGCTTTGGTCGCACAGGCAAGATGTTTGGTTGTAACTGGGCTGGGATAAGCCCCGATATCATTTGCGTTGGAAAGGCTTTGACAGGAGGGTATCTATCTCTGGCAGCAACGCTCTGTACCGAGCGGGTAAGCGACGAGATATGCGGTGCGGACCCCGGTCTCTTTATGCACGGACCCACCTATATGGGTAATCCACTAGCTTGTGCGATTGCTAGCGCGAGTCTGGATCTGCTGTCGCAGATGGAGTGGCAAGACAAAATTTGCGATATTGAACCCTTGCTCAGGGTTGGTTTGGCGCCTGCGGGGGAATTGCCAGCAGTAAAAGAGGTTCGTGTGCTGGGTGCCATAGGCGTAATCGAATTGAATCAGCCAGTGAATCAGTCAGAGTTGCAACCAAAATTTGTTGAGCAAGGGGTTTGGGTGCGACCCTTTGGGTCAGTGGTCTATTTGATGCCGCCCTACATTATTGAGCCCGAGCAGCTTCAACAGCTCTGTGCCGCCTGCTTGAGCGTTGTATCCGAACTGTAAATTTTTAGTTGTGTTAGTTGACATTGGAAGTCAGTAAACGCAAAGATGCACCATGCAAAAAAGATACATTAAGTTAATCGATCTTGTGTGCTTGACTCGAAGTTCTCGAAGTCAGGCTTTTTTGCTTTCCTTGTTACTGGTTTTTGGAACTCTCAGTGTTTCCAGTCACGTCCATACTCTAGACCTTCATGCAGATGCTGAGGTTCAAACTTCCCACGAAGTGCTTACGAGTTTGGAGGAACTACTCGCTGGTGAGTGTGATCATTTCCATTCCAATACCCATTTTGTTGCGGATACCTCGGTTGTTTCGCACCATTACTCGAATGGTCGAGAGACAGGTCCCACTGAGGACTTATCCACCGACTCCATTTCCCCGGAACTCTTTCCGCCTGCCAGAGCCCCACCTTCCATTATTTCACTGACGTAAATATTTGTTGACGCTCCTCCATCGGGTGGGTGTCTGTCATTGAGATTTTTGGAGAATAAATTGAAAAAGTTATATCTAGGGCTGCTTATTGCAGCAAGCCCAATTTGTTGGGCGCAATCGATCGACGAAACTGTCGTAACCGCATCACCTATCGCACAGACTCAAGAAGAGCTGGCAAGCTCAATTAACCTAATCGATCAGGAAGAATTGGCCAGAAGAGCCGCATCGAATTTGGGAGAAGCTCTTGACGGCCAATTAGGTGTGAATAACAGCAGCTTCGGACCTGGGGTAGGAAACCCCGTAATACGTGGCCAGAGTGGCAAGCGTGTTGAGATTCTAAATGATGGAATGCGTGTGACTGACGTATCTGATACCAGCGCCGACCATGCAGTAGCAGCTGAAATTGGACATATACACCAGATAGAAGTGATTCGCGGTCCAGCAACGCTTCGATACGGGCCTGGAGCAATAGGTGGCGTCGTGAACCTGGTTGACCGCATCCCCGGAGAAGAGCTTCAACAGGGTTTGTCCGGCAGCCTTTCAACCAATTACAACGACAACTCTTCTGCCGGTACTTTTGGGGCAGATGTCAGCTACGGGTTCGAGGAGTTTGGAGTTGATGCCTCATTCGTTGAGCGCGATTCAGGTGATATCAGCATTCCAGGACTTGCTGACCACGAGGCGGACGATCTTGACGAGACGACTGATGGATACATTGCGAACACCGATGCCGAGTCGTCCTCTTTCGCCTTAGGCGCCCACGGGATATCAAATGATCTAGAGTGGGGAGTCGAGTACAAGAGCCTCGACTATCAGTATGGTGTGCCCCCAGGTGGACATGGTCATCATCATGAGGAAGGCCATGAGGAAGATGATGACGATCATGCGGACGAAGATCACGGTGAAGAGGGGCATGATGAAGAAATCTTCGTGCGTATCGACTTAAAACAGCAAGATTTCCAATCACACCTGCGCTTTGTAGACCCCTTTAGCGGTGTCGACTCAATCGAAATTGACCTGTCGCGTACAGACTACGAGCACACTGAAATAGAGATTGAAGAAGGTGAAGCCGAGCTTGGTACTTTCTTTAGTTCAGACTCTACAGAGCTCTCTGCAGAAGCTGTCTTTAGTGTTGGTGCATGGAGTAGCTATGCGGGATTATCACTAAGTCAGGAAGATTTCTTGGCAGAGGGCGAGGAGGCCTTTGTTCCCGCTTCAGAGACTTCAAATGCCGGTTTGTATTGGGTTGGCCGCCAAGATCTTGCTGACCTGACGGTTGAACTGGGTGCCAGGTTAGACAATCAGACTATCGATACAGATGGTGTTTCTTCGATTGATGATTCGAGCGTCAATTTAAGTGCAAGCCTTCTCTACCCAATCGGTAATGAAACTCAGCTCGGTTTTATTCTGTCTCGGGCAGAGCGCGCACCCAGTACCGAAGAGCTTCTTGCTGAGGGTGAGCACATTGCGACCAATACCTACGAGATAGGTGATCTGAGTCTGGACAACGAGACGTCAACAAATCTTGAGCTGACATACCGGTATCAGGGCGACTTCAGCGTTCAGGCCAGTATCTTTTATAACGACTTCGACACCTATCTGTACGCTCATGACACAGAGCTGCTCTTCAATCACGACCTAGAAGAAGGAGGAGCCACAGGATTGGCTGCTTGTTCGGAGGCGTCCGCCTTCGATGATGCCGAGGAGGCTGAAGAAGCAGTGGAGTGTTTTCAATACCGCCAAGATGGTGCGAAGTTCTTTGGAATGGAAGCCGAAGCTACCCTGCCTTTGTCTCAGGATTTTTCCCTGAGAATATGGGCAGATCAAGTTCAGGCCGAATTAGACAATACAGGTGATGTTCCCCGTATGCCGCCCACAAGAGTTGGAACTACCTTGATCTACGAAACAGGTAACTGGTATTCCAGCCTGGGGCTTTTGCAGGCTGCAGATCAGGATCGCCCCGGTGAAAACCAGGAAGTTACGGAGGGATACACAAAGCTGGATGCTTATCTCGGCTATAGCCTGGAAAACCTAGATTTGTTCCTTCGGTTGAACAATTTAACCGACGAAGAAATACGTAATTCAACCTCATTTCTGCGTGAGATTGCACCTGAAGCAGGACGGTCGGTAATACTCGGATTGAGCTACAACTTCTAGATGAAATGCTGGCCTGAAGGCCTTATTGGGTCTATTCTTATCTTTGATAAGGATAGCCTCGGTGGGGCCCGTCGAGATTCGGTGGGCCAGCAACTTACATTAAAAGGGGGTGATCTGGGATGGAAAAACGCCAGGATTCAGAACGACGACAGGGCACCGATCGCCGCTCCGGCATTGATAGGCGGAAAAACCAGTTGGAATTCACCGGCGATGAGCGTCGCGGCGTTGCAGAGCGTCGCCATGCAGCGCGCCGGGTTTTACTCGACCGTCGCCAGGCAATTTAATCTCGCTATTCCCTGCTGCGCCACCTGAACTTGGGGGTGATAGCAGTATTGGCCGTGCAGCGTCTGCACAGCCCTCCAGTCTTTATTCGCAGGTCTTAGTTTCTACCTAGATGGTAAATTGCAATGGTCAGGGCGATATCCTATATTCAAAGCGCTTTGGGATCAGGGTGTCTGATCTAGAGACGCTAAATAAAATAGATATTTTGCGCAGGCCACTAAAGGTATTTTTCCAATACGCGCAACGGGGGAAACTAAAAGGTTAAAACAGAAGACAATCCTTGAAGGGTTGGAACTTCTGTTCCCTCCAACATTTAGGAGCAAACAGATGATAATTGAGAATGCATTCAAGAATGGTTTTTTGGTATCTCTAATTTTTCTGAGCATGCTACTTGTAGCCTGTTCTGATTCAGGCGACACCGCGGGCGAGATGGCTGATGACGCTATGCCGGCTGAGCCTCAAATGGAGACACAAGCGATCTCCGAGCTTGAGGCAAATAAACAAGCAGTGCGAGACTATTTGAACGCGGCCTGGGGCGCAGAAAGAACTGAGGTGGCCTATGACCTGTTTGCCAACGGCTACGACAATCTACGGGCAGAATTTCAAAATATGGTGGTGAATGCGGACGATCCAGCGCTTCGTGAGATATCTGATCCGCTGACAGTGGCCATTCCTGATCGCGTGGACACCATTGAAGCTATGGTTGCCGAGGGCAATGTGGTTGGAGTTCAGACTCGAATTACCGGTACTCATGAGGGCAACCTCTACGGTATTCCAGCGACCGGAACGGCAATCGATATTGTTTCAACCGCTTTTTACACCTTTGAAGATGGCAAGATTGTTGAAGCCTGGGAAATGGCCGATGAAGCCGCACTTTTGAGGCAATTGGGTACCTGGTTGCCAGAGCGTAGTGATGGTTTGCGTATTGCTCCAGAAATCAACCACCCTGTGCGACTTGGTGGCCAAGTATTGGTCGACGTTCTGGCTCATCCGCAAGAAGGTGATACCTATACCAATAAAGTTCGTGTCTCCGCTTATAAATCGCAAATTGGGCCGAGAAACCAACCTAATGCCTGGTTGCGCCCTACTGATCAAGTCTTTGATGGTGCGCCCTACGAAATTTATACCCGGCGTGGGTTTATGCATGTTGCCGAACGATCTCAGGAGCTAGGGACAAATCATCTCGGCATGGGGCAGGCATTTCCAGACCGCGTGGATATGGTTGGAAAACTTATCGCTGAAGGCGACAAAGTGATGATCCAGTTCTTACTTTCGGCTACTAATACCAGCAGCCTATTTGGCAATTTGCCCTCAAACGGCCCCGTGGGGGGCTGGGAAGTTGGTGTGCATACATTCGAAGGCACACACTGGAAAGAAGGATGGTGGTTTGGTGACGACGTTGGCATGTTATTGCAGATCGGCGCACCGGGTGACTTTCTCATTCCAGAAGCTATGTGATTTGAGAATCTGCGGGATATAAAACCGAACAAGGCATTAGACAGAAGGTCGTATTCTCAGTGATGACTTTGGCGAATTTGCCGAATGCGACAAATAAACAGTTTCTTTGGGAGTTTTGATGAAAATTTTAGCCTCTACATTGGCATTGAGTTTGTTCTCGTTGCTAGCAACGGGGATACAGGCGCAAGAAGACTTGTCCGCTCTGGATGCTCGCGGAAAGGAACTTTACTTTGAACAGGTCTCCTGTTGGGTTTGTCACGGAGACAACGCTGAAGGTCGGGTTGGCCCGACTTTGCATGGCGGGCCAACACCCCTGGATATTCAGGAGCAGCTCGATTCAAATCCGCAAATGGCAATTATTGTCAGCGAATTGGATCCCTCAGTAGAGGACCTAGTTTCGCTTTCGGTATATCTGGGCGGATTGGGAGGTCACAGTTACGATTCTGAAACCGTTGA
>JABJGI010000146.1 GCA_018662305.1 Porticoccaceae bacterium | reverse complement strand
TTCCTTTCAGGATGTCGAAGTGGTGGAGTGGAAATTTGTAAATCCACATTCCTATATTTACTTCAAGGTAGACGAAAGTGAAGATGGGCTTTGGCGTTGCGAAATGTCTGCGGCGACTCTCTTGGGGCGTGGCGGATGGAGCCAGGAAAGCATGTTACCCGGTGATAAAATCGATATCGCTGGAGCTCCAGGGAAGAGAGAAGCCAATTTGTGTGCCATGACGTCTATCAGTTTTTCCGATGGAACCGAAATAGGGCAGACCAGAGGCTTACGAGAAAACCAGGTGGGAGTTGCAGAAACACTAGAATCTGATCGACCTGCAATCCACCAGCAAACGGGGCAGCCAAATATTAGCGGCGCCTGGTTAACACTCTCCTTCGGCCCGGGCTCTAAGGGCGGTGAACCAGCACCTCCTCAACAGGGTGCACCGACTTGGGGTGGCTACGAATTGACTGCGGCAGGGTTGGCAGCAGCTGAGGCCTATGATGTGCGATTTGATGATCCAGCCCTTGGTTGTCATCCAATTAATATCATTGAAGGCTGGAACCACGATCAGCATGTCAATCAGATTGAGCAGTACGATGATCGAGTCACTATTCAATACGGATACGTGGACTTTCTTCGCACTATCTATTTAACCGATGAGCATCCTGACATTATCGAACCCAGTGCTGGTGGACACTCAATCGGCCGTTGGGTTGATAACGTTTTGGTCGTCGATACTATTGGTTTTGAGTCGGGAGTCCTATTGCATCAAGGCGGTGTGAGCCATACCGCTGACTTACATGTGGTCGAACGCATTTATCGCGACCCACAGACAGATGAACTGGTTCGAAACTACGAGCTAACAGATCCCGCTTATTTTGTGGGGACTCGCCAAGGCGTAGATTATTCAGTGATGTCGGCACGAGGCTACGAGCGATATAACTGCACTGAATTAGGCGGAGAAAATAATCAGCGGCCCGAGTAGTTAGGCCGAGTAGTTAGGCATTGAGTAAGGAAAGGGCTGAATTGCTGTTAGTGGTTCAGCCCTTTTTCTTTATACTGACGAACTTAATAGTAATGGGCATTTAACTTATTTTATTCTCGGAATTTGATCTTCATCCGCGGCTGGTAGCATCACTAGAGTCGCGCCGTATTGAGAAAGCCACGGCAATTCAAGAAAAGGTTATTCCCCTGGTTCAATCAGGTAGGGATGTTCTGGTGGACGCACAAACTGGAAGTGGTAAAACATTTTCCTATTTACTTCCCCTGTTTCAAAGATTGATGGAGCATCAAGGTGCTCCCCAGTCGTTCGCACTGATTCTGGTTCCTACCCGTGAGCTAGCTCAGCAGGTTCATAAGATATGTGTTCAATACGCGGGCGCTATTCACGCCAAGTCTGTCACTCTGACAGGTGGTCAGGAATTTAAATTTCAGGCCGCGTTATTACGCAAGATTCCGGAAATACTTATTGCTACTCCTGGCCGATTGAAGGAGCTTGTGGAGCAGGAGCAAGCGGATCTAAGTGACGTTCAGTATCTGGTTTTGGACGAAGCTGATCGAATGTTGGATATGGGCTTTCGTGATGACGTGCTGAGTTTGGTAGATAGCTGCCCGGAACAACGCCAGACTATTCTGCTCTCGGCAACGCTAAATCACGGAGGAATTAAGCACATATCCAAACTGATTCTCGAAGAACCACAAAAAGTTGAACTCTCTTCAGAGCGAAGTGCCCAGCAAAACATTCAGCATCAAATTTTGTTGGCTGATGATGAGGAGCACAAGCTAAAGCTGGTAAACGCGATTTTGGCGGAGCAAGCACAGACTGCCGGAAAGGTTCTAATTTTTGCCAACAAGAGATTGCGCGTAGATAAGATAATGCATCTCCTCGATGCGGATTATAGGGTCAACAAACTCCACGGTGAGATGGCTCAGGATGAGCGTAACCGAATCATGAACCTCTATCGCACTGGTGCAGTTGAGGTATTGGTGGCAACGGATTTGGCAGCCCGAGGCCTGGATGTCGAAGATGTGAACCTAGTGATCAATTTTGATATGGCTCACTCTGGGAATGATTACATCCATCGGGTGGGTCGAACGGGTCGTGCGGGTGCTGAGGGTAGGGCGATTTCTTTGATTGCGAGCTATGAATGGAATCTTAGCCAGTCTATTCAGCGTTACTTAAAGACAGAATTTGAAACCCTGAGTGTGAAGGGATTGAAGGCCAAATTTAAGGGGCCTAAAACTTCGAAAAAAAAATCCAAAGCAAAATCGAAGGCCAAGGTAAAAGAAAAGGCAAAAGCGAAGACAAAAAAACAAAACTCAGTTTATAAGTCTGCTTCTTCTCCTTCTCCCGAATCGAAACCTAAATTAAAGTCACGTAAGCGAGATCAAAAACAGATCGGTAAGAGGCGGCAAGCCGCATCAAAGACTATCGGTGATGGCACAGCTCCGCTAAAACGGACTTAACCGCCAGCAAAATCCCTATCTAAGCCCTAACGTCGCTTCGCCGTCCTTGCTTACGTATAATCCGCGCCTTATTTTTTGCTCTAAATCTACAACGAGATTTTATGCCCAGCTATCAGGACGCTTATCAAAAGCGTCGAACCTTCGCGATAATTTCGCACCCTGACGCCGGTAAAACTACCATTACCGAAAAACTGCTCCTGTTCGGTAATGCGATTCAGGTTGCCGGTGCAGTGAAAGCCAAGCGCGATGGTCGTAAAGCTACTTCGGATTGGATGTCTCTAGAGCAAGAGCGAGGGATCTCGGTAACCACGGCAGTAATGCAGTTCCCCTTCAAAAACAAAGTGGTGAACTTGCTGGACACGCCGGGGCACGAGGATTTCTCCGAGGATACCTATCGAACACTTACTGCAGTTGACTCAGTCTTAATGGTGATAGACGGAGCCAAAGGCGTAGAAGATCGAACCATTAAACTGATGGATGTATGCCGTCTGCGCGATACGCCTATTGTTAGCTTTATTAACAAAATGGATCGGGAAGTTCGTGATCAGATTGATGTGCTGGATGAGATCGAATCCGTTCTGAATATTCAGGCTGCGCCTATCAATTGGCCGATTGGAATGGGCAAAGCCTTTAAGGGTGTCTACAACCTCTATAAGGATGAGATCCATGTTTATAGTCAAGGGCAGGGTAGTCGAATTCCCGATGATATTCGTATTCAAGGTATTGAATCTGATGAAGCGACAGAGTTGCTGGGAGAATATGTCGAGGATATTCGGGATGAAATTGATCTGGTTCGCGGAGCGACGCATCAGTTTGACCTTGAAGCCTATTTGAAAGGTGAACTGACACCAGTGTTTTTTGGAACAGCCTTAGGAAATTTCGGCGTTCGCGAGATGCTTGATGACTTTGTTGAATGGTCACCACCGCCTCAAGATCGAGATACGGATCAGCGCAGTGTTTCAGCCTCAGAGGAGAAATTCTCCGGATTTGTTTTTAAGATACAGGCCAATATGGACCCAAAACATCGGGATCGCGTGGCCTTTATGCGCATTTGTTCTGGAACCTATTCCAAGGGTATGAAAATGCACCAACCCAGGACAGGCAAGTCGGTCAAAATAGCTGATGCAGTGACCTTTATGGCAGGGGAACGGGAGCAGGTTAGCGAGGCTGTGGCCGGCGATATCATAGGTTTACACAATCACGGCACTATCCAAATTGGTGATGCCTTTACCGAGGGGGAAAATTTTCGATTTACCGGAATTCCCAATTTCGCTCCTGAGATGTTTCGCCGGATTATCTTGAAAGATCCGCTGCGGATGAAGCAGTTGCATAAAGGTTTGCAGCAACTTTCCGAAGAGGGCTCTGTTCAGGTTTTTTTCCCAAAACGCAACAATGAAATTATCGTAGGTGCCGTCGGCGTACTCCAGTTTGAAGTGGTTGCGTTTCGCCTAAGGGATGAATATCAGGTTCAGGCAGTTTACGAACCTGTAAATATCTATACGGCGCGATGGATTGAGTCGGACAATAGCGGTGAACTCGACACATTTAAGAGACGGTCGGAAGATTCTCTAGCGGAAGATGGCGCAGGGCATCTGACCTATTTAGCTTCGAGTCGAGTCAATTTGTCACTTGCGGAAGAACGTTTTCCCGAAATTCAATTTTTGGCAACCAGAGAGCACTAAATTTCGTGATCAATCCAGTCAGCGTAGAACTTCCTGAAGACTCGCCGATGATGTGTGGGCCAGTTCTGCAAGGGCTAGGCAGGAGTATGTTGAGGTTTTGGGGCTGGACCCTAGAAGGACGCGTACCGTCGGATAAAAAGATTCTATTGATTGCAGCTCCCCATACATCAAACTGGGACTGGGTAATAGGAGTGGCTGGTTTACTCGCCTTAGGTATCCGGCTCACTTACATCGCTAAACATACTCTGTTTAAAGGTCCGCTTGGCTGGGTTATGAAAAAGACAGGTGGGGTTCCAGTAGATAGGGAATCTTCCGAACGCACCGTCGACGAAATTGTTCGACAGTTCAATCAAAGTGAACGGCTCTATTACGCTATCGCCCCAGAGGGCACTCGTAAGCAGGTTGAGCGATGGAAAACTGGCTTTCTAAGGGTCGCCTACAAAGCGAAGGTGCCGGTGCTAATGGTTAGCTTTGACTATCGCAAGAAACGCATTCTGATAGGTGATTGTGCTGAACTAAGTGGTGACATTGATCGGGATCTCGAGTCGGTCCAGAGATACTATTCTCAGTTTTCTGGCAAAAATCAGAGTTAATTCACTGTGGAGCTGCTGATCACAGTGTTGCTCAGTTTTCTTATCTTTGTCGGACTCTTTGTTCTCTTTTATCGTCTCAAAAAACCGATTTATCAGCTAAGTAAGGAGAATCTCATCTCCTTGTTTGAACTGTTGCTATCTGGTCAGGCGAGCGAAGATGACTGGCACGTCTTCCTGGAAATCCCGATTCGCCACGACCCCTTCCTAGAAGATATTCGTGCCCAATGTATTAATCTCGCAGAAGGGGAAGTTCTCTCGAGCTCCAAGGGGGTTTTATTATCGGAAAAGGCGACCCGGGAAGTCGAGCGGATGCTAAGAGAATTAAGGCTGGATACCTAGCCTAAGTGGTGGCTGTTACTCGAGCGTAAATCGAATGGGTAGCAAGAGCTCGAAGGTTTCCTCACCCTGCTCCAGGGGAGGGCTGTCAAAGGGTGCTGCTTGTTCGATCGCTGCCATCGCCGCCTGGTTCAGCTCGTCGTATCTGCTTGATTCCAGAGTTCGAATCTCTTGGATATTTCCTAGAGTATCAATATCAATCTGCAATCTTAGAGAGCCTTCTCGTCCTCGTCGTCGCGCAATGAATGGATATTCAACTAACGCATATACCTGGCGGAGAGCCTGTTGCTGATAGTCCTGTATATCGAGGAGTGAAATTCTAGGCTGCTCATCCTTGGGTCTCATTTGCTCCAAATTAAATTCTGAGGTTGAGGCAAACATCATCTCTGTAGGCCTATAGGCTGCTGAAGCCATAACCGGCTCCTGAAGCAGTCCGGCAGTTTCGTACACACTGAGTTGGTCTTCGTCCCAGACGGGAGACCAGTTCTGTTGGGCCTCTCGTTTTTTGCCTTCCAACTCGAGCGTTTCAAGAGGATATAGCTCCAGCTCTGAAATCCTTTCATCGGATTTTGGGCGCTTTCCATTTACCTCTGCGAGCTGGATTTCCTCTTCTGCTAGATCAATTTCTAGCGAAGGCTCAGGTTCTGGTGGTGCAATCCAACTTTCTATGGTGGCTACACGTGCCTCTGAATAGTTTGTTTCTCGATAGGTCGTCTCGGCGTCAGTATTGTCACCTTCCTGGCTCAGCAAGCTTGCTTTTACCTCGGTATTGACCGGAGAATCACCGAAAAAGGGCGTCAAGAATGCTTCAAACACGCCTTCGCCCTGAAGAATGCCTAGTTCTACGCCATTCATGCTGAACTCAGTGTGTGCCGATGAGAGGCGGAAAAAATCTATCTGATCTCCTTTAACCAAATCCCCTTCAAGCTGATCACAAACTCGCAGGATGGTATCTGCAAGGTTCTCTAATTGGTCGCTGGAGATGTTGATGGAGATGTTCTGTGTCCAAAAACGGCACCACTGACGCTGCACAACTGTGTCGGCTAAAATTTTGAGAGATAGATTTTTAGGGTTGTCGTCTGCGAATAGATCTTCAGCGAATTCTAGAGGCTCTTGCGACTCTATTTTTACGGCGTAATGAGGGGTTCCAAACTCTTCGTATATTGCGTAACTGTTCAGGCTTGGCTCAGCCT
>JABJGI010000166.1 GCA_018662305.1 Porticoccaceae bacterium | reverse complement strand
TGTGGGCTTTGATCGCTCATTCTGTAGTGATTAGTGGTCGTGCTGCTCTTATTGGCAGCGAAGTCTACTGAGATTCTTCTTCAGGGGCTAGAAGCCAACGACCAGTCCGCCATATCTGCCAAAGGATCCCAGGGTCAGCGCAACTTCAATCGTCATTCTTAGCGCAACCTGAATAGCAAGAAAAAGCAGTATGGGAGACAGATCGATCCCACCAAAGGGAGGCAAAATACGCTGGAAGGGTGCCATAAAGGGGCGAACGATTTGTTCCATCAGATTGATCGCAGGGTGGGAGATTCGCATTCCGCCCATAAGGGTCAACCAACTAATCACGATTACGCCGATCATTCCATAAAACAGGATATTGAGGCACAGGCGCAGCATTCCCATAAATGCCCAGGCGATGCTTAGCAATGGTTCGACGATGCCAACACCAGCGATTAATGCTGAAATTTGGAAGATGAGATATCCAACCAGGATAGCCCAGACCAAAGCGGCAATATCCAGTCGACCCCAGTTTGGCAGTGCAGGCCTCAACACCTGGATAGGGGCTCTGGTGGCTGTCACAATAAATTGGCTGATTTGATTGTAGTAATCGGCTTGCACCAGCTGCAATAAAACTCGCAGTACACACACCCCAGCGTAGAGACCACCCAGGGTTTGGATTACGTAGATACCGATTTCTTGCATTAATTACCTCGAGAAGGGGTTAGCTAATTAGTCGTTGGACGCTTCTGTTGTTTGGGAGTCAAGTGTTGAGGCTTCGCGAGCCATTTCAACCGAGCGGTCAGCACAATCCTGCATGGCTTGTTTTACCAGATCCCTTAAGCCGCCTGCTTCAAAGGCCGCAATAGCTTTTTCTGTAGTGCCCTTGGGGCTAGTTACACGATTTCTTAGCTCCGCAAGTTCAGAATCTTGAGCTGCCATAAGAGCGGAGCCGCTACAGGTTTGAACACAGAGGCGGTATGCCGTGTCTCTATCGAGGCCCATCTCTGCCGCTGCTTCTATCATGGCTTCCATAAAGAGGAAGAAATAGGCTGGTCCGCTTCCCGATATGGCGGTTACTAAATCGAGATCGGATTCGCTTTGTAGCCACTGAGTTAAGCCGACGGAATCAAAGATTCCCTTAGCTAGAGTTTTCTGTTCATCTAAGCAATTGCCGCTGGCAAAAAGTCCAGCTGCTCCCTGCCCCAAAAGTGCAGGGGTATTTGGCATGCAGCGCACGACAGAACGGTCATCGAGAAATTTTTGTAAGAGTTCGATAGTGATACCAGCGGCCACAGATACGATCAATGCGTCTTTACGGATATGGTCGCTGAGTTGTTCCGCAACCTCGGGCAGAATTTGAGGCTTCACTGCTAGAACCAAAATGTCACAGTCTTTGGCTGCAGAGCATTCGTTGCCGGTGTTTATCGGGGTTCGAAACTGAACCAGAGCTTGATTCAGTCGTTCAAGCTGTTCAGAAGAAGGATCGATAGCAAGAACTTTTGCCGCTGGGAACCCTTGTTCGAGCATGCCCTTAATTATGGCGGTTGCCATGTTGCCAGCGCCTATAAATCCGATGCTTGGGTGTTGGTTTTGCACGGTTGTTTCTCTGCTTTTCTAATTTGTGGTTATGGATTCTATGTCCGCGCGCCAAATATATCAGTACCAATTCTGACAAGGCTGCTACCGGCTTGAACCGCCGCTTCTAGGTCCGAGGACATACCCAGAGAGAGTGTATCAATTTCGGCATATTGCTGTTTTAGCTGATCGAAAAGATGTTTCATTTGTCGGCATATTGAAAGCTGGGCCTCGAAATCTGCGCGCGGTTTGGGTATCGCCATTAACCCGCGAAGCTTCACTCTGGGTAAGTCTTGGATGCGTTCGGCCAACTCGAATATTTCTTCTGTCGAGACTCCAGCTTTACTATCTTCGTCATCGATATTTACCTGAATCAACAAATTCAGGGGAAGCAGATTTTCCGGGCGGCTATCAGATAAACGGCGCGCAACCTTCTCTCGTTCAACAGTATGCACCCAGTCAAAATTTCTGGCGATATCTGCCGTTTTATTGCTCTGAATCGAACCGATGAAATGCCAAGTTAGATTCAAATCCGCAAGACCTTCGATTTTGGGAATGGCTTCTTGCAAATAGTTCTCGCCAAACCCCCTTAATCCGCTCTCGGCTGCTTCTCTTATCGCTTGTTCGGACCGGGTTTTACTGACCGCGACGAGCCGGGGAAGGTCGGCTTCGCCGGCCGCCTTTGAAAGTCGGGTTTGTACGCTCTTAATCTTTTCGGATATTCTGGTCATCTTTAACCAATTAGTGCGGAACCTAGTCGATGGATATTACTGAACTCTTAGCCTTTGCTGTTAAACAAGGCGCTTCCGATATGCACCTTTCTGCGGGACTGCCTCCAATGATACGTGTGGATGGTGATGTGCGCAGAATTAATCTGCCTTCGATGGAGCATAAGGAAGTTCATAGTCTTGTTTATGAAGTGATGAATGACAAGCAGCGCAAGGACTTTGAAGAGTTGCTGGAAACGGACTTCTCTTTTGAGATTCCCGGTCTGTCGCGGTTTCGTGTAAACGCCTTTAACCAGAATCGAGGTTGCGGTGCGGTCTTCAGAACCATTCCTTCAAAAGTGCTGACTATGGAGCAGCTGGGAATGGGGAATGTGTTTAAAGATATCTGCATGCAGCCCAACGGCATTGTGCTGGTGACGGGCCCCACGGGCTCGGGTAAAAGTACAACACTCGCCGCCATGATTGACTTCATCAATGAGAATAAATATGAGCATATTCTGACGATCGAAGACCCAATCGAATTTGTGCACGAATCGAAAAAGTGTCTGATGAATCAACGAGAGGTTCATCGCGACACTCATGGTTTTGACGCCGCCTTGCGATCTGCGCTGCGGGAAGATCCGGATATCATTCTGGTGGGCGAGCTGCGAGATCTTGAAACCATTCGCCTTGCCTTGACCGCCGCGGAAACAGGGCACTTGGTATTCGGTACGCTTCATACTAACTCGGCCGCCAAGACCATTGACCGTGTGGTTGATGTTTTCCCTGCTGCTGAAAAAGCCATGGTGCGAACCATGTTGTCGGAATCCATGCGAGCCGTGGTATCTCAGACGCTATTGAAAAAAGTGGGTGGCGGTCGAGTGGCAGCACATGAAATTATGATTGCCACGCCGGCGATTCGTAACCTGATTCGTGAAGATAAAATCGCCCAGATGTACTCGGCCATTCAGACTGGCCAACAATTGGGAATGCAGACTCTAGATCAATGCTTGACGGATCTAGTGAACAAGAAGGTCATTTCGCGCGAGCAAGCTAAAGAACGGGCCAAGATGCCTGACAATTTCTAATTCGGGTTTTTATAAGCCGTATACAAAAAATTTTGGGAAGTAGCAGATGGATATAGAACCCTTATTGCAATTGATGCTGGATAAGGACGGTTCCGACCTTTTTATCTCTGAAGGACGACCACCAGGCCTAAAAGCTCAGGGCAAAATTCACAATGTTGGAAAGTCCAATATGACCTCGCAGCAGACGCGAGATATGGCACTTGGCAGCATGGAGGATTGGCAGCAAGAAGAGTTTTTGCAGGAGAAAGAACTGAATTACGCAATCGTTTCCAAAAATGGTGGGCGTTTTCGGGTGAATGCTTTCTTTCAACGCGGTGCCGTAGGCATGGTGCTGCGGAAGATTCCAACGGATATACCCACCCCTGAAGATCTGAAATTACCCTCGGTGCTGAAAGAGCTCTGCATGAATAAGCGCGGCATCATTATTTTTGTCGGTGGTACTGGAACCGGTAAGTCGACATCTCTGGCCTCTCTAATTGGATACCGCAATGAGCATGGCAACGGCCATATCATTACCATCGAAGACCCCATTGAATTTGTACACGAGCATAAAGGTTGCATCATCACTCAGCGGGAGTTGGGGGTTGATACACTGAGTTGGGAAAACGCCCTACACAGTACATTGCGCCAGGCACCAGATGTGATTTTGATTGGTGAGGTTCGCTCACGGGAAACCATGGAGCACGCGGTGTCCTTTGCTGAAACAGGTCACCTAGTGTTCGCTACCTTGCACGCTAATAATGCCAATCAGGCACTGGACCGCATTATTAACTTCTTCCCATCTGATAGACGCGATCAGCTTCTGCTTGATCTATCTCTTAACTTGCGAGCCTTTGTTGCCCAGCAGCTCGTCCCTACGGTGGAAGGTGGACGCCGTGCTGCTATCGAAATTCTGATCAATACTCCGCTGATTGGCGATTTGATTAAGAAAGGCGATGTTCATGAGATCAAAGAGATAATGTCCAAGTCTAAAGAGCTAGGCATGCAGACCTTTGATCAAGCTCTCTATGAGTTATTTAACGAGGGTATTATCTCCTATGACGATGCGATCAAACACGCAGATAGTAAAAATGATCTGCGCTTGATGATTAAACTGCATTCTTCGAGTGAGAATATCCCTGGTGAGGACGACGGCACAGATGGTCTTATGCTGGAAGAGAGCGACGATAAAGAAGATGGAGCCTTGTTTTAATCAGAGCTTTTTTGGAGAGGAACGGTTTTAAACAGAGTATTTAAGAAAGCAGTTGAGCTCTACTGGTTGAAGTATTGCTCTAGAATTAGGCAGGCTGCCACTGAATCAATGGGCTTGTCTTTGTAGTTGCCCTTGTGTCCGAGCTCTGACATTTCTTCTTTGGCTGAGCGGCTGGTCAGTCGCTCGTCGACCATCTCCAC
>JABJGI010000003.1 GCA_018662305.1 Porticoccaceae bacterium | reverse complement strand
TTGGCGGAGAGGGTGGGATTTGAACCCACGGACCCTCTCGAGTCGCTGGTTTTCAAGACCAGTGCTTTCGGCCACTCAGCCACCTCTCCGATAAGGGCCGCAATTATACCGACGCAGTAGCTTTCGGCAATCGCGAAATTTCTTTTTACGCCTGTGCGCTTTCCTCCGATGTTTCTGTGGCTTGATTTGCTCGAGGATCATTGCTTGGGCGTTTGATCGGTCTCGGATTTGATTCAATATTTACAGCGCTTCCGGTATCTAAAGCTTCTGAGAATCCGATATCTTTTTCCAATGTGTTCACTTCAAAATCACCCACAGGTTTTGGAGTAGAGCGGGGGTCATTTGCAGAGCGGCTAAACTCTCGTTTCTTATATTCCTTTGGCGCAGCAGCTATCTCATGTGCAACGGCTCCCAGTGAACTCTTACGTTTTTGTTCGGGCAGCTTAGGCTGTGATGCCTTGCTTTCGCTAACCTCTGCTGGTTTATCTTCGGCTATTGCTTCTGCTGCCCTGTTTGCTTCAACTATAGTTTCAGCTATGTCTTCAGCGCCAACCGAAGTTTGTACTGGTGTTTCAGGAGCGGCTTCCTGAGGCGCCTGAATGTTTTCATTAATCACTTCTTCCGCTATTTGATTTTGCGGAACCCGAGCTTCACCTCTATTTCGCTTGCGCGGCGCACGCTTGCGACCGGATTCGGAATTTGGGCGCCGATCTGGCCGAGACTGCGCTGATGTATTCTCATTCTGCTCTACATTGCCTGTCTCGTTTTGACGCTTCTCTTTATTTTGATTGCCACGTTGAGCATTCTTCTGCTGACCAGATTGTTTGTTTTGTTGGCCCTGATTGTCATTGCGACCGCGATTTTGCTCGTTGCGGTTTTGCTCATTGCGATTCTGGTTGCGGTTGCCCTGGTTGTTTCTGTTGCGGTTGCGGTTATTACCCTGACCTTGTTTCTGACCCTGGCGATTATCCCGGTTTTCAGATCGGCCTTTGCCACCGCGATTGTTGCGATTGCCGCGGTTGTTACTTCGTCGTGCGTTAGAAGGCTTTTTCTCTTCTTCAGATTTCTTGCCAGTAAGGGCTGCAAAAATTCGGGCAATGAGGACGGGTTTTTTAGAACCTTTAGCTTTAGCCTTCTGTTTTGGCGCGGCTTTGGCTTTGCTAGCAGGGGCCATGGGAGCGGGCGCAATGGCTTGCACCGCTGCCTTGGGTGCAGCGGGTAATTCACCAACAGATCCAAGAGGAGAGGCTTCCTGTTCAGCGGCATCAGGATTTTTCGTCTGATAGCTATTTTTTGATTCTTCGCCGTCCTGAGCTCGTACACGTCGAATGCTGTAGTGGGGCGATTCCAGCTCGGTCTGAGCAATAATCAAAATACGAACGCCAGGGTGTCGTCGCTCCATCTCGCTTATTGCGGTGCGTTTTTCATTGAGTAAGAAGCTGGCGACATCAAGAGGTACAAAAGCCTGTACTTCACTGGTGTAATCTTTTTGCGCTTCCTCTTCCATTAAACGCAAGATCGACAAGGCCAATGAGCGAATGCCCCGAATGGTTCCCTGACCTTCACAGCGAGGACAGGTTTCAAAGGTCAGTTCTTCAAGGGAAGGTCGGAGACGCTGCCGAGACATTTCCAATAAGCCGAATTTCGAGATCCGAGCCATCTGCACGCGCGCGCGATCAATACTTAATGCCTTGCGCATGCGCTCTTCGACCGCGTTACGGTTTTTAGCCGGCGTCATATCAATAAAGTCGATAACCACTAGGCCGCCGATATCGCGAATTCGCAACTGGCGAGCAATCTCATCGGCTGCTTCCAAGTTGGTCTGCAGCGCGGTTTCTTCAATATCGCTGCCCTTGGTGGCTCGTGAAGAGTTGATATCAATAGAGACCAGAGCCTCAGTTACGTCGATCACGATGGATCCGCCCGAGGGTAATTTCACTTCTCGTTCAAAGGCCGTCTCAATCTGATTTTCAATCTGATAGCGATTAAAAAGTGGAAGGTCGTCATCGTAGTGAGTAATGCGGCTGTTGTAGTCCGGCATCACTTGGTTAATGAAGGCTGAGGCCAGCTGAAAAGATTCCCAGCTATCCACCATCACTTCGCCAATATTCGGGCGTAGATAATCACGAATCGCTCGAACAATGACGTTGCTTTCCTGGAAGAGAAAATGGGGAGCAGGGGCTGCATCGGATTCTGTCTTTATCGAACCCCAAAGATTGGCCAGATAGTCAACGTCCCATTGCAGTTCTTCTGCGGTGCGTCCCACACCAGCGGTACGAACGATGATGCCCATGCCGCTGGGAACATTTACCTCTGAAAGCGCATCTTTTAGTTCAGAGCGATCGTCTCCCTCGATTCGACGGGAAATGCCACCACCGGGCTTGTTTGGCATCAGTACCAAACAGCGCCCCGCGAGGCTGATATATGTTGTCAGAGCTGCGCCCTTGTTGCCGCGCTCTTCTTTCTCAACCTGAACGATGACGTCAGTGCCTTCTTTAATCAGGTCTTGAATTCGGCGTTTGCTGTCACCTTTGCCGCCCCTGTGATATTCGGGAGCGATTTCTTTCAGCGGCAAGAAGCCGTGGCGCTCAGAGCCGTAACTAACAAAGCAAGCTTCCAGGCTAGGTTCAACCCGGGTGACTTTTCCTTTATAGATATTGGCAAGTTTTTGTTCGCGGCCGCGATTTTCGATATCGAGGTCGTAAAGTTTTTGACCGTCGACTAGAGCAACACGGATTTCTTCTGGTTGTGTTGCGTTAATTAACATGCGTCTCATGGACGTACTCCTTTCTAATTTTTATTGGAGTGCGCGCGTGAAATCGGCAGGAATAAAGATACTTCTATTTGCGGATATAGCCCAATATCGGTGTTTTCCGCAGGCTGACAGGAATCAAATCAAGTCGCCTTATAGTTATTAAACGCAAATCGCGCTTAAATAATTCTGCATAAAATTCAATAAGTTGGCGAACTTTATCGCAGCTGAGCCTATAATTTCGGCTCTATCTTTATTCTTTTATCACTTATTGAACTGGTGCCTTTGTCTGAGGCTTGCTCTGTTCAATAAGAAAAAATTCACACGCCACTCTTGATTTAATTTCCCGTTGAGGATTATTTTTCCGTCAATGGATTTCAATTATGGCTACAGGATATTGGCGTTATTGCCGCGCCTTTTCTAAATCTTCTGCGCCGTCGCAGAAGGCTCATAATATTCTCGGTTTCAGCTCGAAGCGCCTGTTCATGGGGGTATAATCCCGGCGCCCGCTAAGGAGGTTGGTGTGCTATTTTGATGCATTCACCTCGCCTCGGTGCCGCAATATAACAGAAGCGTGGGATATAAGCACCCGCACCATACAATTCCATACATGGGCTCAAGAACCCCAACTTTTATGAACTCGTCCGACCAGCAATCGCATCAAGAGTCAGTGCAGTATTTGACTGTCACAGAGGCCGAATCGGGTCAAAGGATTGATAATTTTCTTAGTGCAAAATTGAAGGGCGTTCCCAAGTCTCATCTATACAAAATTATCCGTTCAGGAGAGGTCCGCGCGAACAAGGGTCGAGTAAAGGCATCAAGCCGCATATCAGAAGGGGACCTTATTCGAATCCCGCCAATTCGGCGGCGGGCAGAATCGGAAAATACTGTTCCGGTGTCAGCAATCAAGGATCTGCGCAAGTCGGTGCTGTTTGAAGATGACGCGCTAATCATTGTAAATAAAGCTTCTGGCATAGCCGTCCACGGTGGCAGCGGGATTTCTCTCGGCTTGATAGAAACTGCTAGGCAGCTATGGCCCAAAGAAAGCAAACTCGAATTGATACATCGCCTAGATCGAGAAACCTCCGGCTGTCTGATGTTAGCTCGCAACCGAGCCGCTCTGCTTAGCATGCAAAAGCAATTGCAGAATCATCAGATCACAAAGGAATACACCGCCTTTGCCATTGGAAAGTGGCCCTCTCATATGCGCACCATCGATGCGCCTCTAAAACGCAATGAACTTAAATCTGGTGAACGGGTTGTTAAGGTGTCCGAAGACGGCAAGCCGGCTGAAACACATTTCAGAGTAATCAAGCACTACGATAGAGGTAGTTTGCTGCGAGTGGGGCTGGTTTCCGGGCGCACTCATCAGATAAGGGTTCATTCTCTACTTGCAGGGCACCCGCTGGCTGGGGACGAAAAGTACGGTCATTCAGCGACCAACAAAGAGTTTCGAAAGCTTGGGCTGAAACGACTGTTTCTACATTCGACCTATCTGAAGTTTCGCCATCCTATAAGTAACGAGTGGATCGAAATCGAAGCACCGCTTGCGGAGGAGCTGGAGAAGTTCCTTGCAACGCTCAGTTGAGACTAATTCACAAAGAGAGACCTATGCTCTTTATATTTGACTGGGACGGTACGCTTTGCGATTCCCTAGAGCGGATTATTGTTTCTGCACAGAGGGCGGCTGGTGATTTTCAGCTGCCGGTGCCTGCATCAACCGAAGTTCGGTCAATTGTTGGGTTGGGGTTGGTAGAGGCCATGAGGAGCCTGTTTCCTGCAGTGAACGAGGAGCAGCATCAGTCACTTGCCGAATGTTATCGACAACACTTTCTGAATTTGGGAGAGGAGTTGCCTTCTGCTCTCTACCCAGGCGTACTCGACACTCTGGAAAAGCTGCGCAGCGAGAATCACAGATTCGCAATCGCTACAGGGAAAAGCAGAATAGGCTTGGATTCGGTGCTTAAAGAAGTAGGGCTGGAGAATTATTTTGATGCAAGTCGTTGTGCTGATGAAACCCAGTCCAAGCCTCATCCACAAATGCTGTATGAGCTTCTGCAAGAACTTGATCACAGGGCGGAAGATGCTCTGATGGTCGGTGATACAGATTTTGATCTAATTATGGCGCAAGCGGCCGGCGTCAGAGCGATTGGGGTTAGTTATGGAGCCCACCCATTAGAGCGGCTGCAAAAATGCAATCCGCATTTGATAGTGGAGCGATTCTCAAATATTCGGGATCATTTTTAATTTTCCTGGGTCAGAGAGTCTGAAAGTCTGGGGAATCTTGGATTCCTGATACGTCTGATGCGCAAAAACTGATAAAGTTTGCCGCAGCAATTTTCGGAGATTCCTGTGTACGAGATCGTGGTCGCTGGTGGATGGTTGATGATTCCCATCCTGCTTTGTTCAGTTGTGGCAATCGCCATTGTTTTTGAGCGTTCCTGGACGCTAAGCGATTCCAGAATTTCTCCTCCCAACTTGCTTCCCTACGTGTGGGAAAGTCATCGAGCCAAAAAGCTCAACGTTGATCGCATAATCGAATTGCGCAATGACAGCCCCCTGGGTGAAATATTCGCAGCTGGGCTTGCGAACCTAAAGCATGGTCGAGCGGTGATGAAGGATGCCATGGAGGAGGCGGGCAATAAGGTCACGCACGATATGGAACGTTTTCTTTCTGTATTGGGCACAATCGCCACGGTTTCACCTCTACTGGGTTTGCTTGGCACTGTGCTCGGCATGATAGAAGTGTTCGCAGAAATTATGGTCAGTGGCACCGGTAACGCGGGCGTTTTAGCCGGCGGTATCTCCAAAGCGCTTATCACAACTGCAGCAGGGCTTTCAGTTGCTATTCCTTCTATGGTTTTTCACCGTCATTTCGAACGTAAAATTGACGGCATCGTTGTTGAAATGGAACAACAATCAACCCGGCTGGTTGATGCCCTCTTCAGTGACAAAGGCATCAATGACAAAACAGTCTCTGAAAAAGCATCCAAGAAAACGGAGGAGGCGGACGAGTGAAGTTTCGCGCGCGTCGTCGCACGCCTGTCGAAGCAAATCTTACGCCGCTTATTGACGTCGTATTTTTGCTGCTCATCTTTTTTATGGTTTCTACCACCTTTACTCACGAAAACCAGATGCGCATCAATTTGCCTGAAGCCCAGGCTGAAGCTTCTCAATCGGAAAATAGCCAGATAAACCTAATGATATTGCAGGACGGCGCCTACAGCATAAATGGTAAGTCCGTTGCCAACCGCGATATCGAGACACTTATGGAAGCCCTCAGTCTCGAAGCTGGGGATGATCTCGAGCAGGCAGTAGTGATATCTGCCGATTCTGAAACAACTCATCAAAGCGTAGTGCGGGCAATGGACGCAGCGGGTCGGCTGGGATTAACCCAAATACGAATCACTAGCCAGGAACCGGCTGCCCAGCCCTAATCAGGATATTTCCGTGAGAGGCTTTCGAACGTTCCTCGAGCACAAAATTGAGCAGTCTTGGTATGGCGAATTGCATTGGACTGAACTACTCAAACCTTTGGTTCCCCTCTATCGCCACAGCGCAACCAAGTCCAGAGTGCGCGGTCAGATAAGCGCGACGCATTCACCCCTTGATGTGCCGGTGGTCGTTGTCGGCAATATTACGGCTGGTGGAACAGGTAAAAGCCCAGTTGTTTTGAAGTTGGCTGCCGAATTGACGGATCTCGGCTATACCCCTGGCATTTTAAGCAGAGGCTATGGGGCGCGGCTCGGGGATAGTCCACATCTGGTATCTCATGGGGACAGTGCCGAAGATATTGGCGATGAGCCCCTTATGATGGCGCTGAGTGCTCCACATACACCAGTTGTTGTGGACAGAGACAGGCGGCGAGGAGCTCAGTTTCTCAAAACAGAGTGCGGTGTTGATCTCGTTATTTGCGATGACGGATTGCAGCATTACGCATTGCCTCGAGATGTCGAAATCGTCATCCTGGATTCTCAGCGAGGCGTAGGGAACGGATTGCTAATTCCGGCTGGGCCTCTAAGAGAATCGGTAGATCGGTTAGCGAGTGTTGATTTTGTGCTGGCCAATGGCGAAAAGGAAATTCTGTCCGAGGCGCTTAGCAATCAAATCGATGCGGTCTTCGGGGTTAAGCCAAAATGTTGGCGCAACTTGGAGACGGGAGAGCCGATTAGTCTCGATAAACCACCTATATTCGGAAGGGTTCTTGCGGTCTCAGCTATTGGTAATCCAGAGCGCTTCCACCAATCTCTGCGAAGTTTGGGCTTGGATCCCATCACCAAAGTATTTCCCGATCATTACGCATTCCAGGCGTCGGATTTTAGTTTCAATCCAGAGGAATCTGCCTTGCCCCTTGTGATGACTGCCAAAGATGCGGTCAAATGCTCTGGGTTCGCCGAGGCGAACTGGTGGTCTCTCGAGGTGGAAGCTAAGCTGCCTGAGGAATTCCTCGAGGGGCTAATCAGCAGATTGGCCTCTCATATGAACAAAGAAGAGATTTAAATTGAGCTTTATTGTTGTTATACCGAGCCGATACCAGTCGATTCGATTGCCGGGTAAACCACTAGTAGATATTGGCGGCAAGCCCATGATTCAGCGTGTTTTTGAACGCGCACAACTTTCTTCCGCTGAACGGGTAGTTATTGCCACGGACGATGAGCGAATCCAGGAGGCAGCAAAAGGTTTTGGCGCAGAGGTTCTGATGACCTCGCCTGACCATCCTTCCGGAACGGATCGGCTGGCGGAAGTGGCCGAGCAGCTCAATCTCTCTGGTGAGTCTGTAATAGTGAACGTGCAGGGCGATGAACCTTTAATACCTCCTGCGGTTATTGATCAGGTAGCAAAAAATCTTATCTCTAACCCAGATTGTGCAGCGGCAACTCTCAGTCATTCAATTGAAAGTAAGGAAGAATTTCTTGACCCCTCTGCAGTGAAAGTAGTTGCAGATGCGACGGGGAAGGCCCTCTATTTTAGTCGCGCGCCAATTCCTTGGCCTCGTGATCTTGGTCTAGATGGCGACTTGCCGACATGCTTTTCTCCGCAGAGGCATATTGGAATCTACGCTTATCGTGTCGAGTTACTTAAAGACTTTGTGGACTGGAAAAAATCACCTTTGGAACAGTTGGAAAGCCTTGAGCAACTTCGAATATTGCACCAAGGACAAAGCATTCACCTGGAACACTGCTGTGAAGCGGTGCCTGCTGGCGTAGACACACCGGAAGATCTCGAACGAGTCCGGCTTGCGCTAGAGTCCTAGCTAGAGATGGAGCAAGTTCGTGTACTCTTTGTTTGTTTAGGCAATATCTGTCGGTCACCGACCGCAGAAGCTGTATTTCGCGACAAAATCTATAAAGCGGGTCTTCTAGATCGCTTTTACATTGATTCCGCAGGTACTGGCGATTGGCATATCGGAAGGTCCCCTGACCCCAGGGCAAAGCAGCACGCGGCCGAATCTGGATACGACCTGAGCGCGCTAATCGCGCGTCAGGTGAACGAGGCAGATTTCCCCTGTTTTGACTACATTTTTGCCATGGATCAGCAAAATTTGATGGATCTGAAAGCGATGCAACCTGCGGATTTTGGCGGTCAACTCAGGCTTCTGCTTGACTGCGACAGTAGCTCAGAAGTGCGCGAAGTTCCCGACCCCTACTATGGTGGTAGTGACGGTTTTCATCAGGTGATTCAGCTTATAGAAGGTGCTTGCGATAGCTTTATCGAAGAATTTCGGGACAGCCGACAGAGCGCCAGTTAGAGATGTCAGTCATTCGAAACAACCAAGATTTATCTGATGCAAACACTCTCGCGGTGCAGAGTCGCGCGGCGTCCTATATAACAGTCAAAGAGATGTCCGATCTGAAAACGGCCCGAGACTATCTGAAAGCGAACCCAATAAAAACACTGGTGCTAGGAGAGGGCAGTAATCTCGTTCTTGGCTCTAAGCTTCAGGCCTTGGTGCTCAAAATAGAATTGATGGGCAAGCGAATTGATTCCGAAGATGAGAACCAGGCAGTGGTCGAATTGGCTGCCGGTGAGAACTGGCACGATAGTGTTCGCTGGTGTCTCGATCAGGGATTCTCCGGAATCGAAAATCTTGCGCTGATACCCGGAACCGTTGGTGCCGCTCCTGTTCAAAATATCGGCGCATATGGTGTTGAACTGAGCGGTGTTGTTCAGAAGCTGGAGTATTTTGATCTTTCCTCAGGGGAATCAATTTTATTAGATGGAGAAGAGTGCGGATTTGAATATCGAAGCAGTCGATTTAAAAAAGATCTCTTGGATCGAGCACTAATTACTCGAGTCTGGCTAAGGCTTAAGAAGAAGGCGGTAGTGGGACAAGCAGATTATCCGTCCTTAAAAAATCACCTAGAAGAGAAGGGGCTAGAACCTACTCCAGAGAATATTTTTACAGCCGTTTGTGAAATTCGAAGATCCCGGCTGCCCGACCCGATAGAGACTCCCAATGTCGGTAGTTTTTTTCATAACCCGGTAATTAGCACTAATGTCTTTGCCGCACTTCGTGAGGAATTCCCAGAGATGCCCGGTCATAGGCAAGAATCGGGTAAGGTCAAGGTTCCTGCTGCCTGGCTAATTGAGGCCTCTGGGTGGAAGGGGAGAGAGCTAGCTGGAGTAAAGGTTTCTGACCATCATGCGCTGGTTCTCACCAACCCCAATCATTGTTCAGCAGATGAAGTTCTCAATCTCGCAGCAGCTATTCAGCTCGCCGTTCATGAAATGTTTAAAATCGAACTCAGTATTGAGCCCAGGGTTTATCTAGCCTGATTGAGTCTTTTTGGTTCCGGGTTTTTGACTTCGGTTCCGCAATTGCACCAGGCAAGAGAGGGCGCAGATGGGCCGTAATACAGTATCTCGGACTTCAGTCCTAATCCCTTTTTCGCAAGAATAAATTCGCTGATACTCGCAAGATCTTCGATAGTGTCAGCGTGTTTAGCGTCAGTGATTTTGTTGCAATGCTGGCATTTGGTGATAACTAATCGCATGCTTATCTCTCCCTAGAAGTAGCATATTTTCGGCATCGGATGGCCTTAGGAAATTGGCCGATGCAGACTATAGTCCGTAGATCAATAGTATACAAGCGCTAGTGTTCTGAGCATGTCTGACTCAGAACTCTATACCGCCTCGTTAGGTCCTGTATTGCGAGCACAACGCAAGGAAAAAGGCCTATCCCAAGAAGAGCTGGCTCATCGTGTTGGGCTGGATCGGACTTATATTTCCTTGCTTGAACGGGGATTACGGCAACCGACGCTCGGTACGATCGTGAAGCTCTCCACTGCACTAGAAATACAACCTGAGGATTTTGTCGCCGAGTTGGGCAGGCCCTACAAGGTGGATTAGAGCTTTTTCTTTAGGTGGTAGCGAGGGCTGTGAATACCTACAAAATATCCGCTTTACGCAATAGACGAGAAAGCTTGATAAGAGGCAAACCAATTAAGGCTGTTGGGTCACTGCTCTCAACTGCTTCAAACAAACTAATACCCAAAGACTCTGCTTTAAAACTGCCGGCGCAATCGATGGGATTGTCCGTCTCTATATACACTGAAATTTCCTTGTCAGTTAGCTCACGAAACCTTACAAGGGTTTGAGTGGATTCTGATGTCTGAAAATTAGCCTCCCGATTCAACAGGCAGACTGAGGTGTAAAAGCAGACCTCCTTTCCACTAAAAGCTCTGAGTTGGTTTTCTGCGGCCTCAACAGTACCGGGCTTTCCCTTCAGTTTTCCTTCAAATGACGCGCACTGGTCCGAGCCAATAATCCAACTCTTTGGATTGTCCTCGGAAACCCTATTTGCTTTCTCTTCTGCTAGTCGGGTAACCAGTTTTTGGGCGGGCTCATCAGTTTTTGGGGCCTCATCAATATCGGGGTTGATACAAATAAAATCGAGCTGAAGGCGTTGTAAAAGCTCTTTTCGATAGGGGGAAGATGAAGCCAAAATTAGCTGTGTCATCTCAGTAGTCTACATTCGCTTGAATTTTATGAAAAATCAGGCAGTTGAAGAGAGATTGTTTTGTCTATTTGCTTGGGTTTTATTTGCCTTTTTTACTTTACAGAGGCGGCTCATCTCCCTAGAATTGCGCGCCCGTGAGCTGTGCTCCAAAGGTGTTCCGATTTTGTCCCTGCTAGGTTGAGGTAATAAAGATGTCTTCATCCATTATCGACCCCTATAAAGCAGCAAAAATCGGAGCTCTCCAATCTTTAAAGATTGCTCCAAAAGCTATGTCGCGGTTGTCTGAGGTTGTGAAAAACCTCGAGGAGACCACCGCAGAGCTTAGGTTTTTCTGGGATGAGCAGAAAAGGTTAAGGGTAACGGGTCAGGTAGCAGCGCAGATGGATGTTCTTTGTCAAAGATGTCTGGAACCCATGCCGCTAAATCTGGAGGTGGCTGTTAACGCCGCCGTCGTCTGGACAGAAGAGCAGGTGACACAACTCAGTTCAGAGCTTGAGCCCTGGATAGGAGAAGAAGAGCGAGTTAACGCTCAAGAGTTATTAGAAGACGAATTGTTGTTGGCATTACCCATTATGCCGGCACATGAGCAACAAGATTGTGAAGGGCTATCCAGTTTCACAACTGAGCCCAACGAAGAACCTGGTGAGCGTCAAAAGCCCTTTGCGGATTTGGCTTCACTTATTAAGACAACAGACGACTGATACGGGAGAAACCATGGCCGTCCAAAAGAGTAAAGTAACGCGCTCACGCAGAGGCCAGCGCCGTTCACATGACGCACTGACCGGGCCAACCCTGTCAGTTGACGCAACTACTGGCGAAAAGCATCGCCGTCACCACGTTACAGCTGATGGTTTTTATCGCGGCCGTAAGGTTGTGGAAGTTAACGCGGTTGAAGAAGTCGAAGAATAAGATTTGTTTTCGATCCACTAATTTTAGTGGGCCGAACCTCTAAATTATCTTCTGAAGTCTTTACAACTTCTATGATTAAAGTCGCTGTCGATGCCACAGGCGGTGATTTAGGTAGTGCACCGGTGCTCGCTGGTGTTCGCGGTGCCCTTAAGGCCGACCCAGATCTCTATGTAAACCTCTACTGCGACAAGTCCAGTCATCGCGACGCCTCTCTCAATTCAAATTTCTCCAGATCTCTAAAATCTCGCCTTGAGTTACATCTTTGCAGCGACTCTGTTGAGATGGATGAAAAACCCATTCAGGCACTGAGAACCAAATCTTCTAGCTCGATGGCGCTTGCCATTCAGTCCGTTAAAGAAAATAAAAACGACGCCATACTCAGCTCGGGTAATACCGCTGCATTGGTGGGTTTTGGATTGCAGCTCTTAGGAACTATTGAAGGAGTGAGTCGTCCCGCCATTTGCACTGCCTTGCCTTCAAGCAAAGGTCGCACCTGGTTTTTGGATATGGGCGCAAACCTTGAACCTACCGCCGAGCAAATGTTAGTAAATGCCAGAATGGGGGCTAGTCAATGCAGGCTCATTGATGGCATCCAATCGCCTCGTGTGGGTGTGCTCAATGTGGGCTCTGAAATGATGAAGGGTACCCGCAAAGAACAAGAGCTGGCCGCTCAGCTTATTAAAGAGCCCAATATGAATTTTGTAGGTTTTGCTGAAGGGGCAGATCTTTTTTCCGGAGCTTTTGATCTCGTCGTTTGCGATGGTTTCGCCGGGAACGTTGCCCTTAAAACTGCCGAAGGGGTGGCGGAATTTCTGACCGACGAATTAAAAACCACTCTTAGCCGCCACTGGGCCGCTCGGTTTTGTTATTTGCTGTTACGACATGATCTGAGAGATATGCGTCGCCGCATCGATCCTGCCAGATATAATGGAGCAGCCTTGTTAGGTTTGGATGGTCTAGTCGTAAAAAGTCACGGTGCAAGTAAAACTGTCGGTTTTCAAAACGCGCTGCTGCTCACTGCTGAACTCGTAAGGTTAGGCGCTCTGCCATATCTCAAAGGCGAGATTCTGAGCTAGGCCTAATATTTATAACTATTTGATAAACAAGAGAATGTAGGAATTTTGATGACAAAAAACGAACTTGCCTTTGTATTTCCCGGACAGGGTTCTCAATCCGTCGGAATGCTGTCTCAAATGGCAGAAACTTCGGGATTAGTAGAGGCCACATTTGTCCAGGCTTCAGATGTTTTGGGCTATGACCTTTGGGATCTCTGTCAAAACGGGACTGCTGAAGAGCTAAGCCAGACGGAAGTCACTCAACCTCTGTTGGTTACCGCGAGCACAACCCTTTGGCGTTGTTGGCAGGAAGCTACAGAAGTGCGCCCCGCAGTAATGGCTGGACACAGCCTGGGTGAATGGTCTGCCCTAGTAGCTGCAGGCGTTGTAAGCCTCGAAGATGCGGTTCGCCTGGTTCGCCTGCGCGGTCAATATATGCAGTCAGCAGTTCCAGCGGGACAGGGTGCTATGGCGGCAATTGTTGGTCTGGCTGACGACCTGGTAGCGGAAGCTTGTCAAAATTCTTCAAGTGAGCAAGTCGTGCTGCCTGTGAACTTCAACTCACCAGGACAGGTGGTAATTGCTGGACACGCAGAAGCGGTTGAGCGGGCAATGGCTGCCTGTTCAGAAGCTGGCGCTAAGCGTGCATTACCTTTGCCGGTCAGTGCTCCCTTTCATACTCCGCTTATGCAACCAGCGGCTGATCGATTGGCAGCGGATATTGAGGCGACAAGCTTCAGTGCTCCTGAAATTCCGGTGATTCATAATGTTGGCTGTCTCCCGGAAAGTGATCCAGAAAAGATTAAGCAATTATTGGTTGATCAGATCACCGCGCCGGTTCCCTGGACCCAGACGGTCGAAAAACTGTCTGGAATGGGCGTCTCTACGGGGGTTGAGTGTGGCCCGGGTAGAGTATTGTCCGGCCTGAGCAAGCGTATAAATCGCGAGTTGACCAATCTAAATATCGAGAGCCCGGAAGCGCTTAGCGCCGCAGTCGAACAAATAGTAACAGCTGAATAATTAACAGTTCTATTGCAAGTTGGAACAACCGAATAACGGATAAAGGAAAATCAGATGATTCCAGAAAATACGGTGGCCTTGGTCACAGGAGCCAGCAGAGGAATAGGTGCGGCGATAGCCGATCAGTTGGCGGAAATGGGTGTTGTTTCCATAGGCACAGCAACCTCGGACAAAGGCGCAGAAGCTATTGATGCGCGCCTGTCGGCAAAATCAACCGCTGGAGCGGGGCGCTGTCTAAATGTCACCGATTCAGAGCAAATGACAGAGGTTTTAGCGGATATTGTCGAGACATTCGGTGCTCCCACTATTTTGGTTAATAATGCCGGGATTACGGCGGATAACCTGCTTTTGCGCATGTCAGACGATGAGTGGGATTCGGTAATTCAAACCAATTTGAGTGCGGTCTTCAGGCTTACTAAAGCCTGTTTGCGTGGTATGACCAAGGCGCGATTTGGCCGTATCCTAAATATCAGCTCAATCGTGGGCAGCATGGGCAACCCAGGGCAGTGTAACTATGCTGCCAGTAAGGCTGGAGTAGCAGGTTTTTCGCGTTCTCTGGCTAAGGAAGTAGGTGCCAGAGGCATCACGGTAAACACCATCGCCCCAGGCTTTATTGATACAGATATGACCAAGGCTCTCAACGATGACCAGAGGAATAATATGCTTGCTAACGTGCCGATGAAACGTTTTGGTGAGCCTCAGGAGATAGCTGATCTTGTGGCTTTTCTTGTTAGTTCAGGTGGTTACATCACAGGTGAGACAATCCACATTAACGGCGGCATGTACATGGCATAAGGAGCTGGGCTAGATATGCTTTTGCATGTCCGACGCAAATATGTAAAATGTCGCCTGCCCGCACTAGTGCGAACCAATTTCGATTGTTGATAACCCAATTCAATAATCATTTTATCCATAATATGGGGAGAGAGATCCATCATGAGTAGCATCGAAGAACGTGTTAAGAAAATTGTTGCAGAGCAACTAGGCGTAAACGAGGCAGATGTAAACAACAGCGCTTCTTTTGTCGAAGACTTGGGTGCAGATTCCCTAGATACCGTAGAATTGGTAATGGCCTTGGAAGAGGAATTCGAAACTGAAATTCCTGATGAAGAAGCAGAAAAAATCACTACCGTTCAACTGGCGATTGATTATATCAACGCGAATCAGTCCTAAAGAACGACAAGTTACAGAAAACCGGCTGACCGAAAGATCAGCCGGTTTTTTTGTGCCTCCAATTTATCGACTTCAATACTTCTAGTAGTCTTGCTTGCATGACGATATACATCAATGGCCAGCTTAGTAACCACCTTCCCAGTGCTCGTAGAGCTCTAGATTATGGAGATGGACTTTTCGAAACGATGCGGTTTGAAGGGGGCAGGGTAGCGCTCTGGCCCTACCATTTAGCGCGCCTTGCAGAGGGATTGGAGCGTCTAGCGATCAACCAATCTACAGACAGCATAGAGACCGAATTTCAGGAACTGCTCACAGGTTTATGTTCGGAGGGACAGTCCGCTGGAGTGATTAAGCTGCGTATATTTCGAGGAGGTGATCGCAGAGGTTACGCTCCCGAGCCAGGGGTCGAGAATTATCGGGTTTTTGAGTGGGCAGCCGAAGTGCCTCACTGGGGTGATGCTGAAACGGCCATGCTATGCACTCAAATAGTCGCCCATCAGCCTCAACTGGCAGGTATCAAACACCTAAATCGTCTCGAACAGGTTTTGGCAGCACGAGAAGTTGAGCTGAGTCAGTCTTGCACCACGGGCATAATGCTCGATTACCGTGGCATGCTTTGCTGCGGCGTCGACTCAAACCTTTTCATCGAAGATAAGGGCCAGGTTATTACGCCCAGGATCGAAGAGTCTGGAGTAAATGGCGTATTAAGACGTTATGCTATTGAGCAATTGGCAGAAATGGATGTTCCGGTACAGGAAGAGGATATCGACCCATCAATTTTGCAAGATTGCGATGGGCTTTGGTTGAGCAATGCCCTAAGGGGCTTACGTCGGGTAAAGTATGTTTCCGAGTTTGCTGATTGGTCTGCTTCGGCATCACCTCTATTGGAAGATCTGCAGGCCAGATTGCGCCAATCTTTAGGAATAACATCAGGAGTAACAGAGGCTTGATCCGCCGTTTTATTCTCTACTTTGTGGGCTTCACCTTTGCATTTTCCGCTATAGCGGGGGTTGTTGGCTGGTTTTGGTTTCAAAACTACCTGGACAGCCCTTTAGAACTGGATGAGAGAGTCTTTATTCTGCGAGTTCCTGAGAACAGCTCTCTAACCTCTGTCACACGAGAGCTGGGTATTGACGACTATCTACGATTCCCTCGATTACTGCTCTTGCACGCAAGGTTGGAGGCAACTGAGTCGATACAGGTTGGCGAGTACGAGCTTTTTGCCACCGATACTCCGAGAACACTTCTAAGCAAGCTTCACAATGGCGAAGTGCTGGTTTATCGCACTAGTCTGATCGAAGGATGGACTACAAAACAGATGTTGGATCACCTGAGATCGGATTCCCGATTGAGAGACGATATTGGTGATATCGAAATTGAGAACCTGCCGAGTGTTTTAGATTTGGATATTGGGTACCCCGAAGGATGGTTTTATCCCGATACCTACGTCTATGCCAGGGGATTGCCTATATCAGTGCTGCTTGTGCAGGCTCATGAACGTATGCGGCAGATTTTGGAAGAGGAGTGGGCTAGCCGGTCTTTTGGTGTTCCCTATGAGACCTCATACGAAGCTCTGATTATGGCTTCCATCGTTGAAAAAGAGACTGGTGTAGCTGAGGAGCGTGCCGAGATTGCCGGTGTATTTGTGCGAAGACTGGAGCAGAGAATGCGCCTGCAAACGGATCCGACGGTAATTTATGGGCTGGGTGACAGCTATGACGGCAATTTGACCCGGGCGCATCTGCAAAGCTCAACGCCATACAACACCTATACCAACCATGGCTTGCCTCCCACACCTATTGCGAATCCCGGTCGTGGCGCCATCAATGCGGCTCTAAACCCAAATGTCGGTAGTGCGCTTTACTTTGTTGGTAGAGGTGATGGTAGTCACCAGTTTTCTGACACCCTTGCTGAGCACAATGCTGCTGTGCGCCAATATCAAATAGAACAGAGGGCAGAGGATTACCGCTCGGCGCCATCACAACCCTAAAAAATAATTTGGAGAACAACTGTTGAATTCCGTAAAACCGGGTTTGTTTATTACCGTTGAAGGAGTGGAAGGAGCGGGTAAATCCACTCAGCTTTCCCTGATCCTGAAAAAGTTGGAATCGGCGGGTATTGAGATTATTTCCACCCGAGAGCCTGGCGGCACGCCCTTCGCAGAATCGGTGCGAGAACTTTTGCTGGAAAATCGGGATGAAAAGGTAGATCAGATAACTGAAATGCTCTTGATGTTTGCCGCCCGCTCTCAGCATCTGAGCCAACTAATTAAGCCAGCCATAGCAGAAGGTAAATGGGTTGTCTGTGATCGGTTCACCGATGCAACCTACGCCTATCAGGGCGGTGGTAGAAACTTGGGTTTTGAGTTGGTTTCGCAATTGGAGCAGCTCGTGCAGGGAGATTTTCGCCCAGACAAGACTTTCTATCTGGATTTATCTGTCGAGCAGGGCATGCAAAGGGTTGTTGCCCGCGGTGAAAAAGACAGATTTGAGCGAGAAGAATTGGATTTTTTTGAGAAGGTTCGAAGTGCCTATCTACGTCTAGTTGAATCCAATCCGACGCGATACGTCGTTATTGATGCCTCTCAGTCTTTGGAATCAGTGCAAAAAGACCTCAGCCTAGCTTTGGATAAGCTGATTTCGAGCCATGTTTAAAGGGCAGGAGAGTTAATGGTGGCTGAATCATTGATTCAAGATATGCCCTGGTTGCAGGCTTCTGTTGATCGCTTTCATAAGCTTTTGGTGTCGGAACGCTTGCCTCATGCGCTAATTCTGCCGGGAAGAGAGGGAGATGGTGCTCAGCTTCTAGCTCAAACACTTGCCAGGACGGCTCTGTGTAGCACTCCAGAACTCGGATACCCCTGCAATCACTGTAAATCCTGTCTTCTCCATCAAGCTGAAACCCACCCCGACTATTTCAAGATTGAACCGAGTGGAGCCTCGCTCACAGTTAAGGTTGATGATATTCGTCTCTTGGTGGAAAAATTTGCGGCTACATCTCAAATATCGGCTCGCAAAGTAGCGGTTATTTTTCATGCGGAGACTATGAATACTGCGGCCGCAAATGCGCTTTTAAAGACTCTTGAGGAGCCGCCGGGAAATGCGCTTTTGATTTTGGTCACAGAGGGAACTCGACCGCTTTTACCAACCGTTCGCAGCCGTTGTCAGCCTATCACCATGAATCGGCCAACCTTGGCCGAGACATCCACCTGGTTGGAAAGCAGGGAGATCTCCAGCAGGGTATCGGCGGAGTTGCTCGAGGCGTTGGATTACCAGCCATTGCGCGTTGCAAGCTGGATAGAAGAGGGCATGCAACCTCATTGGGAGCACTTCCGCGCCATTATGTCTGGAGTTGCACAAATGCAGGTTACTCCGGTCAAAGCAGCTGCTGAGTGCAAAGATGTTGGAATGATAGATCAGCTTGACTGGATTGATTGGCAGCTTTCTAGGATAGTTCGGCAAGCCGCACTTGAAGGTAATTTGCCCCAACCCCAGCACAGCCGGTATCTGGAACAGCTAAGTGCCATGCGCAGCGAGCTGGTTTATTCAGCTAATGTCAATGCCCAGCTGTTCTCCGAGAACCTATTTATGCTGTGGCAACAGTTTAATAGACAGTCTTAACCCCTTTTGTCTTGCCAAAAGGGGCGAAAAGCGCCTGCTCCATTCCTCCGCCCTTCGGGTTCCCTGCGATGCTCGTCCCAATCCTAAGCTGCGGAACTCAGCGCCTTTAATGGCGCTTCAGACAGTCCTCGCTTTTAACGGATTGGAACTGCGCTTCTCGGCGGCTACTAGTCGCGATCAACTCCCCAGACTGCCAGTCTGCACCAAAGATCCCGTTGAGCTTGCTGAGTGGAGAGTGATTTATAGGGGTTGAGCGCACATGGACGTGCGCGAAAGTGATGCGAGACTGGATGTCTCGTCTGAGCGACCCCTATCATCTGCTCGGAGCGAGGGCAGTCCTTTACTTGTAAAGGACCAAGCGATCGGGGTGCCCTTTCTTTTGGTTCGTTTTCTTTGGGCACGCAAAGAAAATGAACGCCCGTAGAGTTTGTCTAAAACCTCAAAGGCTTTACAATCAACCACCAATTCAAGTCGAGTGAGCTAGTTTCATGGAAATGGGCTTTGCCGGTAAAGGCGGAATTCTTCAAGTCAGCCTGAAAGACCCCGTAGCGGTGTTTAACGCCTATATGCCTTATGTGTCAGGCGGAGGGCTTTTCATTGAGACTCAGAAGAACGTCAAGCTAGGTGATGAGGTCTTTAT
>JABJGI010000147.1 GCA_018662305.1 Porticoccaceae bacterium | reverse complement strand
TGAGAGATAGATTTTTAGGGTTGTCGTCTGCGAATAGATCTTCAGCGAATTCTAGAGGCTCTTGCGACTCTATTTTTACGGCGTAATGAGGGGTTCCAAACTCTTCGTATATTGCGTAACTGTTCAGGCTTGGCTCAGCCTGTAAGCTAGGGCAAAAAAAGAGCGTAATAGCTGCGATTAAACCAAGGCAGCAGAATCTGCCAGCGTTTACTGTATTCGTCACTTCATTTCCGTAAGAGGGGGCTTGCATAGGCCCATATATACCTTAGAGCAGAGGAGTCTGTGACAGTGAAATTGCTAGAATGTGATCTGTCTACGTTCGAGATGGTCAGGTTGTGATATGAGTCGCAAATACAAGCTGGTAATTTTTGTTCCAGAGCAAGCAATCGAACTCCTGAAATCAGCGTTGTTTAAAGCCGGAGCCGGAAGATTAGGTAATTACGACAGCTGCAGTTGGCAAACGCGGGGTTTAGGTCAGTTTCGGCCCTTGGAGGGAAGTTCACCCTATCTCGGGAGTCGAGATGAGATCGAAGAGGTCAATGAGTGGAGACTAGAGACAGTGGTGGAAGAAAAGCATCTTAATAAGGTGCTAGAAGCTCTCAAAGATACTCATCCCTATGAAGAACCGGCCTACGATGTCATCAAGCTAGAAAACTGAAATGCGTCGACTAAGGCGACAATCGGCGAAGCTGCCAATCATTGTCATCTAGCCGATACTCCAGCCGATCATGCAACCGATCTGGTTGTCCCTGCCAAAATTCTACTTTCTCGGGGATCAAACGATACCCACCCCAATGTTCGGGTCGAGGCACCTCTTTGTCTTGATATGTTTCAGCTAAACGCTCTTTCGCCTGCTGAAGCACTTCGCGATTATCGATCTGCGCGCTCTGTTGAGATACCCAGGCACCGATCTGGCTGCCTCGAGCGCGACTGGCAAAGTATTCATCAGATTCTTCTGAGGAGACCTTAACTACTTTGCCCAGAATATTTACCTGACGTTCTAATTCTTCCCAGAAGAAAGTGAGAGAGGCTATTGGATTGGTGGCCAATTGTTGACCCTTACGACTTAGATAATTGGTGTAGAAGACAAAACCTTCGGAATCCGCCGCTTTTAATAAAACAATTCTACTTTGAGGCGCGCCGTCTGCATCCACGGTGGATAGCGTCATATGATTGGGATAATAGCGACAGGCTTCCTCCGCTTCTGCATACCACTTGCGGAACTGACTAAAGGGGTCTGGGGCGAGGTCAGATTCAAGAAGTTCACCGAGACCAAAATGGCGTCGAACTTCCTCTAATGTCATCTTTTCTTTTTTACTCATAGCTGCCTTAACGCGTTTTAGCTCAACGCTGTTTAGCTGATATCGCCAGTAGTTCTAACTCTTTTACTACCAGCTACTACAGGGCCCGTTTTTGCAAGACGTCGTTTTTCAACGCCTTGGTCGATAAGGTTTTTCAAAGCGATAAGGAAGCCTGCAACCAAAAAAGCCCCGGGTGGAAGCACGGCAATAAGTAAACCACTCTCAACACCGAGCAAATCAATTTCCCAATTGGCTGCCACAGGCCCAAAGAGCAAATCCATATCTGCGAATAGAGTGCCGTATCCCAAAATCTCACGAATGGCGCCAAGTACCACCAATACAAGCCCAAAACCTAGTGCCATCATAAAACCGTCCAGCGCCGAGGGCAGAACCGAGTTTTTGCTGGCAAAGGCCTCAGCGCGGCCTAGGATAGTGCAGTTGGTTACGATGAGCGGGATAAAGATCCCCAATATCTGATATAACTCAAAGGTAAAAGCTTTCATAATCAGTTCAGTACAGGTCGTGAAAGCGGCAATAATCATGACAAAGGCAGGCAGGCGAATTACGTCAGTTACGCGATTGCGTACGAGTGAAACGACGATATTGGAGCCAGTGAGCACAAGCATTGTTGCCAGGCCCAATCCAAGTGCGTTTACGACGCTCCCTGTCACAGCCAAGAGTGGGCATAGGCCTAAGAGTTGAACCAGCGCCGCATTTTTGGTCCAAAGACCCTCGCGGGAAATTGTCGAAAAGTCGGTCATGGTTGCGTCTCCTCGATTTCTTCCTCCAGTACTTCTTCCATTGCTGCCTCGAGAGCTATATTGGCTTTCTCGACAAGATCTTCGCGGCGCTCTTGGTAGTAGAGAAGGGTGGAATAGATTTGATTCACGACTGCACGCGGGGTAATAGTAGCTCCAGTAAAAGCGTCAAAATCACCGCCGTCTTTAGTCACGGCCCAGCCATCCTCTGGATTGGACAGAGACTTATTGTTGAAAGCCAATATCCAGTCGCTCTTCTTTATATCCACTTTGTCGCCTAAGCCGGGAGTTTCTCTGTGCTCAATAACACGAACCCCCGTTATCTCGCCGCCTCGATCAATCCCGAGAAGGAGCTTAATTTCCCCTGAATAACCGTCTGGAGCGATGGAAGGAAGAATAAATGCAACTGCATTGTTTTGAGAATTACGCACTACCTGGATACTCTCGCCCGATTCCAGATTCAGAAGAGCTGCATCACTTTCCTCGATGGCAATTCGATCTTCTAGATTAATGTCTTTGTCTTCCAGCAGTTCCACTACTTCCAGGAGAGCTCGCTGCTCTACCTCAAGTTCGGAAGCGGCTATTCGGTCAGCTGTTGAGGAGTAGGTTCCACCCAGAATAAAAGCGGCAACTACGGCAAATAGCCCCAGCTTGCCCGCGTTAAACATCGCTGGATGTTTCTCCTCGGCGCTTAGGCTGTCATTTGTATTGCTATCCGTCACTTCTCATCCTCACCGATCTCTACCTTTTTGCGTTCAGTGTGACCGTAGGTGCGCGGTTGGGTGTAGTAGTCAATTGTAGGCGCGGCAAAGTTCATCAACATTACGGCAAAGGCAACCGCTTCTGGATAGCTACCCCAGCTGCGAATAATAAACACCAAAATGCCCACACCAACACCAAAGCAGAGCCTGCCCAGATTGCTGGTGGCTCCTGAAACAGGGTCAGTAATAATAAAGAACGCGCCCAGCATGGTTGCTCCGCTCATTAGGTGAAACCAGGATGAGCCTTTGCTGGCAGAACTGCCACCATCGTAAAAGAATAGGGGGAGGATGGCTAAAGCCGCCAGCATTCCCACAGGAGCATGCCAAGTGAATACTTTACGAAAGAGGAGATATATGCCGCCAGCAAGAAAGCCCAAACTGACCCATTCGAAACCCAGAGTATTGAAATTTGCTTCAGAAAAAACCGGGTTGGCGGCGTGGAACTGATCTAAAAGAAGAGAGCTGTTCTGTTTGAGCAGATCGAGGGGCGTTGCCGCCGTAATGGCATCCAATCCATTGGAAGATCCAAATATCAATGAGATGGCTTCTACTAGACCAGGAAGGTGCTGACCTTCCGGCAGGAGGGTGGCAGGCGCTGCCCACTGAGTCATTTGCACAGGAAAAGACAACAGCAGTACGACATAGCCAACCATTGCCGGATTAAAGGGGTTATAGCCAAGACCGCCGTAGAGGTGCTTGGCGACAACGATGGCAAAAAATATTCCGATGGCCGAGACCCAAAAAGGTGTATAGGGCGGTATCGCAAGTGCTAGCAGGACTGCGGTAACAATAGCACTCATGTCCTTTAGGTAAAAAGTTACCGGTCGACCACGCAGTTTGATAACCGCCGCTTCCATACCTACAGCGAGCAGGCAGCACCAAATTAGGTTGACGAAATTGCCCCAGCCGAAAAACCAGGTGAGGGCAATTAATCCGGGAAGGGTTGCTAGAAGGACTTCGAGCATCAGAACGTTAGCGTTTCGCGCTGAACCTTTGTGCGTGTGAGGCGAAGAAGAAGTTGCGATAATCATAAGTTCTCTTCCGCCTTATTTTGTTCTGCCGAATCCAAGTCAGCCAACTGTGCTTCAGCTTCAGCTTTCTTTTCCATTAGTTTGCTCAGGCCATTTTCCAGAGCTTCTAGGGTGTCAGAGCTTTCGGTTCTAGCCTGTGCAACGCGCTCACTGGCTTTTTCTATGCGTTTTTGCAGAGATTCCAGGCTTTGCCTAATCTTATCCTGCTCGGGCAAATCGGCCTGGGCACGGGCTTTAGCTTTGGCACGCTCTATGGCGGCTGCGGCAGAATCTTTCGGTTCCTCAAGAGACTCTGTTTTAGACGATTGCTTATTAAAGCGATCAAGTTGGGCTTCTGCATTCGCCAGTTCAGAGGCGAGACGGTTTTTCTCCGTCTCCGCTTCAGCCGCCTCAACCTTGGCGCGCAGACTGGCCACTCGCTCTTCCAGTGCCTGCAACTTGGCTTGAACAGATTGATCTGAAGCCGGAGCTTCGGCTTTCACTCGGGCCATCGCGGCCGCAACCAAATCTACATCCCCGGATTGTTGTTCGTTTTGCTTCTGTTTTTCCTTCGCCGCTTTCATCCGCGCAGCACGTTTTTCTTCACGTTCTTGAGCTTCTCGTTCGACACGTAGGTTGCGAACCTCAAAACGTCGGCGGGCCCGATCTGAGGCGATACGTTCGCGATCCGCTTCTCGAATAGCTCCCTTGGAGGCCCGGTAATATTGAACTAGAGGAATATTGCTGGGGCAGACATAGGAGCAAGCACCGCATTCAATGCAGTCGAAGAGGTTATGGTTCTGCAGATTGTTGTGATCTTCAGCCTGTGCAAACCAGAAAAGCTGCTGCGGCAACAACTGGGCAGGACAGACCTCGGCGCAGGTTCCACAGCGGATGCAAGCCTGCGCTGGTTCTGGGTCAGGCAGCTCTTTTTTGCTGGGCACCAATACACAATTGCTGATTTTAAGAATGGGTGTTTCGAAATCCGGCATGGCGAAACCCATCATAGGGCCGCCCAAGACCAATCGAGCTTTATTTGAACTTAGTCCTAGATTTTTAACAATCTCAGAAACCATTGCGCCGATTCGAACCTGTAGGTTTAGAGATTCCTTCAGATTTTCACCAACGAAAGTAGTGATACGCGAAACCAGCGGCTTACCCTCAGCAACAGCATCTAGTACCGCCACTGCAGTGCCTGGGTTCTGAACCATAATGCCGAGATTCGCCGGCAATTTTCCAGAGGGCACTTCCTCGCCGGTGAGTATCTGAATCAGCTGCTTTTCGCCTCCAGAAGGATATTTGGTTGGTATGACTACCACTTCGACATCAGTCCCGCTAGCGGCTCCCTTCAGAGCCTCGATGGCGTCCGCTTTGTTGTCTTCGATACCAATCATTATTCGTTCGGGGTTTCCGAGAATATGGGCTAGAAGCTGGATGCCCTGAATAACTTTCTTCGGGTAGGTCCTGAATAGGCAGTGATCCGCCGTGATGTAGGGTTCGCATTCAGCACCATTGATAATAAGGGTGTTGACCTTCGCCAGGGGCTTGAGCTTTATATGAGTCGGGAATCCGGCACCACCTAAACCTGCAATGCCAGCTTCCTGAACGCGCTCAACAAGTGCAGCGGGTTCGGCTTGCATAAAATCTGGAATAGGTTGCATATCGACCCATTCATCTTGGCCGTCTCCCTTGATAACAATTGCGGGGCCAGGCAGACCAGAGGGATGGGAAATATGACGGTCTTCAATGGCAGTTACCTCGCCGGAAATGCTGGCGTGAATATTGGCACTAAATGCACCACTGGCTTCGGCGACGACCTGACCGGTCTTAACCTTATCTCCAACTTGGACAGAGGGAATAGCGGGTGCGCCAACATGCATGCTCAGCGGAAGAACAATCACTGAAGGCAGAGGCGCATCTCGCAGGGGGTATTGCAGCGACTGCGATTTGTTTTCAGCTGGGTGAATACCGCCGTGGAAATCCCAAATTTTTCTCACGCGGCACGATCCCCATTGCTTTTTGTCGTCTCTGCTGAGGAATTAGGATCTGGGTTAGCGCGATCCGAACCAATTAGGTCGCCTGCCTTCATGCTGCCCAGTACCTCACGGGTTGCGGGAGGTAAATTCCAGTGCCACTCCGAAAGTGGTTGATCAACTGGCAGCATATCAATGCAATCCACCGGGCAGGGCTCTACACAGAGGTCACAGCCTGTACATTCAGATTCGACGATGGTGTGCATAAGCTTTGCAGCACCGAGGATAGCGTCGACGGGGCAGGCCTGTATGCACTTGGTGCAGCCGATACATTCATCCTCGCGAATATAGGCGACAGTTTTGACCTCCGCTTCAACACCGTGTTCAGCATCCAGAGGCTTCGCTTCCACACCCAGAAGGTCTGAAAGCGCTTGAATGGTTGTGTGTCCACCAGGGGGGCAACGATTGATGTCAGCTTTTCCATCGGCAATTGCAGTTGCGTAGGGTTTGCATCCGGGGTAGCCACACTGACCACACTGGGTTTGGGGTAGCAGAGTGTCTATCTGTTCTACAAGTGGGTCACCCTCGACCTTAAACTTAACCGAAGCTGCGCCAAGAATGGCGCCAAATAGGATAGCCAAACCCGAGAGCGTTAGCACAGCAATAATAACGATATGCTCGATAAAGAATTCCATCAGAGCGTCACAAGGCCGCTAAAGCCCATAAAGGCAAGAGACATCAGGCCCGCTGTGATCATTCCAATAGCAGCGCCACGGAATGCGGTTGGTGCATCGGCTACAGCAATACGTTCTCGCATGGCTGCAAATAAAATCAAGACGAGAGAAAAACCAATTCCGGCACCGAAGCCGTAGAGCCCAGATTGAAAAAAATTGTGCGAGTTAGTGACGTTGAGTAGTGCAACCCCTAAAACCGCGCAATTGGTCGTAATCAGCGGGATGTAGATTCCCAGGACTCGGTAGAGCACTGGACTAGTTTTCTCGATGTACATCTTCGAAAAGGAAACCACCGTAGCGATTACGAGAATGAAGGATATCGTCCTGAGAAATTCCAGATTGAAAGGTTCGAGAACAAAATTGTTAATCAGGTAGCTGCATACAGAGGCCAGAGTTAGCACAAAGGTAGTTGCAGCCGACATGCCTACGGCGCTTTCGAGCTTGGTGGAAACACCCATAAATGGGCAGAGGCCCAAGAACTGCACCAGAACAAAATTGTTCACCAGAACAGTGGCGATCAAAATAGTAAAAAGTTCTGTCATCTCAGGCGTTTGACTCAAATAGGGCTGGGTTTAGCAAGGCGGTATTATCCGAGCTGCCTACTTTGCGATCAAGGTATATAAAATTAATATCAAATAACCAAAAGGAATAAAAAACCCAAGTTTTCAGTATCTTGGACCTAGGTTACTGGGCTTCCGGGTTCCGCGTCAGAGTGAGCTTCAAGCAGCCAGATTTTGTCATCCTCTCCAGCACACAAAACCATACCCTCAGATACACCAAATTTCATTTTTCGCGGAGCCAGGTTGGCGACGACGACGGTTTTACGACCCACTAACTCCTCAGGTTGATAGTGAGCTTTAATACCGGAAAAGACATTAACGGTTTTATTGCCAAGATTGAGGCTGAGCTGAAGCAGTTTGTCGGCTCCCTCGACGTGGTTGGCTTCGACAATCTCCGCTACACGCAGATCTACTTTGGCAAAGTCGGCGAACTCAATGATGTCTGAGCTTGCTTGTTCTGGCTTCTTAT
>JABJGI010000053.1 GCA_018662305.1 Porticoccaceae bacterium | reverse complement strand
TTACCAATATTCCTCGCTAAATTCATACTGGTTAACCTTAGCTATTAGCCTTTTTGTGAATCAGTCTGTTAGAATCCGCCCAAAATCTATATTGAAATATTTTGATATTGTTTTATGAGCACAAAACGACCCGCTATTTCTGAGCAATTGTCCGAGCGTATCCTGATACTGGATGGCGCTATGGGAACTATGATTCAGCGCTACAAGCTTGAAGAATCAGACTATCGATCTGGCCCCTTTGCTGAGCATCCGAGCAGCTTAAAAGGAAATAGCGATCTGCTTTCTATTACTCGTCCCGATGTAATTCGAGAGATTCATGCCGCCTATTTGGAGGCTGGGGCGGACATACTCGAAACCAATACCTTTAGCTCTACTGCGATTGCCCAAGCTGATTATGGTTTGGAATCCGCCGTGCGCGATTTGAACTTGGCTGGAGCAAAACTGGCTCGCGAAGCAGCGGACGAGTACAGCGCCAAGACGCCTGAAAAACCACGCTATGTCGCGGGTATTCTCGGCCCAACCAATGTCACCGCTTCTATCTCGCCAGACGTAAATGATCCAGGCGCGAGAAAAATCAGCTTTGACGAATTGGTTCGCGACTATAAAGAAGCCGCAGAGGCACTGATTGAAGGCGATGTCGATCTAATTATGATCGAAACAGTTTTCGATACCCTGAACGCAAAAGCGGCAATCTTCGCCTGCGAAGAAGCCTTTGATAGTGCGGGAACCCGATTGCCTATCGCCATCTCTGGCACCATCACAGATGCCAGCGGACGCACTCTTACTGGACAAACTACCGAAGCTTTCTGGAACTCGGTGCGCCACGCCAAGCCGGTCTCTATTGGTTTAAATTGCGCATTGGGAGCCGAGCAATTGCGCCCCTACGTGGCTGAGCTATCCCGCATCGCGGAAACATCTGTTAGTGCTCACCCCAATGCAGGATTACCCAATGAGTTTGGCGAATACGACCAGACAGCTGAAGAGATGGCGGCAATTATTAAGGAATTCGCCGAATCCGGGTTCCTCAATATCATTGGCGGGTGCTGCGGAACTAGCCCTGATCACATCAAAGCTATTGCTGAGGCGGTTGCGGAATGCCAACCACGTGTTCCAGTTGAACCCATGGCCGCATGCCGCTTATCCGGTAGTGAGCCATTTAATATCTCTTCCGATTCACTCTTTGTAAATATCGGCGAGCGCTGCAATGTCACCGGTTCGGCGATATTCAAGCGCCTGATTATTGATGAAGACTACGACCAGGCGATTTCTGTTGCGCTGCAACAGGTCGAAAACGGTGCGCAGATTATCGACATCAATATGGATGAGGCCATGCTCGACAGCGAGGCTGCCATGGTGCGCTTCCTCAATCTGATTGCGGCAGAGCCTGATATCGCCAAAGTGCCCTTTATGGTGGATTCTTCAAAGTGGTCCATTATCGAAGCCGGGCTTAAATGTATTCAGGGCAAACCGGTAGTAAATTCACTTTCTCTTAAAGAAGGTGAGGAAGCCTTCCTGCGCCAGGCAAAACTCTGTCAACGTTATGGCGCCGCCATTGTTGTAATGGCATTTGACGAGGACGGCCAAGCCGACAATCTGGAACGACGCAAAGAGATTTGCCAACGCGCTTACAAGCTTCTTAGAAGTGAGCTGGATTTTGATCCGCGAGATATTATTTTTGACCCCAATGTCTTTGCGGTTGCCACTGGAATCGAAGAACATAACGGCTACGGCACCGACTTTATCGAAGGTGCGCGCTGGATCAGGGACAACCTGCCGGGCGTGGGTATTTCTGGTGGCATTTCAAACGTCTCCTTCTCCTTCCGTGGCAATAACCCGGTCAGGGAAGCTATTCATTCAGTCTTTCTGTTCCACGCCATTAAAGTCGGCCTGAATATGGGCATCGTTAATGCGTCCCAGTTGGCGGTTTACGACGAACTTCCAGAAGAACTTCGTGAAGCGGTTGAAGATGTCATTCTTAATAAGGGCAAGCTAGGAACCGACCATTTGGTCGAAATCGCCGAAAAATTCCGCGGCGACGGCAAAGGCCAGGTAACAACCGAAGACCTCAGCTGGCGCGAACTGCCCATCTCTGAACGACTATCTCATGCGCTGGTAAAGGGTAACGCGGCATTTATTGTTGAGGACACCGAAGAGGCGCGTCAGCAAGCAGAAAAACCTATCGATGTTATCGAAGGGCCCTTGATGGACGGCATGAATGTCGTTGGTGATCTCTTTGGCGCTGGAAAGATGTTTCTGCCTCAGGTGGTTAAATCCGCCCGTGTAATGAAGCAGGCTGTGGCGCACCTGGAGCCCTATATCGAGGCAGAGAAAAAGCCCGGCGAAACTAACGGCAAAATCTTGCTAGCCACCGTAAAAGGCGATGTACACGATATCGGCAAAAATATTGTCGGCGTTGTGCTGCAGTGCAATAACTACGAGGTAATCGATCTTGGCGTGATGGTTCCTGCGGAAAAGATTTTGTCAGAAGCCAAAGCCACCAAAGCCGACATTATTGGCTTAAGCGGATTAATCACCCCTTCACTGGACGAAATGGTCAATATCTCCAACGAGATGGAGCGACAGGGCTACGAGGTTCCACTGTTAATTGGTGGGGCCACAACTTCGAAGGCCCATACGGCAGTAAAGATTGCCCCTGAATACAAGCGCAATCAGGTAGTTTATGTTCCCGACGCCTCTAGAGCCGTTGGCGTGGCCTCGCGCCTGCTTAGCAAAGATCAGCGCGACGCTTTTGTTCTAGATATTCAAAACGAATACGTCAAAGTACGAGAGCGCGTAGCTAACCGACGCAAAACCCCTTTGCTTGCCTACGAAAAAGCAGTCGAACAAAAGCCTCAACTCGATTGGGACAGTTACTCACCGCCGAAGCCAAATAACCTGGGAGTGCATCAGCTCGACAACATCGAACTGACGGATTTGGTTGGCACCATCGACTGGACACCCTTCTTTATCACCTGGGAGCTAGCGGGAAAATATCCGCGCATTCTCGAAGACAAGGTTGTAGGTGAAGCAGCAACTAATCTCTTTAACGACGCCCAGGAAATGCTGAAAGACTTGGTAGAGCAAAAACTGCTTAGGCCAAAGGCGATCTATGGCATTTGGCCAGCCAATCAGGTCAATGATGATGACCTGCAGCTCTATTCCGACGAATCTCGCTCTGAAAAGCTCGCTTTGCTGCACCATATTCGTCAGCAGCAAGACAAAAATGCCGAAAAGAAATACCAGAGTCTGGCGGACTTTGTTGCGCCTAAAGAAACCGGCTTAGAAGACTATCTAGGCGGCTTTGTAGTCTGCATTGAAGGCGCTGACGAGCTCGCAGCCAAATACGAAGCTGAACACGACGATTACAAAGCCATTATGGTGAAAGCCATTGCCGACCGTTTTGCGGAATCTTTGGCTGAATATTTGCACAAGCGCATTCGAACCGAGCTATGGGGTTACCAATCAGAAGAGTCCCTGAGCAATGAAGAACTAATTGCTGAAAAATACCAGGGCATTAGACCCGCTCCCGGCTACCCCGCCTGCCCAGATCACACGGAGAAGAGAACACTCTTTGACTTGCTTGATGCCGAAAATGCTCTGGGTTGCTCATTGACGGAAAACTTCGCCATGACTCCCGCCTCGGCAGTAAGTGGCTGGTACTTCTCCCATCCGGAATCCAGATACTTTGGTACCGGCAAGATAGGTAGAGATCAGCTGACAAGCTTGGCTGAACGCAAGGGCATCATCGAAGAAGATTTGGAGCGCTGGTTAAGGCCTGTATTGGACTAAAAATCCCGATTATCTGGACAAAGTTCCACGCGAGCCCGTGGGCAGGTCCACCAAAATTATTGAGCGATATACTCGGTCAAGAATAAAGGCGCGATCATTTTCCAAGTCTGCTGCAATAGCTATAGGTTCCCCAATGGCCGGACCTGATCCGACTGCATCCTCAGATGAGCGACTATTACTAAGATATTCTCGGGCCCCACTTTCTAGGTTCAAGCTGTAAAGATGCGCGTTGCGATCAACGACCAATATTCGATTATTAGCCCGATCTAGAGCTAAATCACGACCATCGTTTCCACTGACCCCAAAACCAACTTCATTTGAGGACAACACTCTCCGAATTCCGGAATCAAGATCAATGGCCATTACCCCGCTACGAACACTGCTATTCATAACTAACAATCTATTCTGATCCAAGTCCAAGACCAGATTATTTGGGGATCCCAAATTTGGGCCGCGCCCTACCTGCTCATTGGCAAAGACGGTTGTAGTGCCAGAAAGAAGATCTACCTCAAGAATTTCACTCAATCCCTCGTCAGCAACAAATACTCTATTCGATGCCCTATCTAAAGCGATGCCACGTAGATCGGATACTCCGTCATCATTGGATGGGATATCTGTGGCGACTTGAGTTCGATTACCGGTAAGCGTATCGACGGATATCAAACCCCCACTTCCCCCATCAGACACGATTATCCGGCCCTCATCTAGATCCAGGGCTATGCCGTATGGCTGATTTAGAAGTGGTCCGGCCCCGGTATCAGCATCCGTAAGCACAGACCTTGCGCCATCGGACAGATTTAGGGACACAACAGAATTGATGCCTTCATCCACAACAAATAGTTTCTGGTTTCCGCTGTCATAACCCATATCCACAGGGGCATTCAGCTCTGTACCTGATCCAGAACCTCCAGCATCGGCGACAGTCGAGCGGTTGCCACTCGCTAGATCCACGCCAATTACCACATCATTGGATATATCAGCCACAAACACTCGATTTCCAGCTTCATCTAGGGCGATGTCTGTAGGTGTACCAATCAGGTCACCGCTACCAATTTGATCATTAGAAATAACTGTTCTATCTCCAGTAGCGAGGTCGATAGCCAAAATCGCATCCAACCCATAATCTGAAACCAATACACGGTTGTTTGTGTCATCAAGGACAACACCCCAAGGATCATTAAAGTTTTCTCCAGATCCTACGCCGGATCCAGAAATTGTAGTCAAGTCGCCAGATGTCAGATCAACAGCCACAAGATTTACGAAACTGGCAACCAATACACGATTGTTAACCGTATCCAGTGCAAAGTGCTTGGGGATATTTAAATCCGCGATCTTGGTTCGTTCTCCGTCAGACAAATCTATTGCATAAAGAGCATCACGATTTTCATCGGTGACTAAAACGCGGTCATTAGCACTGTCAAACTGCAGATCTCGAGGGTTTGTAAGGGGTTCTGGGTCTGATTCCGGCTGAGAAACAATTACTCGATCGCCGCTGGCCAAATCTACGGAAAATAAAGCATTTTGGCTGCCGTCCATAAGCAACACGCGGTTCTAGATTGAGTCATAAGCCACACCATGGGGACCAACGAAACCTTGGCCGGTACCAGTGGATGGTCCCGAGATCAGAGAGAATCGGCTAGTATCCAGATCGAATGCAAACAACGCAGCTGAAGTTTGGGCTGCCCCTACCTCGAGCCAAGTATTAACGAGAAAAAGCCTATTATTGGCTGAATCAAATTCCACGTCATAGCTACGAATGTTTCTGGTATTTTGGATGGTAATGGAAGGGTCTTGAACCGGACCGCTGCTCGGGATCAGTTCCAGATCAAGATCATTTTCTCCGAACTCAACAGGGACTGTCACACTCCACTTCAGAGGGTCGACAGTATCAAAGGTAACCATTTCTCCGTTAACAGATAAGGAGTTAGTTTCTATTCCGTCGCTTAAGGTGACTTTCCCCCTGACGATGGTTTGCACTTCGGAGCCTCCCAGATTGACTCCCTCAATGGGGAAACTGACCACCGCCTCTGGAACAGCATTTGCCGCCACATCGAGGACGCTTACAAGCAGCGTCTGCTCGTCCGATCCACCCTGGTCTTCAGACACCCTGACAACTACTTCATACGTATTGTTTTGATCAGCGTCGGCAGGCTGCTCAAAATCAGGAGCAACAGCAAATTTCACCGCACCCGTTAGTTCATTAATACCAAAGTTTGACTCGTCCGCACCACCCTCTATGCTAAAGATCAATGAATCGCCATCAGGGTCATAGGCACGAACAAGAAACCCTGTTGCCAACTGATTCTCGAGCACTTCAACTGTGTCTCCGGAAACGATTTCTGGGAACTCATTTTGAATCAACTCACTCCCTACAGGAGAGCCACTATTGTCTGTAATCTGAATAGTGAGTTGGTTTCGATCAAGATCCGAAAATTGATCATCATATTCTGGAGGAAACTCGAACTGGCTTGACGGACTTAGCTCAGACGTCTGAAAATCAGCTGCGATAATTTCTTCGTATCGGTTAAAAGCAACACCATCAACTATGCCGTCGCTATCTTCGTCGGACGCATAAATCCAAAATTCTCCATCATCAATCAAAAATCCTCTATAGGCTCCAGCGCCTTCAATCTCGTACGATATTGGACTAGAGCTATACTGGCTTACTTCAGAATATCCAAAGTCGGGGTGATAGAGCCTACCTGACTGAAATTCTTCGAATTGGTAGACCCAGTCTTCCAATCGATACTGTTCATTACTGTCCCCATCGGAGACAGTCATATCCATCTGGACTCGTTCTTGATCGAAAGACATCAATCCACTCACTGTGACGGATTCACCTGCTAGCGAGAACGAGACGTCATTCCAAATAAACATAGCTCCAATGCCATCAGGGTCTAGAAAGTAAAGTGCTCCTTCTCCATCGACTTCAACTCCCCCTAATTCACAGCCGCTAAATTCCAGCTCCACTGCTCCTGTTCCCTGATCGGTCAGAGATCCGAATAAGCTTATTTGCCCAGAGACGTTTTCGCAGGGTTGTGAATCGTTGACGTCGATCTTATTCGCAACTTGAATGAATCTATATCCTTGCTCAACCACGTCCGTTGAGGAAGTTTTACTTAAAGCCCCACTGACATCACCGGTAATATCTCCTTCCTGAATAAGCAGCAATCGAATAATTGGCTGTAGCGACTGATCTGCAACGCTTGCTTGCGAAGTAGAGCCGCTGTAGGCGGCTTCACTAATTTGATTTGCAATTTGGATAAACTCTGACTCCGAACTGTCTGAGATCCCCTCCAAAGGCGACTGTGGAGGGCTTACCCCACCACCGCCGGATCCTCCTCCAGATCCACCTCCAGACGATCCACCACCTCCACCACCACAGGCGATTAGACTAAGGCTCACAAAAATTAGGGCCAATAATTGCAGCAAACCAAACATGTTATTTGTCCTTGAGAAAAACCCGTATCCATGGATTAGCCTTGTTTTAAAGTTTTGCTAGCAATCCCCCGGGCAGAAGACTAGCAAAATAGTTGTGACGAATGGAATACGGCGTGCTTTATTTAGTGATTTGTTCAGCCACCCTCTCAATAACAATCAAAAATTCTCTCATCGAGGAAGTAAATCGAAAGAAATTATATTGCTGATTAGAGCCAGTCTGCATAAGGTTCTCTTATGGCAGATCAGATGTTAATGAAAGATGGTTTGGGTGCAGCGGCAATTGATCGTATTGCCAAGGGGCTCCAGGCTTCATGGTCGACTTTTGATTCGAAGGCCTTCGCTCTCGCTGCTAATTCAGGCATCGAATCCCTGGAACTAAAAGAACGCGTGCAGCACCTAATCGGGGTACTGAATCAGTTTTTACCCAAAAACTACCCTGAAGCAGCGGCGATTCTTTCGAAAATTCCTGAAAACTGGGACTTTGGTGATACGAACGACTCTTTAAAGGGCTTTGCTGCCTGGCCACTCATTGACTATTCAGCTGAATACGGCCTGAATGATCCAGAGATTGCTCTGGAAACTCTAAAAAACCTTACCCATCTATTTTCCTCAGAGTTCGCGATTCGCCCGTTTATTCTGCGCCATCCTGAACTCTGCTTTGCCAAATTTGATAATTGGATTGAAGACGAGAGCGAGCATATTCGCCGCCTGGTTTCCGAGGGCAGTCGTCCTCGTCTGCCTTGGGGAATTCGGTTGCAACCTTTCTGCGATGACCCCACGCCAATCCTGACGCTACTTGAACCTCTGAACAACGATCCTAGCGACTATGTTCGAAGATCGGTTGCGAACAACATCAACGATATCTCCAAGGACAATCCAGACACCGCCGTTGAGCTCTGTACAAAGTGGACAAGCGAAGATTCTGAACCTGTGAGTACAGAGACAAAATGGATTGTTCGTCACGCCATGCGAAGTCTCATTAAGGATGGAAGAGCGGACGTCTTTCCTTTGCTTGGCTTTACCGCCAATCCCAAATTGGATATTGGAACACTCGAGCTGGGCTCTGCCGAGGTTAAGCTTGGCGAGTCACTGTCTTTCTCCACTCAGGTAAAATCTGAAGCGACAAGCTCGCAGCGGTTAGCCATCGATTTTGCCATTCATCACCGCAAGGCGAATGGTTCATTGAGTGCCAAGGTATTTAAGTGGAAAGAAATCAACCTGGACCCAGGCGAAGTGATTCAAATAGCGAAAAAACACCCTATCAAGAAAATCACAACTCGAGCCTACTATTCCGGATCACACAAACTCGAACTTATTGTGAACGGAAAATCGCGGGGTATATCTGAATTTTATTTGGACTGCATGGACTAGTTAGCTCAGAGCTCTATTGGGAGCTCTATTCAGAGTTCTATTTAGAGTTCTAGTGGCAAGGGCTGTTCAATCTCCAGACAATCCGGGCTTAGCCTGGCTTGATAGGCAAAAACCTGTACCCCTGCTTTGACCGCTTCAGATAACAATCTGCCGTACTCGGGGTCGATATGGGTTGCAGGTCGAACAACTTCAATATTCTGATGTTGCACGCAAAATAACAATACAGCTCGATAACCTTCCCTGTGCATGGCCATTAGTTCTCGCAAATGTTTTTGCCCACGGGTCGTCACAGCATCAGGGAAATAACCAATTAGTCCTTCGGGGCTTTCTTCCGCCAGGGTCACACTCTTCACTTCAACAAAACAGTCTGACCTCCCCTCCTCTGAAAGTTTGAAATCAATGCGACTGTTTTCTTCTCCGTATTTCACTTCAGAGGCGATACCTGAATACCCAGACAACTCTTGGATTTTTCCAGTAAAGAGCGCTTCTTTTACGATCTGGTTTGCACGGTGAGTATTGATGCAGGCGAGCATTCCGGAGGTGCAAGTTACATACTCCAGCGTGGTTTTAAGCTTGCGCTTGGGGTTATCACTGCGGGAAAAATAGCAGAGAGAGCCTTCTACCAGACAATTCAGCATGGATCCGGTATTCGGGCAATGAGCCGTTTCTACCGAGCCATCTTCTAGCTCCATATCCGCAAAGAAACGCTTATAACGTTTAAGGAGTTTTGCGGCTTCGAGAGGTGTACCTAGTTTCATGTTGTCCTATCTACTAATGTTCCGGTGCGATTGATCGATTTAACCCAGTTTGAACTATAAAAATATGGAACTAAACCCACTCTTCTGGTAACGTCGCGCCTCGTTTTTAAACCCTAAGTTTTGGCCAGTGAGGCCAAATGTGA
>JABJGI010000108.1 GCA_018662305.1 Porticoccaceae bacterium | reverse complement strand
GGAGCAGAAATTTTCTTTCTCAATGCCAACTCCTCACAGGATGGACACTTGTCCAGAGGTGCATCACTGAACTTCTGAATTGCATCAAATTGATGACCGCAATGATCACATTGATACTCGTAAATTGGCATTGATAACTATCCTGCTCGGACCGGTCTTTTTAAAGGCGCGCGATTATACCTCGCCGCTCCAAACCAATAAATGCTCGAACCGATCAAATTTGCATGAAATTAGTTTGATTTATTTCCCACAAATTCTTTCAAGTCAGTGACCTGTTTTTATAAACCCAGTATATTTCCATGTCGCGGAACAACCACTCACCAGAGGCATCACGGATATGCGCGGCGGCAGTGAGCTAAAACAGATCAAAGTCCCCTCCATGCAAATTGCTATGGGCATGTACGTGTCTGCGCTCGATCGCCCCTGGTCTGAATCTCCTTTTTTGATGCAAGGCTTCTGTGTCACCTCTCCCAAGGTGTTGGCCAAGCTGCAGGAACTGTGCGAATACGTCATGGTCGATTCCACCAAATCCATTGGTGAGGTAGATCAAAAACTCGACACTGCTCCCGTGGCACCCAAGTTTGATACCAGCAAGTCTGGAGAGCCGGTACGCAAGTCGACCAAACCACTTCCAATAAACAAAGAGAAATATGTCCGCAGACCGGTAATGACGACTGCAGACGTCACCACGGCGCGCCAGTCCTACCAAAATGTACAAAAATCTATCGGCACGGTATTTAAAGGGGTATCACAAAGTTCTGCCGTGGATTCCAAATCCATCGAGCAAGCTTCGACCTCAATGGTAAACAGCGCAGTTCGATACCCCTCGGCTCTATTCTGGCTCGCGCTAATGCAAAAACGCAGCGACAAGGTGTACAACCACGCCCTGCGAGCTTCAACCTGGGCGCTGCTCTGCGGCCGTCATATGGGTATCGACGAAGCCGAACTCAAATACCTGACTTTGGCGATACTCTTGAAAGATATCGGCAACCTGAAAAGTAACAAAGGACAGGTCAAGGTAAATACAGAGGGCATGACCAAAGAAGAGGCAGCGATCGCCAAGACCGTTGCTCTGGTTAAGCAATCAACAAAAAGCGAAAAGGTTATTTCTATAATTGAAACCTATCGCGAAAAATTTAACGGTACAGGCAAGCCAAAGGGGCTCGTAGGTGAAGAGATTCCCCTTCTCGCCCGCATTGCGTCTATCGCCATTGCATACGATCTGCTGCTGAATCCTGTTCGCGCCGAGCGTAATGCGCTTTCTCCTTCCGAGGCATCACGCTATATCTACGCCCAACGGGGTCGAGCCTTTCAGGACGAGCTCGCGGTGCAATTTATCGAAGCCCTGGGAACCTATCCCCTTGGTACCCTCCTCCAGCTTGATTCCGGAGAGATTGGCGTCGTGGTCGACCACGATGAACGCGCCCGCCTAAAACCCACCATTATGGTGGTCGCAGATGAATTTGGTAAACCCATTGAAGACTGGCGCATAATCAAACTCAGTCAGGTCGGTCAGAGCGATTCATCCGAAGAGGATAAGCCGAGCATTACAAAGATCATGCGCGATCTCTCAGCGGACAATCTCGACCTGGATATGCAAAAAATCCAGGACAAATACCAAGAGTTGAGAGAAGACGATCCGAAAAAAGGAAAAGGTGGTAACAATATGCTGTCCAGACTGCTTCGCCGCTAAAGCAAATAAAGGGCGAAGATGACGCTGCATAAAAAGTTCCGGATCTAGCTAACAGCAAAGCGCTTTTAAAACTACAATAGCGCCCTACCAAACCTCTAGCCCAACAAATCGGATTCTGAAAATCAATGCGAGCATCCCGCTTACTACTTGCAACACAAAAAGAAGTTCCAGCTGACGCTGAGATCATCAGCCATCAATTAATGCTGCGTGCCGGCCTAATTCGCCGCCTCGCGTCTGGACTCTATACCTGGCTTCCTCTGGGTGTTCGCGTTCTACAGAAGGTCCAGAACATTGTCCGCGATGAAATGAATTCCGCTGGGGCTCAGGAGGTTTTGATGCCAGTGGTCCAGCCAACTGAGCTCTGGGAAGAATCCGGTCGTCTTGATCAATTTGGCCCAGAACTACTGAAGTTTTCCGACCGTCACGAGCGCGGCTTCTGTCTGGGTCCCACCCACGAGGAAGTGATTACCGATATGGTGAGACGGGACTTGTCCAGCTACAAACAGATTCCCGCGAACTTCTATCAAATACAGACCAAATTTCGCGACGAGATACGGCCTCGCTTCGGTGTGATGCGCTCGCGCGAGTTCATTATGAAGGACGCTTATTCCTTCCACCTGGACGACGAGTGTCTGCAACAAACCTATGAGCAGATGCATCAGGCTTACACCAATATATTTAGTCGCATGGGTTTGAATTTCAGGCCGGTACTGGCGGACACAGGAAGCATCGGTGGCAGCGGATCACATGAGTTCCACGTACTTGCGGACTCTGGCGAAGACGCCATTGCATTTAGTGATCAGAGTGAATTTGCCGCCAATATAGAAAAAGCAGAGGCGCTCGCTCCGAGTAAGGAAAGAGCTGCGCCCGAAGCTGACCTGAACGAAGTGGCGACACCAGACCAACACAGCATTGAAGAGGTCTCAAGCTTCTTGAATCTAGAAACGCAGCAAGTACTAAAAACCCTTCTGATTGAGGGTGAAGATGGCGATCTCGTCGCCTTGGTATTGCGCGGCGATCACCAACTCAATGAAATTAAAGCCAGCAAACTCGACGCAGTAGCTGAACCACTCAAATTTGCCAGCGAAGCCCGTATTCAGGAAGCTCTTGGATGCAAGCCGGGCTCCCTTGGACCAACCGGCCTAAAAATACGTGTAATTGCGGATAGGTCGGCAGCGGTCTTAAGTGATTTTGTCTGTGGTGCTAACAAAGATGGCTTCCATTTCAGCGGAGCAAATTGGGGCCGTGACTGCCCCGAGCCAGAAGTCGCAGATATCCGCAACATTGTAGAAGGAGATCCAAGCCCTTGTGGTTCCGGCACATTGAGCATCGTGCGCGGAATTGAAGTAGGCCATATATTTCAGCTGGGCCGTAAATATAGCCAGGCCTTAAAAGCTGAAGTGCTGGACGAAAACGGCAAGGCTCAAACTTTAACCATGGGTTGCTACGGTATCGGTATTACTCGGACAGTTGCCGCGGCTATCGAACAGAACCATGACGACAAAGGCATTATCTGGCCTGAATCTATCGCGCCTTTCCAAATCGCGCTTATCCCAATTAACCCCCATAAATCGGAAGCAGTTAAGAACCGCTGTGATGACCTATACGCGGAATTAACCGAAGCGGGTTATGAGGTGATCTATATGGACGAAAACAAGGCACGCCTGGGCGTAATGCTGGCCGACGTTGAATTGGTTGGGATTCCGCATCGCATCGTCATAGGCGATCGAGGTTTGGAAGCAGGTAGCGCCGAATACAGAAATCGTCGAGAGAGCGAAAACCGCGATATCCCAATGGATCGGCTCATCGACTTTATCAAAGACAATGTGGCAACTCCCTAATCACTGCTGGGCAAAAATAGCTTTACTGGCGGGGTTCATCACATTCGCCAGTGGCGCCTTGGCACAGGGCGAACAGATTGATCCAGAGTTACGACATGCGCTGTCTTTGGCGGTACACAACAGTGCGAGTTTTGTTGATCAGTATGAAGCCCAAGTCTGGCTAGTACCTCGCTCCTCCTGGTTGGAACTCTATGTTGAAGATCCACAGGAGCGCGTTGATCTGCTAACCGCCATACACGCTGAATCTGTTCGAGCGGACCTGGATCCAGACCTGGTTATGTCACTAATAGAAATTGAATCTGGGTTTGACCCCTACGCCGTCTCGCGATCTGGCGCTCTGGGTTTGATGCAGGTGATGTCTTTCTGGAAAGCAGAGTTG
>JABJGI010000004.1 GCA_018662305.1 Porticoccaceae bacterium | reverse complement strand
TTGTTGATTGGCGAGATTACTCTGCATCTCAACTAAATCTAGGCGCCAATCTCCCTCAACTGTTCGCTCCCCCCAGAGCTGAGAACTAATGGCCACTGATCCATCAAAACCCTGGATAGTCAAATCTGAAACCCTGACATTTCCCATCATCTGAACTTGGGCATTCGGCTCAATATCGAACCAGAGTTCACCCTCTGTTACGACAGGAGTATCGGCCGAGTCATCGAAATACCCTTCTAGCAATGCTGAAAACAAGTTGCTCATATCAGCACCAGAAAGCGCCAAAAATCCCTGCCCCTGCATACTCCTAAATCGATAATCCTGGCCCGTCAATTCAAGAACTGCCTCGATTCCATTCTCGTCTCCGTCGACTTGGCCGATCAGGCTTATTCGATGGAAGTCCCTCTCGTTTTCAGCGCGCATTTCCGACAAGTTAAGATTAAAATTACGTCCATCTTCAAAGAAATAATCTAATCGAAGATTTTCAATCTCAATACTGCGGCTCCGAAACAACATATCCGTGAGTTTCGCCGCTGCATCTGAGACACCATTTCCATTCAATCCATTCGCATCGATACCGGCAATTGCCCAAGAGCCATCTGATCTTTGGTTCAGGTCAATAGTTAAATCTTCGATGAATAGTTCTTCCCAAATGGCTGTTTGCAGTCTCAGGCTTTGCAGATAGTTAGGTACTGCTCGAATAAATGTAGCCTCCAGACCCGGATCAACCTGGTCCTGACCGACTCGAACATATTCCAATTCAATAACCGGGTATAGGGTGTCCCAAACTCCCCTTGCTTCCTGCGCAGTCACATAGGTTGAGAGGGATTCGCTTAAATAGGTTTCGATCTGTGCCTGATAAAAATATAGGTGAGTTATAAGCAAGCGGCACAGCACAAGAAATACCGCCGCGAGTACAACGGTCAGGTAAAGGCTCCATCGGCAAAAATCAGCCGTTTGTCTTATTCGTCGCCTCATTTATCTCTTGTTGTTTGTCTCGTTAGTTCGGCGGGTCGGGGGAGTATTCTTATGCCCTGCAATAATAACAACAGGCCACAACTTTATTGTGCGATTTCTGTGCAAATCTTAAGATCGGCTCTGCAAATTTGACCACAACTATAGCCAAACATTCCGGACATAGATCACAGCTAGGGCGCCAATATCTCCGCTTCGATTTTTCCAAAGGGGGCTATCTAGCTCGCGGATCTAGCGTTGAGGCAACGCCCCAACGATTAAGGAGCTGCATTGTTTCGCGTATTGGCAATCCAACGACATTGCTAAAGCTTCCCTCGATTCCGGTAACAAATTCAGCAGCTAGCCCTTGGATACCATAACCACCCGCCTTATCTTGGGGCTCACCCGATTCCCAATAGGATCTAATTTCCCGCTCCGAAAGCTCACGAAAATGAACTCTGGTGCTGACTAGGACTAACTCAGTTTTTACCCCTTCTTTAGCCAGAGCCACCCCAGAATGTACCTGATGGGTTCGCCCCGAAAGTTTTTCCAGAATACTCAAGAAATCTTCAAAATTAGAGGGCTTACCCAAAATTTGATTTTCGATTTCTACGCAGGTGTCAGCCGCTAAAATCAGCTCACATCCACTACTGGGAAGTTCAGGTCGTTGACTTTCCGCTTTTTCTTTGGCGAGACGTAAAACATAGTCAGGGGCATTTTCTAGCGGATTAACGCTTTCATCGATATCCGCTGGGCTAACAAAAAACTCAACGCCGTGACGTTCTAGAATCTCCGCTCGACGAGGCGAGGCGGAAGCGAGGAGTATCATAGAAAACTCTATAGAGTCGCTCGCCGGATTTTGGGCGCTGACTCAAATTGGCCGACGATAAGGGGCCAAAATATTGCGGTCAATATTACTGCCCAAAACGCTTCAAGGCTTGGCAGTATCCCCAAATTCAATGCGGTAACCCAGCTAGATAGAAATTTGAGGGAAAGGAGCATCCCAACAATAATTGGCAACTGCTTTAAAGGCGACAGCATTCTTAAGCTATCGCGCATCCAGGGAACAAAAAAACAGATTAGCACCAAACCTAAAGCGTGCTGCCCCAGTGGCGCAAACGCCACCAGATCCTGAAGCAAACCAGTACAAAACCCCAGTGTCAGCGGCCAACTCACTGGGCGATAAAAATTCAGGTAGAGCACCAACAGAGCCACGGCATCGATACGTATATTTCCAGCGCCTGGAAGCGGCGTGACATACAGAATACAGCTAATTAAGACGAGCAATAGATACAAGGCGAGAGGTACAGGTCTTCGTTCAGGCAAAACCACGACTTAATTCTCCTCCGTACTTACCTGCCCAAAAACGCGAGTTTCCCAGCCAGAAAAAAGAAGCAACATATGTCGAGTGGTTTGTAGATTTGAATCTGGAGCTATCTCCACCTCCAGAAAAGGAGAGCCTTCAACAGCGCTTACATAGGACACTTTGCCGACAGGGTAGCCTTTTGGAAATCTGTCACCTAGGCCCGAGGTAACGATTTCATCCCCTACCGTCACATCCATGGTTATAGGAATATC
>JABJGI010000104.1 GCA_018662305.1 Porticoccaceae bacterium | reverse complement strand
CTGGTCTAACTCGCCTGTACTACATAAGGTATAGCCCCCGTATAAAAAACACAAGATCTTGTTGTATCGCTATTTTTATGCTGTACTAATCGACCCGCAAAAAAACCGTACAACCTTCTCCTTTTTCGAATAAATACTCTCGGCGCGCTCTTGCAACTAGGCAACACTCAGGTTGAAGAAATATTTAATTCGACTTTTTCAGAGTCTTATAAAACAATCTTAATAGGTGGCTTTAGCGAGCCTGAATATCTTCCTGCCGGCCCAATTCAGCCTGCAAGAATCCAATATCGTGCCGACTATGTGGAGAGTTCATTACATGAGGCGGCTCACTGGTGTTTGGCGGGAGAAAAAAGACGCAAATTAAATGATTACGGTTATTGGTATTCCCCTGATGGTCGAGATAAAAATCAACAACAAAAGTTCTTTGAGGTGGAGGTAAAACCTCAGGCGCTTGAGTGGATTATTTCTTCTGCCGCGGGTGTGAGCTTTAAGCCAAGTGTAGACAATCTCCATCTTGACCCTCAAAGTCTAGAGCGAATGACGGCAGACTTTATCGAGAAGATGAAAGCGCAGGCGATTAGCTATCTGAATGAAGAATTATTCCTGGGGGATTTATCCCACCGGGCGCTGCGATTTGCGATGGCATTGAGGGACGCGAGCGGCAGTGAGCTGGTTACTGCGGATGAAATTCACGAGGCCGTATTTTGATTCGTGTACTAGCAGATGAAAATATTGCCCTGATGGAGGAGTTTCACAGTCCAGATATGGAATTCGTTCTCCGTGCGGGCAGGGGGCTTCGTGCAGAAGACTTAATGAATATAGATGCTCTATTGGTCCGTTCCGTTACCGAGGTAAATCAGCAACTCTTGCAGAATACCCCCGTGCGTTTTGTCGGCAGTGCGACTGCCGGAATCGACCACTTGGATATCAACTACCTCAACAATGCTGGAATAGCTTACTCATACGCCCCGGGTAGTAATGCGGACTCGGTCGTTGATTATGTGGTTTGTTGCCTGGCGGCGATTGGTCGTGACCCGCAAGGTGCTTCGATTGGCATTATCGGCTGTGGGCAGGTTGGTCGGCGGCTCTATAGGCGTATGAAAGCATTGGGCTGCGAATGTTTTTGCTACGACCCTTTTTTAGGCGAGGATCAGCAAGCTGATCTGTGCGAGCTAGAGCAGGTGCTAGCAGCGGATATTGTCAGTTTGCATACACCCCTGACGAGCTCTGGTCCTTACCCGACTGAGAATATGATCAACATGGACCAGCTTAAAGAGTTGAGAGCAGGTGCGGTCCTCATAAATGCAGGCCGCGGGGGGGTGATTAATGAATCCGCCCTTAAGGATCACGTTTTAGGGGGGGCAGATATTCAATTGGTTTTCGATGTCTGGAAGGGTGAGCCCAATATCGATGCAGACTTAGTAGAACTTTGCCAAATCTCTACACCTCATATTGCCGGATACGCGGCACGAGCAAAATTACGCGGCAGCCAAATGGTGTTCGAAGCGCTGTGCCAGCATTTTGCTTTGGCTAACCCCTTGCCGGTTTCTGGAAAACCAGAGGATGCAGATGTGACGAAAGATAATCAGTGGGATAGTGCGCTGCTCAGCGTGTATGACCCGCGACATGACGATCAAAGACTTAGAGCCAACCTCGGCGATTTTGATCAGTTGCGCAAGAGCTATCCTGCCAGATCAGAGTTGGCAGAGCATCGGTCAGAAAACAAAGTGCTTCAGAATTTTGGCTTCAGCAAAACCTGAATTTACTTAAATACTAACTAGAGCCTGAGGCTTCAGTTTTCTCAGAGCTGCTTGAATTATCTAATTCTGCAAAGGCTTTCTGAACCATCTCTTCAGTGATGGCTACTTCTTCACCATTTTCATTCAGTATGGCTGCCTGATGAAAATCGATTTCTTCTGTCTTTTTATTGTTGTTGTCCAAAGTCCCTCCCCAAGGGCGTTGGTGGCAGTTGGTTAACTTGCCAGGTTTGTCCGATTTTATGTTTTTCTGTCTTAACGCCGTTACAGCACTATTCGTTCGTTAAGGTCTATATTTATCGAGAAAACTGCCTAGCTTGTCAATGGAAAGCTTCAGATCTTCGTGTTGTTGCAAAAAAACGACTCGTAAATGGTCCGGTGATGGCCAGTTAAAAGCGGTTCCCTGAACCAAAAGTAGCTGTTTGCTTTTCAATAGATCCAGCACAAGCTGCTCATCATCTTCAACGAGATGAATTTTTCGGTCAAGCTTTGGAAAGAGGTATAGCGCGCCTTTGGGTTTTACACAGCTAACTCCATGAATATCATTCAGTGCTTCCCAGGCAACATCGCGTTGTTGTTTTAGGCGCCCGCCGGGCAGCACCAAATCATTGATGCTCTGGTATCCGCCTAGCGCAGTTTGCACTGCAAGCTGTCCCGGAACGTTAGCGCACAGCCGCATGCTCGCGAGCATATGCAAACCCTCCAGGTATTCCTTCGCTCGATGCTTTGCACCGCTGACGATCAGCCAGCCAGAGCGAAATCCAGCCAGGCGATAATTTTTTGAAAGCCCACCAAAGCTGACTACTAAGCAATCTTCTGTGACGGTTGCGAAGGGCGTATGCACTGCGCCGTCGTATAGCACCTTGTCGTAGATCTCATCAGCAAAAATAATGAGATTGTGCTTCTCCGCGAGCCGAGCAATGCGACCTAGAGTTTCTACGCTGTATACAGCGCCGGTGGGGTTGTTGGGGTTAATTACTACGATGCCGCGAGTACGGCTGGTAATTTTGGATTCCAGATCTTGCAAATCTGGTTCCCAGTCCTGTTCTTCATCACAGAGGTAGTGAACAGCCTTGCCCCCAGCCAGACTGGTAGAGGCTGTCCAAAGAGGGTAGTCGGGAGCGGGAATAAGAATCTCATCACCGTTCTCAAGCAGTGCCTGCAGCGACATTTGAATTAGTTCGCTAACGCCATTGCCCATATAAATGTCGTTGATGCTTACATCGGGAATCCCGCGTAGCTGGCATTCCTGCATTACCGCTTTACGCGCGGGGAAAAGTCCCCGCGACTCGCAGTAGCCTTCGGCGGTACTGATGTTGTAAATCACATCCTGAATGATCTCCTCGGGGGCATGGAATCCGAAAGCGCCTGGGTTGCCGATATTCAGTTTGGTTATGCGATGGCCATCTTCTTCAAGGCGATAGGCTTCCTCAAGAACGGGGCCTCTAATCTCATAGTTGACGTTGTCCAGTTTGGTTGAGCAGCTAATGGATTTTGTCAAATTGCTTGTACTTTGATTCTGGGAAAGAAGGGTTGAGCTTTGATTCTCACTTCCAACAGAGGAAGGCTGTTCGTCATCCCAACCAATGAGTTGGTGTCGAAGTTTGAGTTCATGCTTTTCAGGAATAGCTTCGTCCATCTGCCATCTGGATACCGCTTGACGGCTAATGCCCAAGTGATTGGCGAGTAAAGCTTTCTTGCCCTCGAAATGAGGTAATACTTCTGAAAGAGTCAACATAGGTTTATTAGATTGTGAATGTATCCGGCAATTCTGGCCTAAATTACGGATATGTCAATATAAATTGACTAAAAAGTTTACATAAGTTGTCAGTTAAGCCTTACGAGTGGAAACTTTTCTTTTTCGATCAGGAAAGCAATGGTGACAAATTTCACATTCCAGCCCGAAACAGGAGCGCGCAGAGCAGTGTTCGCGGCCATAGTAGATGATTTGTAGGTGCAGTTGATTCCAGCGTTGCCTTGGGAACAGACGTTTTAGGTCTGCCTCGGTCGTCGTAACACTGTGGCCGTTGGTCAGTTTCCAGCGCTGTGCCAGACGATGAATGTGGGTGTCCACTGGAAAGCTGGGGTAGCCAAATGCCTGAGCCATAACCACTCCGGCGGTTTTATGTCCCACTCCGGGAAGTTCTTCAAGGTCTTCGAAATTTGAGGGAACCTCTCCTTGATGTTTTTCCACCAGTATCTGTGAAAGGTTGCGAATGGCTTTGGATTTCTGCGGTGACAGCCCACAAGGGCGAATAATTTCACGAATCCTATCAACTTCCTGCTGTGCCATTGCTTGCGGCGTACTTGCCAATCTAAATAGATCAGGCGTGACAGTATTTACGCGGGCATCTGTGCATTGAGCTGAGAGCAATACAGCTATTAAAAGGCTGTATGGATCAGAGTGGTCCAGCGGAATAGGTGGGTCCGGATAGAGTTCTGCCAGTTTGGCATCGATATATTGGACTCTTTCCAGTTTACGCATAAAGAGGGAAGCCTAGCGGCAGGACTGATTAAAATCGATCAATCGATCAATTCCTTCGATACATTTCTCAAGGGGAGCGACGAGAGCAATACGAATTTTGTTTACCCCGGGATTCCCCTGGTTGGTATCGCGCGCGAGAAAGCTGCCCGGAACAACCTTTAGGTTTTTGTGCTGATACAGACCTTTGCAAAATTCCTGATCATCTATGGGCGTATTGAGCCAAAGATAAAAAGCCGCCTGAGGCATGTTGAATTCAAAATGTTGTTCAAGCCGAGACGACAGGACCGCATATTTCTCGCGGTAAATTTGTCTGTTCTCTTCAGCATGCGACTCGTCGCTCCATGCAGCAATGCTCGCTTGTTGCACCATCCCAGACATGGCTGAACCGTGGTAGGTTCGGTAGCTAAGGAATTTTTTTAATATCTCAGCGTCACCGGCAACAAAGCCAGAACGCAGCCCAGGCAGGTTTGAGCGCTTAGAGAGCGAGTGAAAGGCTATGCATCGACTAAAATCGGTGCGACCCATATCTCGGCAGGCCTGCAGAATACTGGGAGCCTTTTTGTTCGGGTCTAAATAGAGCTCGGAGTAACACTCATCACTTACGACTATGAAATCGTGTTTATCCGCCTTTTCAATCAAATACTGCATATCCTCAAGAGCTATATAGGTTCCCGAGGGATTGCCGGGTGAGCAAATATAAAGCAGCTCCATTTGCTGCCATGTCTCATCAGTCAGACTTTGCCAGTCAGGCTGGAGGTTGTGTTCAGATTGGCAATTCAGATAGTAGGGTTGTTTGCCCGCTAGAATCGCCGCGCCCTCATAGATCTGATAGAAGGGATTGGGCATTGCCACCGTGCCGCCAGGTTTTTCCGGATCGGTCAGGGCCTGGGTAATGGCGAATAGCGCTTCACGGGTTCCGTTTACCGGAAGAACCTGTTCCTCTGCGGACAGTGAATTATTTCCTAGTTCAAAGCGGTTATTGGCCCAGCCAGCGATAGCCTGACGAAGCTCGATTGAGCCTGCCGTAGGCGGGTAGGATTCAATTTGATCTAGCGAATCGCAAAGGCTTTTGCGCACGACTTCGGGAGCAGGGTGCTTGGGTTCGCCAATGGCGAGAGATAGAAACTTTAAATCTGGATTTGGGTTCGCATCTGACAGAAGCGCAGCCAGCCGAGCAAAGGGGTAGGGTTGCAATAGATCGAGGCGCGAGTTCATGATTTTTATGAGGCGATGGCTTCAACTTTCTGATCGATGGTTTCGCAGATACGTTGTGTGAGTTCCTTTCTCAGTTTTTCGTCTTTGATTGGGCTGCCATCTTCGGTGGAAATAATGAAAATATCCTCTACTCGTTCGCCCAGTGTAGTAATTCGGGCGCTGTGCAAACAAATATTGAGTTCCACAAAAATTTGCCCGATAACCGCTAGCAGACCAGGGCGGTCTGCCGTGACCACCTCGAGTTGAGTGTATTTCCGGTCACCCATAAGGCTGGCCTTGGTAGGAACGGGAAACTGCTGTAAGGCCCTCCGGGTTCGAGCGCCGATAACCTCGTGATAGTTGTCGAGGACCTCCAGTTCTTCGCGGATAGTTTTTTCCAGCCGGTCTACGCGTCCGGAATCCTTGCCTAAAGGAGAAGAGGAATCGTCGAGAACATAGAAGCAGCTGAGGGTGGTTTCACCGTTGTCGTAGAGGCGCGCGTCCTGAATGTTGAGGCCAGCCTGATCGATTGCTGTCGCTACCGCGGCAAAGATGGAAGGCGATTGCTTGATACGAACCAGGATCATGGTGGCTCGTTCGCGTCGATTGCTGATGTAGGGACGTATGATTACTACGGGGTCTGAAGGATCCTGATGATGGCTAGCCAATTCGGTGTGCCAGGCAATATCTTCTGGGCTTTCTTTAAGAAAATACTCTTCACTGGAGTCGGCCCAGATTTTCTCGGCAACCTCCGCAGAAATACCTTTTTTCGCCAGCAGGGCAAGCGCAGAATCTTTAGTTTCGGTTATGAGTTCAGCCCGATCAGCAGAGTTTTCAATGCCAAGCCTCAAAGCCTTGCGCGTTTCCATATAGAGAGAGCGCATAAGTGATGCGCGCCAGTTATTCCAAAGCGTCGGATTGGTTGCGGTGATATCCGCAACGGTCAGAGCATAAAGCAGGTTTAGCTTGGTTTCTTCACCCACGTGGGAAGCAAAGCGACTGATTACATTCGGATCAGAAATATCTTCTCGCTGAGAAATTCGTGACATCAACAGATGGTTCTCGACCAGCCACATCATCAATTTGACTTCTCTCGGTTTGTAACCGTGTTTCTCAGCAAATTTGCGCACGTCCTCTGAGCCTAGTTCGGAATGGTCGCCGCCACGGCCTTTGGCAATGTCGTGAAAAAGGCCGGCAATTACTAGTAGCTCCGGTTTGCGTAATGTGCTGTAAACGTAAGCAGAGATTGGTGAATGTTCTGATGCCTCGGGCAAACCAAAGTGGCGTATGTTGCGAACCACATTGAGGGTATGCACATCGACCGGATAAATATGAAACAGGTCGTGTTGAGGCAAGCCGCGTATGGCTCCAAATTCGGGAAGGTATCGCCCCAGGATGCCGTATCGAGCCATCATCTGCAGAGGTATAGACAGATGGTCTGGTGATCTCAGTAGTTCCAGAAAAAGCTCTTTGTTTTGCTGCTGGTCGCGGAACTCATCGTCGATCAGTGAACCCTGTTCTCTCAGCAGGCGAATCGTTGATGCATGCACACCCCGAATTTTTTTATCCCGGGAGAGGATGACAAAAATTTCCAGCAGAGCTGAAGGCGATTTCTTGAAAACTTCAGGATTGCTCGCCTCAAGATAGCCTGCTCTGATATGAAAACGACTGTTGACTATGTTTATTTCTTGTTCCGGGGCATCGGTAATATTCTCCAGAAGCACCTGCATCAATACGTCGCTAATTTCTCGGATAGTGCCAACTGTTCTGTAGTAGTCGCGCATAAAGACTTCAACCGCCATCCGCTCAGGAGTGTCCTCGTAGCCAAAGACTTCAGCGAGTTGACGTTGG
>JABJGI010000073.1 GCA_018662305.1 Porticoccaceae bacterium | reverse complement strand
TATAAGTTTCGACTACGGTCGCGTCGTTTGTGAGGCGATTCCCGCTGTTTGTCGCTTGATTTGCCAGTAGATTGCTAGATTCGATGACTAGTGCATTGCCTTCGTACCGAGCGATGGAATCACCCAGATGGGTATTAATGCGGAGCTGTGCTCTATCGTCGAAGAAAACCTCCCGGCGACCTCCAAATTCTTCATATTCAATAATGACACGATCATCGAGCTGAGTAATGCGGATGGGGTGGGGAGTAATGACTTGTCGAACCAGGCCAACTGGGTCGCAGAATACCTGGGGGTCAGTTGAAATATCGAACTCTGCCTGCAAAGCAAGCCCCGCTTCGTTGAGAGGAACGGACGAGAACTGTCCCGGTCGGGCGCTACGTATACCCTGGCTGGACCAGGCTGAGCTAAGATTTGGTCGGCCATCTTCAAGAGTTAGAGGTAGGCTATCCGCAATTTCAGGCTGGTATCTATTCCCATCTCCGCCAATTTCGGCTACCACGGCGCCCGTTTCGGGATTGATTAGGTGAATGCTCCCCAATGAAGTCATTGGCGAGCCGTCATGGGTCGCATCACCCGTGATGCGCACAAATTCACCTGCTTGCACCGTATCCGCAGACCAACCTTGGCGGCGCATGCTGGTGGCAGCAGATCCTTCGGTGATCCAGCCTGTAACAGAGCCATCCTCATTGGTGACGTCCACATAGATAAGAATATGGGGGTTTCGAAAACTAAAATTTGTCACCACACCCTCAATGGTTGAGGTTCTTTGATCAGTGAAAGTTGCTGAAAAAGAGTGGTGGCCAAAGGCTTGAGTTGAAATGATGGCCAGGCCCAAAAGAGCCAGAGCGGCGAAACGGATATGCATTTTGATTGTTCCCCAACGGATGAATTCAATAGTGAGCGCGATTCTCAAGATGAATGGCTTTAGATACAAGTAAGTTGAACAAAGATTTACGAACCGATTCTGATCGTTGTGGGTTGTTTCGCTTAATAAAAAAAAGCCCCGCAAGAGCGGGGCTTTTTAAATTTGCAGAATGAAGATCTACTTTTTCTTGGCTTCTTGTCGAGCTTTCTCTTCCTCAATGACTTTCTCGGCCACAGAGTTAGGGCAAGGTAAGTAGTGAGCAAATTCCATTGAAAACTGACCGCGGCCAGAAGTCATGGTACGCAGGCTACCGATGTAGCCAAACATCTCCGAAAGTGGAACGTCAGCTTTAATACGTACTCCGGTTACGCCAGCTTCTTGGCTCTTGATCATGCCGCGACGACGGTTCAAGTCACCGATAACATCACCTACATGATCTTCTGGAGTGAACACATCAACATTCATGATTGGCTCAATGATCTGCGGGCCAGCTTTAGGCATAGATTGGCGGAAAGCTCCGCGAGCGGCCAGTTCAAAGGCTACTGCAGATGAATCCACGGCGTGGAAGCCACCATCGTAGAGTTCTACTGCAACATCCAATACCGGGAATCCCGCCAGAGGGCCTTGTTCCATCATGCCGTTGAAACCCTTCTCGATAGCTGGGAAGAATTCCTTGGGTACATTGCCGCCGACAACCGTTGAGGTAAAGGAAAAGCCTTCGCCTGGCTCAGCAGGAGTGATTTTGTAGTCGATCTTACCGAACTGACCAGAACCACCAGATTGCTTCTTGTGGGTATAGCTGTCGTCGACCGCTTGAGTGATAGTCTCGCGATAAGCTACTTGAGGTTCACCCACATCCAGATCAACGCCGTATGTGCGGTTAAGGATGTCGACCTTGATGTCCAAATGCAGTTCACCCATACCCTTAAGGATGGTTTCGCCTGAGTCATCATCGGTTTCTACGCGGAAAGATGGATCCTCTGCAATCATTTTGCCGATGGCGATACCCATTTTTTCAGATCCGCCTTTGTCTTTCGGAGAAACAGCAATAGAGATTACTGGCTCAGGGAAGACCATAGCTTCTAGAGTGCAGGGGTTCTTCTCATCACAAAGTGTGTGGCCTGTTTGCACGTTTTTCATGCCAACGATTGCGATGATGTCGCCTGCTTGAGCGCGATCGATCTCGTTGCGCTCGTCAGCATGCATCTCAACCATGCGGCCAACTCGTTCGGTTTTTCCGGTGAAGGAATTAAGAATGGTGTCACCCTTGTTGAGAACGCCAGAGTAGATGCGGACAAAGGTTAGGGCGCCAAATCGGTCATCCATAATCTTAAATGCCAGAGCGCGAAGCGGCTCATCATTCGAAACTAGCGCAACTTCGCCTGTAGGTTCGCCTTCTTCGTCAGTCAATGGTTGTGGGTCAACTTCTGTTGGGCTTGGAAGATAGTCGACAACGGCGTCTAGTATTAGCTGAACACCTTTGTTCTTAAATGCAGAGCCACAGTAAGTTGGGAAGAAATCCATTGTGCGAGTACCTTTACGGATACAGGCTTTGATATCTTCCATAGAGGGTTCTTCACCTTCCAGGTAAGCCATCATGAGGTCTTCGTCCTGCTCCACGGCGGTTTCGATCAATTTCTCACGATACTCTTCAACTTTATCGACCATATCTTCTGGGATATCGACGATTTCGTAGTTTTCTGGTTGACCAGATTCGTCCCATACGTAGGCTTTTCGAGTCAAAAGATCTACAAGGCCAACAAAGTCTTCTTCAATACCAATAGGAAGAACCATAACCAGAGGGTTGGCGCCCAGTACTTTTTCTACTTGGCCGACAACACGATAAAAATCTGCTCCCATGCGGTCTAGTTTATTGACGAAAATAATACGTGCGACTTCAGAGTCATTCGCATAGCGCCAGTTGGTTTCGGATTGAGGCTCAACTCCGCCAGAACCACAGAACACACCAACTCCGCCGTCGAGTACTTTAAGTGAGCGGTAAACTTCTACAGTAAAGTCCACGTGTCCAGGGGTATCGATGATGTTAAAGCGATGATCGTCCCAGAAGCATGTGGTTGCAGCGGACTGAATGGTAATGCCGCGTTCTTGCTCTTGGTCCATGAAATCGGTAGTTGCTGCACCGTCGTGTACTTCGCCAGTTTTATGGATTTTTCCGGTCAGCTTGAGGATGCGCTCTGTGGTGGTGGTCTTGCCAGCATCAACGTGCGCGAAGATTCCAATGTTCCGGTATAAGGCTAATTCAGTCATGTCTCTGTTCGTCTTTTGGTTCGTCTTTCTAACTAGTTAAGTTAGTTCGTAAAAATTATGAGGGTAAAAATTGCGGCGGTATTCTAGTGCATTTTGCACTCATAAACCCGATCTATTTTCAATTTTTTCTGTCCGGGCTTTATGGGTGCAAAACGAGATTTTTAAAGCCCCAAATTAAGACCTATATAAAGAAGCACGAGAGGGGCTCTTTTTGCTCAAAATCTCTTTTAGAAGGCACTTTAAAAAAACACTTTTTTGGTCAAAGTAGATCGCCGCGAAAGATAGATAATTAAAGGGCTGAATTCCCTTGACACCCCTATACCTCGCCGCTAGAATGCCGCCTCTTTTGCTCGGGCTGACCCTGAAAATCGGTCAGATAAAAACCCGAAAAGCTTTTTAAAACCATTAGTTACTTGGATTTTGTAAATGCAGAGTCAAAACATTCGAATTCGGCTTAAGGCCTTCGATCACCGTTTAATCGACGTTTCTACTAAAGAGATTGTAGAAACAGCTAAGCGCACTGGAGCGACAGTTCGCGGCCCGATCCCTCTGCCATCTCGTAAAGAGAAGTTTACGATTCTGATCTCTCCACACGTAAATAAAGATGCGCGTGATCAATATGAGATCCGAACTCACAAGCGACTATTGGATATTGTTGACCCTACTGAAAAGACGGTTGACGCACTTATGAATCTTGACCTTGCTGCTGGTGTAGAAGTACAGATTAGCTTGGATTAAACCGCCACTTCTTTTTATAGGCCGCGCTAAGGCTTATATAAGAAGGGCAGTGTAACGTTCTGAAATGGACGGCCATAGCGGGTAATAGCCCCGTACACGAAGAGGAAATGAAATGACAGTTGGTATCGTCGGCCGCAAGAGCGGTATGACACGTATTTTCGCTGATGACGGTCGGTCTATCCCCGTCACTGTAGTTGAAGCGACTCCTAATCGTATTACGCAAGTAAAAACCTCTGATAACGATGGCTATTCTGCTATTCAGGTAACTGTGGGCGAACGTCGTGCCTCGCGTGTATCCAAGCCTGAAGCTGGTCATTTCGCTAAGGCGAATGTAGAAGCAGGTCGTGGTCTCTGGGAGTTGCGTACTGAAGAAGAAGCAGAGTTTGAAGTTGGCGGTCAGCTAACGGTAGACAGCTTTGAAGAAGGTCAAATCGTCGACGTAACCGGTACCTCTAAAGGTAAAGGCTACGCAGGTGTCATCAAGCGCTGGAACTTCTCCATGCAGGATGCCACTCACGGTAACTCCATATCTCACCGTGCTCCTGGTTCTATTGGTCAAAACCAAACTCCAGGTCGTGTGTTTAAAGGCAAGAAAATGGCCGGACACATGGGAGATGAGCAAGTAACAATTCAAAATCTCGAAGTTATCCGTGTGGATGCTGAGCGGAATTTGTTGCTCATCAAGGGCGCTGTACCGGGTGCTCCCGGCGGTGATGTTGTCGTCCGCTCTGCTGTCAAAGCAAAGTCTTAATAAGGGTTGGGAAGAATGGAACTTAGTATTGCAGCTCCCAACGGCTCCGCCGGCACTGTAGAAGTGTCTGAAGGGACCTTTGGTACACAATTTAATCAAGATTTAGTGCATCAGGCCGTTGTTGCCTTTATGGCGAATGCTCGCCAAAGCACTAAGGCTCAGAAAACTCGCTCGGAAGTTTCCGGTGGCGGTAAAAAGCCCTGGCGACAAAAAGGCACTGGCCGTGCTCGTGCCGGTACCATTCGCAGCCCGATTTGGCGCGGTGGTGGTCAAACTTTCGCGGCTCGTCCTGACCGTAATCACTCACAAAAGCTCAACAAAAAGATGTATCGCGCAGCGATGCGTTCAATTTTGTCTGAGCTAGCTCGTCAAGAGCGTTTGGTTGTTGTCGAAGATTTTGATCTCGATGCGCCAAAAACTAAAACTCTCATTTCTAAACTTAACGATCTCGGCATGTCAGACACCCTGATCGTTTCCGAAGCCGTAAGCGACAACCTTTATCTCTCCTCTCGCAATCTGCACAAAGTTGACGTTCGAGTCGCTGGTGCCGTTGACCCTGTCAGCCTGTTGCGTCACGAGAAAGTATTGGTGACCGTGCCAGCGCTTAAGCAATTTGAGGAGCTGTTGGGATGAGCCAGGAAAAACTACTTACATTGATCCAGCGCCCGGTTATTACCGAGAAAGCCGCTATCGCTACAGAAACTGCTAATCAGTATGTTTTTCGTGTAGCTGGTGATGCAACCAAGCCTGAAATTAAAGCAGCCGTTGAGGCGGTTTTTCCGGTTCAGGTTGAGAGCGTGCGAGTGCTAAATGTTAAAGGCAAAACCAAGCGTACGCGCACTGGTATGGGCCGTCGTAGCGATTGGAAAAAAGCTTATGTTCAGCTCGTTTCCGGTCAGCAAATTGATTACACAGATACTCTATAGGGATTATTGAAGATGCCAGTCCTCAAGAGAAAGCCCACATCCTCCGGCCGTCGCCACGTTGTTAGCGTCGTCCATACTGATCTGCACAAAGGCAAGCCTTATGCGCCTCTGTTGGAAAAGAAAAGCAAATCCGGTGGTCGCAACAACAATGGTCGTATTACTACACGTCATATCGGTGGTGGTCATAAGCAGCACTACCGGAAAGTTGACTTCAAGCGCAAAAAAGACGGCATTACTGCCAAAGTAGAGCGCCTTGAATATGATCCAAACCGTACTGCATTGATTGCTTTGGTTTGTTATGCCGACGGTGAAAAGAGCTACATCATTGCACCAAAAGGTCTGAAAGCAGGTGATCAGGTTCAAAGTGGTCGATCTGCCCCTATCAAGACAGGTAACACTCTGCCACTGCGCAATATTCCAGTAGGTAGTGTGATTCATTGTATTGAGCTTAAGCCTGGCAAAGGTGCGCAAATAGCGCGAAGTGCCGGTGCTTCGGTTCAGCTGGTTGCTCGAGAAGGAGCCCACGCCACTCTGAGGTTGAGAAGTGGAGAGATGAGAAAAGTGTTGGCAGATTGCCGCGCAACTCTGGGTGAAGTTTCCAATTCTGAGCACAACCTGCGCTCATTAGGTAAGGCCGGTGCTAAGCGCTGGCGTGGCGTTCGACCAACCGTTCGCGGTGTGGCAATGAACCCAGTTGATCACCCGCATGGTGGTGGTGAAGGCCGTACTTCAGGTGGCCGTCATCCAGTGTCTCCATGGGGTACACCCACTAAGGGTTACAAGACTCGTAAGAACAAGCGTACTGATCAGTACATTGTTCGTTCGCGTAGTCGTTAATCGGATATAGGAAGAGAGAAGACACATGGCGCGTTCGCTATTAAAAGGTCCTTTTATTGATCTTCACCTTCTAAAGAAGGTTGAGACTGCAGCAGAGAACAATGATCGCAAGCCGATTAAAACTTGGTCTCGCCGCTCAACAGTTATACCGGAAATGGTCGGTTTGACCATTGCCGTGCACAACGGTCGTCAACACGTCCCTGTGCTAGTAAATGAAGAAATGGTAGGTCACAAGCTGGGTGAATTCGCAGCGACACGTACCTATCGTGGCCACGTTGCCGATAAGAAGGCGAGGTAGAAACTAATGGAAGTTGCAGCAATTCATAAAGGTGCTCGCATTTCTGCACAGAAAGCGCGCCTTGTTGCCGATCAAATTCGCGGCAAACATGTGGAGCAGGCATTGGACATTCTTGAGTACAGCCCAAAGAAAGCGGCTGTTCTGGTGAAGAAAGTTCTCGAATCTGCTATTGCCAACGCCGAGCACAATGAAGGTGCCGACATTGACGAATTGAAGGTGTCCACAGTTTATGTGGATGAGGCCTTTACGATGAAGCGAATCAAGCCCCGTGCTAAAGGTCGAGCTGATCGCATACTCAAGCGCAACTGTCATATCACTGTAAAAGTGGCGGATGCATCCGGAGCGGGAGCTTAATTCATGGGTCAGAAAGTTCATCCAACGGGTATAAGACTTGGGATTGTTAAAAATCACGAGTCAGTTTGGTACGCCGAGCGTGCCGACTATGCGAACAAGCTGCATGTTGATTTGGGTGTGCGAGAGCACATTAAAACCAAGCTAGCGCACGCTTCAGTAAGCAGAGTTGAAATTGAGCGTCCTTCACAATCAGCTCGAATCACTATTTTTACCGCTCGCCCTGGTGTGGTTATCGGTAAGAAGGGTGAAGACGTAGATACTCTACGCAAAGAAGTTACTGAAATGATGGGTGTGCCTGTGCACATCAACATTGAAGAGGTTCGCAAACCAGATCTGGATGCGGCTCTTGCTGCCCAGAGTGTTGCGCAGCAACTGGAGCGTCGTGTGATGTTCCGCCGCGCCATGAAGCGCACTGTTCAAAACGCTATGCGTGGCGGTGCCAAGGGCGTTCGAATTCAGGTTGGTGGCCGTTTGGGTGGAGCAGAGATTGCTCGTACTGAATGGTATCGAGAAGGTCGTGTGCCTCTGCATACATTGAGAGCAGACATTGACTACGGTACAGCTGAGGCTGCGACTACTTACGGCATTATTGGCGTAAAAGTCTGGATCTTTAAAGGCGAAATTATTGGTGCCGACGCACAGGCTGAGGCGGCTGGCAAAGCCAACGCCAAAGGCGGTCGTTCAGGGCAGCAGAAGTAGGAGATTGATCGATGCTGCAACCTAAAAGAACTAAATACAGAAAGATGATGAAAGGTCGCAATCGCGGTCTGGCTCATCGCGGCTCGAAAGTGAGCTTTGGTGAATACGCTCTGAAAGCAACCGGTCGTGGTCGCATCACAGCGCGTCAAATCGAGGCAGCACGTCGTGCTATGACTCGTCACGTAAAACGTGGCGGAAAAATCTGGATCCGTGTATTTCCAGATAAGCCAATTACCAAAAAGCCATTGGAAGTTCGTATGGGTAAAGGTAAGGGTGCTGTTGAATATTGGGTATGCCAGGTTCGTCCGGGCAAAGTACTTTATGAAATGGAAGGTGTGTCAGAAGAATTGGCTCGTGAAGCCTTTGAACTAGCTGCCCGCAAACTTCCATTGAAAACCACATTTGTAAAACGGTCGGTAATGTAATGAATACCAATGAATTGCGAGCCAAGTCGGTCGAAGAGTTGGAAGCGGATCTGCTTCAGCTTCGTCGCGACCAGCTTAAGTATCGGATTCAGCAGTCTACAGGGCAGCTGAGTCAGCCTCATTTGATCCGCCAGGCGCGCCGCGATGTGGCCAAAATTAAAACTCTGCTCACGCAGAAGGCAGGAGAATAAGAATGGCTGAAGCAGAAAAGTTGGCCCGAACCCTGACCGGAAAGGTGGTCAGCGACAAGATGGATAAAACCATCACTGTTCAGATCGTGCGCCGAGTCAAGCACCCGGTGTATGGCAAGTACGTAATTAAATCCTCAAAAGTGCACGCGCATGATGAGGAAAATCAGTGTCGTCAAGGCGATCTGGTTACCGTGGCAGAGCATCGTCCCATGTCAAAAACTAAGACATGGACTTTGGTCAAAATTGAGGAGCGCGCAGTCGAGGTTTAGTCGTTGACGACGCCTCGGAGAGCTAGAGCATGATCCAGACAGAAAGTTATTTAGACGTAGCAGACAATTCAGGCGCCCGGCGCGTGATGTGTATCAAGGTCCTCGGCGGTTCACACCGACGATATGCCCGTGTTGGTGACATTATTAAAGTCACCGTTAAGGAAGCAATTCCTCGTGGCAAGGTAAAGAAAGGCCAGGTTCTTGATGCCGTAGTTGTACGTACCAAGAAGGGCGTACGTCGCCCAGACGGTTCATCCATCTGCTTTGACGACAACGCGGCGGTTCTTTTGAACGCGCAACAAGCTCCTATCGGTACTCGTATTTTTGGGCCGGTGACTCGCGAGCTTCGCGGCGAACAATTTATGCGAATTATTTCGCTGGCCCCAGAAGTAATCTAGGCCGAAGAGAGTAGGAAAGCATCATGGCGAGCAAAATTAAACGCGACGACGAAGTAATCGTTATCGCAGGAAAAGACAAAGGCAAGCGCGGCAAGGTTCAGAAAGTTCTGGACGATGGTCGTTTGATTGTCACTGGCGTGCAGATGATCAAGAAGCATCAGAAGCCTAACCCTCAGGCAGAAATACCTGGCGGAATTATTGAGAAAGAAGCAGCGATTCAAATTAGCAATGTAGCTATTTGGAACGATGCAGAGTCGAAAGCGGACCGTGTTGGCTTCAAAACAATGGAAGACGGCAAAAAAGTTCGCATTTTTAAGTCCACGGGCGAGCTCGTAAGCGCCTGAGGAAGGCATAGATATGGCAACGTACAGAGATTTATATAAAAACGAAGTAGTGCCTAAGCTCCGCGAAGAGCTAAAGGTCAACAATGATATGGAGATCCCAAAGATCACCAAGATCACCATTAATATGGGTGTAGGTGAAGCTCTGGGCGACAAGAAAATTCTTGAGAATGCGGTCAAGGAACTGGAAGCGATCTCCGGTCAAAAACCCGTAATAACTAAAGCCCGTCGCTCTGTTGCTGGCTTTAAGGTTCGTGAAGGATGGCCGATCGGTTGCAAGGTGACTCTGCGCTCTGAGCGTATGTATGAGTTCCTAGAGCGTTTGGTAGCCATTGCTATTCCTCGAATTCGTGACTTTCGAGGCATCAGTCCAAAGCAATTTGACGGGCGAGGAAATTTCTCAATGGGTGTGACTGAGCAAATCATCTTCCCAGAGATTGAATACGACAAGATTGATGCACTGCGTGGATTGGATATTTGTATCACCACGTCAGCGCGTAACGATGACGAAGGTCGTGCATTGCTGCGCGCCTTTAACTTCCCACTGAGGGGTTAATAGAAAACATGGCTAAATCAAGCATGGTAGCGCGGGAAGATAAACGCGCGAAGATGGTCGCCAAGTACGCTAAGAAGCGTCAAGAGCTTAAGGCCACAATTAAGAATCCAAACACCAGCGACGAAGAGCGCTGGCAAGCACAGCTAGCTTTGCAGGGTTTGCCCCGCGACTCTAGCCCATCGCGCCAACGTCGCCGTTGCCAGATTACTGGTCGGCCACATGGTGTATATCGCAAATTTGGTCTCTGCAGAAACAAACTGCGAGAACACGCCATGCTTGGACAGGTTCCAGGTGTTGTGAAATCTAGTTGGTAGGGCAGCAAATATGAGCTTACAAGATCCATTGGCGGATATGCTGACTCGCATCCGCAACGCACAGGCGCGAGCCGCGACTGTTGTGAAAATGCCTTCTTCAAAATTGAAGGTATCAGTTGCCGAGGTATTGAAAAACGAAGGTTACATTACTGATTTCGCTGTGGAAGAGGGCGCCAAGCCGGAGCTTGCCGTTACTCTGAAATATCACAAATCAAAGGGTGTAATTGAAGAGATTGGTCGTTTTAGTCGTCCGGGCTTGCGAGCTTATAAAGGGACAAAAGAATTGCCGAAGGTTCGTAGTGGACTGGGTGTGGCAATTGTTTCCACCAGTAAGGGCGTAATGACTGACCGCGCTGCAAGAGAGCTAGGTGTCGGTGGCGAAGTCCTCTGCACCGTATTTTAACGAGCATTCATCATGTCAAGAATTGCAAACAATCCTGTACAGATACCAGCTGGTGTAGAGATCAAGCTGAGCGAAGACCAAATTATTGCCAAGGGCAAAAATGGTGAACTCTCGCTTAATCTCAACTCTCTGGTTGCTATCAAACAAGAGGAAAGCACACTTCTGTTCAGTGCAGCAGAAAAGAGCAAAGATGCGGTAGCGATGGCGGGTACTTTCCGTTCGCTAGTCAACAATCTCGTGATTGGTGTTACTGAAGGTTTTGAAAAGAAGCTTACGCTGCTTGGCGTTGGTTATCGTGCCAAGGCTTCGGGCAACAAACTGGATCTGACGCTGGGCTTTTCTCACCCAGTTGTATATGAACTGCCGAAGGGCGTGAGTGCGGAAACGCCTTCGCAAACTGAGGTTGTTCTTAAGAGTGCTGATAAACAACTTCTTGGCCAAGTGGCTGCAGAAGTTCGCGCATTCCGTCCACCTGAGCCCTATAAAGGTAAAGGCGTTCGTTATGCAGATGAGTACGTAAGAATTAAAGAAGCTAAGAAGAAGTAAGAGCGAATAGGTAAAGGCATGGCAGATAAAAAGACATCACGGCAGCGACGAGCTAAGAAAGCCCGCGCCAAGATCCGCGAGCTAAATATGCAGCGGCTCTGTGTACATCGTACGCCTCGGCATATTTACGCTCAGGTGATCGATATAAATAGTGATCGCGTGTTGGTTTCTGCGAGCACTTTGGACAAAGAATTGCGTGACAAAGCTACTGGCAATGTCGCAGCAGCTGCAGCTGTAGGTCAATTGATAGGTACGCGTGCAAAAGAAGCGGGTATTGGTCAGGTGGCTTTTGATCGTAGCGGTTTTAAATATCACGGTCGCGTAAAGGCTCTCGCCGACGCCGCCCGCGAAGCTGGACTGGAGTTTTAATTAATGGCACGCCCAAACAAACAAGATCAGGACCAGAGCGAAGGTCTTCTCGAGAAGCTGGTTGAAGTTAACCGAGTTGCTAAAACTGTAAAAGGTGGACGTATCTTCTCCTTCACTGCACTCACAGTTGTAGGTGATGGACAAGGCCGAGTTGGCTTTGGTCGCGGTAAGGCTCGTGAAGTGCCGATGGCAATTCAAAAAGCAATGGAAGCCGCTCGTCGCAACATGATTGACGTAGATCTGGATGGCAACACTATTCAGTACGCAACTACTTCGGTTCATGGTTCTTCCAAGGTATACATACAGCCAGCCTCAGAAGGTACTGGTGTTATCGCCGGTGGCGCTATGCGTGCTGTATTGGAATTGGCTGGTGTGCAAAACGTATTGGCTAAGTGCTACGGATCTACCAATCCAGTGAATGTGGTTCACGCCACCTTCAAAGCACTGCAAAACATGAAGTCTCCGGATCAGGTAGCTGAGAAGCGCGGCCTTTCCGTAGAGCAAATCCTTAACTGAGGTTAGAGCGACATGGCAGCGACCAAAAAGCAAGCGACCGTTAAGGTCACTCAAGTAAAAAGCGTCCACGGCCGCTTGAAGAACCACAGAGCCTGCGTATCGGGCCTTGGTTTGCGTCGTATTGGACATACAGTCGAGGTAATTGATACCCCGGCCAACCGAGGCATGATCAATAAAGTGTCTTACATGGTTCAGGTAGAGGAAAGCTAATGTATCTCAATACTCTTTCTCCTAATCCAGGCCGTACCAGCGACAAAAAACGTCGCGGACGTGGTATTGGTTCTGGTCTAGGCAAAACCGGTGGCCGCGGTCACAAAGGTTTAAAGGCGCGTTCTGGCGGTAAAGTTGCTCCAGGATTTGAGGGTGGTCAAATGCCACTGCGTAAGAGGTTGCCAAAGTTTGGTTTTACTTCGCGTGTGTCATTGGTTTCTGCTGAAGTGCGTTTGTCTGAGCTCAACAAGTTCGATGCCAAAACCAAGGTTGTCGATTTAGACGCCCTGAAACAGGCTAACTTGGTCGGTCAACATATCGAGCGCGCCAAGGTATTCCTTAGCGGCGAACTGAAAGGCAAAGTGAAATTCACTTTGCAGGGTATCGCCGTAACAAAAGGAGCCCGTGCGGCGATTGAAGCAGCTGGCGGTACTATTAGTAACGCCCCGGGCGGTGAAGAAGTACCAGGTGCTGAAGAAGCTCCGGCCGAAAAACCAAAAGCGAAAAAGGCCGCTCCAAAGAAAGAAGCTGCCAAAAAAGAAGAAAAAGTTGAAGAAGCTCCTGCTAAAGACGCCGGTGCAGATGAGGAGTCTGGGGAATAAATAATGGCACGTGCCGGTAATCCACCTCTCGGAAATATGAAAGGCCTCGGTGAGCTTTGGGCGCGCCTGCGCTTCCTATTTCTGGCAATTGTGATTTACCGCATTGGCACCCATATTCCCTTGCCTGGTATTGATCCCGATCAGCTGGCAATTCTGTTTAACCAGAATGAAGGCACTATCCTGGGGCTGCTGAATATGTTCTCTGGCGGTGCGATGGAGCGTATGAGTATTCTAGCGCTCGGTATCATGCCCTATATCTCAGCTTCTATTATTGTTCAGCTTCTTGCCGCTGTAACGCCATCTTTGGAACAGCTAAAGAAAGAAGGTGAACAGGGTAAGCGTAAGCTTCAGCAAATTACTCGTTACGGCACACTATTTCTGGCAACTGTTCAAGCCGTTGGTATGTCTGTTGGACTCGCCGGCCAAGGGCTCACCACGAGCACGGGTATGGCTTTTTACCCAGTTGCCATTATTTCCCTGATCACCGGCGCTGTTTTTATGATGTGGTTGGGCGAACAGATTAACGAGCGCGGAATTGGTAATGGTATCTCCATGCTGATCTTCGCTGGTATCGTTGCCGGGATCTTCCCCGCGATGGGGCAAGCCTTTGAACAGGCTCGAATTGGTGAGATTCACGCGCTGGTTCTAGTCTTTATCGGTATTTTGGCTATTGCCGTTGTTTATTTTGTCGTCTTTGTCGAACGCGCACAGCGCCGTATTCCGGTGAACTATGCTCGTCGTCAGCAGGGCAATAATACTTTCGCCGCGCAGAGCAGCCATTTGCCACTCAAGCTAAACCAGGCAGGGGTTATTCCAGCGATTTTTGCTTCCAGCATTCTGCTGTTCCCAGCTTCACTGGCTCAGTGGTTCGGTCAGGGCGCAGACGGCGGAAGCGTAGTTTTGCAAGAGATCGCTTTAGCGATTGGTCCAGGTCAGCCACTGAACCTAATTCTCTTTGCTGCATTGATTATTTTCTTCTGCTTTTTCTACACGGCTTTGATATTTAATCCAAAAGATATGGCAGATAACCTGAAGCGTTCAGGTGCATATATTCCAGGTATTCGACCCGGTGATCAGACAGCACGTCATATCGACGATGTGATGACTCGACTAACCATGGTGGGCTCTCTTTATATTGCTCTGGTTTGTTTGATGCCTCAGTTTCTGGTGGTTTTCTGGAATGTACCCTTTTATCTGGGTGGGACTTCCCTATTGATCGCAGTGGTTGTGTCCATGGATCTGATGTCTCAGATTCAAGCGCACTTGATGAGTAGTCAGTATGAATCGCTGATGAAAAAAGCCAACTTTAGACGTTAAAAAGCTTTTTATAGCTTAAGAAATCGGATTTTAGGTAATCGAAAATGAAAGTTAGAGCATCGGTTAAAAAAATGTGTCGCAACTGCAAAATCGTTCGACGTAAAGGTGTGGTTCGCGTGATCTGTAGCGCCGAGCCTCGTCACAAGCAGCGGCAGGGTTAGGCCCGGGTGCTGAAATTGATTAATGATTTGGGTCTGGGTATCCTTCGCGCCTTTTTTGCGCGACAGAATTCAGATTCGGTAACTGGAGAGTAGTTCATGGCTCGTATTGCAGGGGTTAACGTACCCGATAATAAGCATGCGGTTGTTTCTTTGACGTACATCTATGGTGTAGGTCAAACCACTGCGCAAAAAATCTGCGCTGCGGTTGGTATTGAAGAAAGCGTAAAAATTGGTGATTTGGACGAATCTCAGCTGGATGCTATCCGTGCTGAAGTTGGCAATGTCACAGTTGAAGGTGATCTTCGCCGTGAGACTTCAATGAACATTAAGCGACTTATGGATCTCGGTTGTTTCCGCGGTCTGCGTCATCGTCGTGGTTTACCACTGCGTGGACAGAGAACTAAGACAAATGCGAGAACCCGTAAAGGGCCGCGTAAACCCATTAAAAGATAATTGATTGGTAGATAGAAATGGCCGAAGCCGGTAAGTCTCGTAAAAAATCAAGAAAGACCGTCGTTGACGGAATTGCACACGTGCATGCGTCTTTCAATAACACCATCGTTACCATTACTGATCGTCAGGGTAACGCTCTAACCTGGGCTACTTCTGGTGGCTCTGGATTCCGTGGTTCACGAAAAAGCACACCCTTTGCCGCACAGATCGCCGCCGAGCGAGCTGGTAATGCAGCACTGGAATTTGGTGTTAAGAACCTGGATGTTGAAGTTAAGGGTCCTGGACCTGGCCGTGAATCAGCGGTACGAGCGTTGAATAACTGCGGCTTTCAAATTAATCACATCACCGACGTGACGCCTATCCCTCATAACGGATGTCGTCCACCGAAAAAACGTCGTGTATAAGAGGCTTATTTAAGAATGGCTAGATATCTCGGACCAACCTGTAAGCTTTCACGTCGTGAAGGCACTGACCTGTTCTTGAAGAGTGGCATCCGTCCTCTCGAGTCCAAGTGTCGCGCTGAAAACGCACCTGGCCAACACGGTCAACGCCGCGGTCGTCTTTCCGATTACGGTGTTCAGTTACGCGAAAAGCAGAAAGTACGTCGTATATACGGTGTTCTTGAAAAGCAATTCCGCAACTACTACAAAGCCGCTGCAAGTCAGAAAGGTAATACAGGTGAAAATCTGTTGAGCCTGCTGGAGCATCGCCTAGACAACGTGGTTTACCGAATGGGCTTTGGCGCTACTCGTGCCGAAGCACGTCAAATGGTTGCTCACAACACTATTTTGGTAAATGGCAAAAAAGTAAATATTGCTTCTTATCAGGTTCAAGTCGGAGATGTTGTCTCCATTCGTGAGAAAAGTAAGAACCAGCTACGCATTCAAAATGCGTTGAGCTTGGCAGCCCAACGTGGTGCAGCCGAGTGGGTAGAAGTAGATCCATCAAAGATGGAAGCTACATTCAAGCGCTCTCCGGATCGCGCTGATCTGCCTGCAGAAATTAACGAGAACCTCATTATTGAGCTTTACTCCAAGTAATAGAGACTCGATGCAAGAGGTAACAGCTGCTAATTGGTTACCCTCGCTGAAAATTTAAAAGTAACCTTCGCTTCGGCGATAAACACTGGATAAAAAATGCAAACAGCCATAAACGAATTTTTGACACCAAATCACATCGATCTAACAGAGATCTCGCCTACTCAAGCTAAGGTTGTTCTTGAGCCTCTAGAGCGTGGTTTTGGACACACTCTGGGTAACGCTCTGCGTCGTATCCTGTTGTCTTCAATGCCTGGTTCAGCCATCGTTGAGGTTCAGATTGAAGGTGTTGAGCACGAATACAGCACCTTGGAAGGTGTTCAGGAAGACGTTATTGAAATCTTGCTGAACCTTAAAGGCGTTGCGATATCTTTGAGTGAGCGCGACGAAGCACATCTGACTTTGAGCCGCACTGGCGGTGTAGTAACTGCAGGTGATATTCAACGTGACCACGATGTTGAAATTGCTAATCACGATCACGTTATTGCGCACCTTGCTGATGACACTACTCTGACCATGACATTGAAGGTTGCTTCAGGTCGTGGGTACCAGCCAGTTGATTCTCGCTACAGCGATGAAGAAGAGACAGCCGCTATTGGCGTATTGAAGCTGGACGCCAGCTTCAGCCCTGTTATGCGTGTTTCCTATACTGTTGATTCGGCTCGTGTTGAGCAGCGTACTGACCTCGACAAATTGATTATCGATCTGGAGACAGACGGTACTTTGGATCCTGAAGATGCTATCCGAAAATCTGCCACAATCCTGCAACAGCAGCTCACTGCTTTTGTAGATTTGGAGGCTACTGATATTGCACAAACTCAGGATCAAGAAGACCTTATTGATCCAGTATTGTTGCGATCTGTTGATGATCTTGAGCTGACAGTTCGTTCAGCTAACTGTCTGAAAGCAGAAAGCATCTACTACATTGGTGACCTAGTTCAGCGCACCGAAGTTGAGCTGCTGAAAACACCAAACTTGGGTAAGAAATCACTTACCGAAATTAAAGACGTTCTGGCATCCCGCGAATTAAGCCTAGGTATGCGCCTGGAAAACTGGCCACCCGCCAGCCTGCGCACCGATAGCGAAATTTAAGAGCACAGAAGTCGATTAAGACGTTCGTTTTAGGATAAGAAAATGCGACACAGAATTGCAGGCCGTAATTTCAGCAAGACCAGTTCACACCGTAAAGCCATGTTCCAAAACATGACGGTGTCTCTGGTAGAGCATGAAATGATTAAAACCACTTTGCTTAAGGCGAAAGAGCTGCGCCGAGTGGCGGAGCCTCTCATCACATTGGCAAAAGAAGATAGCGTTGCAAATAGACGCCTTGCCTTTGATCGTTTGCGCGATAAAGACGCTGTTGGAAAGCTTTTCAATGAGCTTGGCCCACGCTACGAATCACGTCCAGGTGGTTACCTACGTATTCTTAAGTGTGGATACCGCGCTGGTGACAATGCGCCTATGGCTTATGTTGAGCTTATTGGCCGTGAGGGTGGAGCAGAAGATCTGCCGAAAAAACCAAAGGCTAAGAAGCCCGCTCCAGCGGCTCCAGTAGTTGAAGAAAAGATCGAGGAAGAAGTAGTAGAAACTGCAGAAGAGGCAGTTGAAGAAACAGCGCCTGCGGCCGATCAAGAGCCGGAAGAAGCAGTAGAAGCCGAAACTTCTGAAGAAGTAGCCGAAGAAGCTGCTCCAGAAGCTGAAGCTCCAGCAGAAGCGCCCGCAGCGGAAGAAGAGCCCTCAGCAGACGAGGAGCCATCAGCGGAAGAAGAGCCCTCAGCTGATGAAGAGACTGAAGAAGATAAGAAGTAATATCTATTCTTCATTCCAAAAAAGCCGGGACAATCTCCCGGCTTTTTTATGTGCCGGGTGCGCAGAATTGGTGATGCACAGTATTCAATCAGGATCATAAAAGGCGATAAGAGATAGATGTTGTCCAGAGTTGAAATCAGAGCAGTCTCTGCGGTCGGGTTGGTTTATATCACTCGCATGCTCGGTTTGTTTATGGTTCTGCCCGTACTCGCCTTAAATGCTGATCAATATACCGGTGCTACCACGGCCAGTATTGGTGTCGCACTAGGTATATATGGGCTTATGCAAGCCTTACTTCAGGTTCCCTTCGGAAATTTGTCCGATCGTATTGGCAGAAAACCCGTCATCCTGATGGGTTTGGCGTTATTTGCTGCGGGGAGTCTATTGGCCGCATTGAGTACAAGCATCGAAATGCTGATTTTTTCTCGTGCGATACAGGGAGCCGGGGCAGTGTCCGCGGCTTTGTTGGCTTTGCTAAGTGAATGCTCCCGCGAACAAGACCGCAGCAAACTCATGGCCATTCTGGGTATATCCATTGGCCTTTC
>JABJGI010000005.1 GCA_018662305.1 Porticoccaceae bacterium | reverse complement strand
AGATAGTTTTGCAGAAAAGCAGGTCGTAAATCTGAAGGACAGAGATCGGAGATCGCCTTGCCATCTTCACCAAGTAAGTATCCGTTGGCGGCGGTGCAATAGCGCCTTAATCCAAGCTGGTGACCGTCTCGGTAGACTTGGATTAAGGCGCTATGCCATAGGCAGAACAGCCCTCTGAGATTTCCGTAAGTCGGGCGTTTGAATAAAAGCCGCGTTCGCCGTCTGCGTAGCCTATGTAATGCCAGTCTCCCTGAAGACACTGTTCTTCATTGATAACGGAGCAAGCTGCAACGAATATAGCCAGAATTAAAATCCGAGCCAAAGCAACGAATGAAGCGAGGTGTCGGGAATGGTGGTGCATGGTCCTAGCGTTTCGGTTCCACGTGCAGGCTGCCTTGCCTTAAGTCAGGAGGCTTTCCTGTAGACGTAAATCGTGGCGCCAAGTAGAACGAGCAGCCCCGCAAAAACACCTATCTTGAAGGTAGGCAGGCCATCAGCTTGTGCATTTGAGCCGGAGTTTGAAGAGGTTGCGCCTAGTGCAACAATCTCTGGTCCGCTAGGAAGTTGGCCTCGGTAACCAACAGCACCGATGCTGCGGTCGATATCGAATCCAACCCAGGTAGGTGGGTAGCACAGGCCGGCTTCAGCGCACCCTTGGAACTGAAGGTACAAAACTTCTTCATCGCCAACCATATTCAGAGGCGTGCTCAATTGATCGTAATAGACCTCAAGATCCTGCTGGTAAAACTCGTCAAAGATGCTTAAGCCTTCCGGGTATGAGGCTTCCAGCGCTTCGCCATGCTGGTTTTGGTAAGCAAAGCGGTTTCGGTAGAGGTAGTAACCAGGCTCGATATACCACTCAATTCGAGCGGAGTCTTGATCAAGGTATAAATTCGGCAAAAAGGCTTCTGTCACAGGCAGGAAAGGAGAGTCGCTGAGGCCACCGCTCAAACCACTTCCACCGGATAGATTGTCGAACTGAGCCATAGCCTGGTGGCAGCAGAGACCGATCAATAAAGAGGCTAAAATCCTGAAAGGCGATTTTGAGTGTTTAGGCATTTTTTTGGGCGCTACTCTATGCGTGAAGTGTTTAGCTTTGTGATTCTACTCTTTTCTTTATCATCAGGCTCAAAGCCTCGACTATAATTCACATCCACCAAAAGAAAGTCCGACGGATTTGAGAATGCAATTGTCGCTACTATTGTCGCCACTAAAGTTACTGGTCCTTTTGGGCTTAAGCTCTATTTGTACTGGATTGAGTGCGCAGCCTGAGTTGAGCTGGAGTGCGGGCCACGCCAATGCCCTTATACCTGGACAGAGCGTGTCAGCCGGTTATCTGAGTATCACCAATGCTGGTGATGAGGATGACAGACTAATCAGCCTCAGCACGGAAGCCGCAGCCATGGTGCAAGTGCATGAGTCGGCTATGAGCGATGGCATGATGACTATGCGACATATTGAATCTCTTCTGATTCCCGCTGGTGAGACGATTGAGTTTCAACCCGGAGGGCTGCATTTGATGATTATGGGTGTGGATCAGGAAGCCTTTTCTAGCGATAGTATTGATCTGCAGCTGAGTTTTGAGAGCGGCGCCGTGCTATCTGTGTCATTGCCTATCAAAAGTATGCTTAGTGGCCATCACTGACAGACAAAATGCCTGACACCATTTCTCTAACAGAGATGGGTTGGCAACCCTTCTTCCAACAGCAAATCAGCCTGGACGAATTGGATTCGGCCACGCCCGCACGAGTTGTTGAACACCACAAATCCAAAATAGAAATTTATTCAGAGCAGGGTAGGCAGACGCTGCCGATCACAAGCTCTACGCCGGCGCTTACCGTGGGCGATTGGGTGTTGCAAAAACGGGAAGATGGTCGAATTTCAAGGGTGCTAGAGCGCCAGAGCTGCTTCCGCAGAAAGGCGGCAGGCCGTCAAGCAATAGAGCAATTGCTAGCGGCTAACGTGGATACTGCCTTCATCGTTTGCTCGCTGAATGATGACTTCAACCTAAATCGTATCGAGCGCTATCTCAGTGTGGTTAATGACGCAGGAGCGGAGCCAGTAGTGGTTTTGACCAAGATGGATTTGTGCGCTCAAGCTGATGAGCTGCGCGAGCAGGTGCAGCAGCTGGATTCTCAACTTTGCGTTGAGATGGTTAATGGCAAAGATTCAGATAGCACTAAAGCTTTGTTGCCCTGGTGCAGGTCAGGGCAAACTGTTGTTGCGCTGGGATCTTCCGGGGCAGGAAAATCGACACTGACCAATTCTCTCGTGGGTGAGCAGATTCAAGCTACCGCCGAAATTCGTGAGGACGATGAGAAGGGTAGGCACACCACAACCCACCGCTCGCTGCTTTCCATTCCCGGCGGAGCGATGATTATCGACACGCCGGGAATGCGTGAACTTCAGTTAGCCGATTGTGAGGCGGGCGTATCTACCACATTTGCAGATATTGAAGAGCTCGCCATCCAGTGTCGCTTTAGTGATTGCCAACACCAGTCAGAACCCGGTTGCGCTGTGCAGGCAGCATTGAGAGCAGAGGAGTTAGATCAGCGTCGATTTGATAACTACGGCAAGTTATTGCGAGAACAGGAATTGAATGCTGCCAGCATCGCCGAACGCCGTGCCGCAGGGAAAAATCTTGGCAAGCTCTATAAGAGCGCTAAAGAAGCCAAATACGGTAAAAAGGTGTAAGAGGAATGCCTAGCCTAATCGAGCTAGGCGATAGCAGTTTCCAGTTTGTCCTTAATTAGTTCTATTTCTGGACGGCTGGTATGACGTTCTGCCACTGTGAATGTGGTTCCGTCCCTTGACCTAGCTTGTAGGTTATAGAAAACCTTAGTGCTTGAACCGGATTGCATTGTTCCAGACTGCTTTATTTCAAACCCCTCAAAATTCTCTATGTCTAACTCCCATGTGCGCGCCGGGTAACCAAAGAAAAACCGTTTGGCTTGAATCCCATCAGCTGTCGCCGAAACCAAAAGAGATTTGGAGAGGTAGTGAAGACCCATTAATTCAATCAGACCGCCGACGAGTGCGAAGATCACTGCCATAAAAAGCGGCGCATTGTTAATCCCCATTACCACTCCTGCACCGATAAAAAATAATCCCATTAAGGTCATGGAAATACCAATGCCAGGGCGTTGAAAAGGCGGATACCAGATTTCAATCCCGCCCTCCTCAAGGGAGCGAATATCGGCGACGGACTCTATGCCTGCCTCCGCGGCGTCTAGCGTTGCATGGTTGTTCTCTGTTCCCTGGTGTATTGATCTGGAAAGAGTTTGGGTACTGAATACGGGTATCACAAAGTTTCGGTTTAGCGGCTGAGAGCCCTGCGAGGATGCCAGAGATACTCGCCAGAAATAGTAACTTCCGCTCTTCTTCCCGGTATCCGACTCGGGTAAATCATCCGGTAGGTTAAAGCGAAATTTGAACACAGTGCCCTTGGCAGAATTGTCGAGGTGACAGACACCGGTATTTTGCCATTCGATACTTTCCCTCCGACTGCGATCTTTACCAGAGCCAGAGACATAGGAATGTACGCACTGGAGCGTAATTTGACTGTCAGTTTGCCCGGTATAAGGAATATTGGTTTCGATACGCCCCCCTACGTGACCACCAAGTGAGCCCGGGAAGGGGTCCATTGTTAGGGGAGTATCACCGAACTGCAGTTTTTCCTTAGATGCATTGATAGCAAAAACTATCAGATACAGACCGACGAGAGGGAATAGAAAGGCAATGTAGGCCAGCGGATCTTGCTGGGCCTTGGCTAGGATATCAGTCAGTTGAAACCATAGTGGAAGGGTAATGGCATTCCAGATGGCAGCAAAACACCACAGCACGATCAAAGTCAGATTAGCGCTCGACTTTATTCGGTTTGATGCCCACTTTTTGTTGTTAAGCCAGACCTGCTCGTCCATTGGATTCGGTTTTGCTAGCTAGACTAGGAGTCTAGGTCAAAGGGTTGTTTGGAGGAAGTATCCAATGGCTTTGTGCAAAGAATACGAAGGAATCCTTTCCATTACAGGGATGAGCTTGAACAGCTACTTTAATCGTGCGCCTGGCGCCATGCGTCTAAGTGTGTTGTCCCGTTGCACAAAGTGGTGATATAGCGCAGCGCCGACGTGCACAGATATCAGCATTCATACCACCCATTCACCCATAATTTGTTTGTGGAAAAAGTCGACGGGAATCTCAAACTCCTGAAAGGTGATTCCTCGTTCGATGGCGAAGTTTGAGTCAAAAAAGCCGGTTCCGCGAAAAGTCGGTACGCTAAAGAGTCCAAAAAAATTGACCTGACGACCACCGGTTCCCAGCCACCCACTTAAGGGCGCTGCAATCAAAACGAAGTAGAGAGCAAAGTGAGAGGCCTTCGCTGCGAGATGCTGCCATCTTGGCGCGGGGTCTGGGTGGGGCTCAGGATTAATTATTTTCCAAATCAATCGTGGCAGGAACAAGAGCAAAACCGTTGTGCCACACATAGTGTGAATGCGAAGGTTTGAGAAATATTCTTGAGACTGATATTCAAGGAACCAATGACCATAATAGTAAGAAGCGTAGGCACCCAAGAAACATAGAGCCGTAATCCAATGGATCTACTTGGCGACAGAGCCATAGGTTAACTCGTCATTTTTTAATCCCATTCTCTCCCCCCGAGATGGTCGTATTGGGTTAGAGTAAAAGATATTCGTCTAGGAACCTATCTCTTTTAAGGACTGTAAAGTGCAGCTCAAGAGAGACTGTTCCTAGCTACAATTTCGAGTCTGAGTTCTCGAGTTATCTTATGGGGGAAATATGAAAAGAATTGCAGCAATCTCAATACTGGCGGCTCTGCTGACAGCCTGCGGTCAAATGCAGACGACAAACACGGCTACTGCGCCAACTCAACCAGAGCCAATCTATGAAATTGAGAATATCGCCGGTGACCTTTATCGGGCGCGCAGCAATAACCACTACACCGTATTTCTCGTTACCTTTGACGGGGTGGCGTTGGCTGATCCCATCACCTTGGATTTTGCTAACTGGCTAAAGGCCGAAATTGCCGAACGTTTTGACGAGGAAGTGAAATACGTTCTCTACAGCCACCACCACTGGGATCATGCCTCCGGTGGCGCCGCGTTTTTGGATACGGCTGAGTTTGTTGGCCACGAAAACATGGTCAAGGCTTTACAAGCCCCGCTTCCTGGCAACCAAATTGCTTCCGATACCAACGGAGACAACCGCTTGCAGCGAAATGAAGCGGCTGGTGGAACTCTGGCCAATTTTGATTTTCTCGACAGGAACGGCGATGGCGAACTCACGGGTGCCGAGATAAATGCCGATATCGTTATGCCTACGGTTACCTATAGCGACTACCACCCGATATATATAGGTGGTTGGGAAGTGGGGATGTTTTACGCCGGTAATAGTCATTCCGACGATGGCACCATCCTGAATTTTGGCGAACAAGCTACAGGCTATGCGGTTGATTGGCTAAACGTGCGCCGATTGCCCGGTGGATTGGCCGGACGTTCGGCAGCAGATTGGATTGATTCGATAGATCGTATGGCTCGTCTGCCGATTAGCCGTGTGGTTCCGGGTCATGGTGAGCACGGGCTCAAACAGGATTTAATGGACTATCGTCAGTTTTTTGTCGATATGGATGCCGCCGCTCGCGAAGCCATTGCAGCGGGAGTGAGCCTGGAAGAGTTTCAGGAAAATATCAGCATGCCTGCATACGCAGACTGGGGTCGTTACGATACACATCTGGGAATCAATGCCGCCAGCTTTTACCAGATGGCAGCGCAAGACTAATCTAAATCACAGAGGCCTGTTCTAAATTGAAAAAGATACTATTTGGCTTGGCGTTCTCTTTGTCTCTGCTGACAAACGCTGCTATTGCACATCATTCGCGCGCGAATTTTGATTCCGACACCGTGATTGAGCTCACTGGAACCGTCGTGGACTATTCCTGGCGTAACCCCCATGTTTACATGCAGATAGAAGCGCTTGATTCTGCGGGTGTGATGCAATCCTGGCTGATTGAATCCCACTCCGTAACCGGCATGCGGGGCAATGGTTGGGATGGCGAAACGCTACAAATTGGCGAGCATATTTCCATTTCCGGCAGCCCAGACTTTAATGCCGACAAACACTTTGTGCTGCTCAACTATGTGGACAAAACTGACGGCCAGCGACTCTACGCTTTTGGCAATCGCAACGCCCCCAGAACCCAGCCGCTAATCGAACCCTCCGAAGATTTTTCTGGAACCTGGGCCTTTGATTTGCGTAGCTTCGATATCCGAGCAGCGGGCGGTGGTCCACCAGCGGACTGGTCGTATACGGAAGCCGGTCTGGAAATGGGTGCGCAGTTTCATGTCAACGAGAACCCTGAGTTGGAATGTCTGCATATCGGCGTGCCCCGCATTGTGGCTTATCCCTACGGAATGAACTGGGAAAGACAGGATGATCGAATTCTGATCCACAAAGAACACCTGGATGAAAAGCGCACGGTTTGGCTGGATGCAAATGCAGAAGCTCTGACAACTGAAGCGCCCAGCTACACAGGGACTTCCTACGGTTACTTCGAGTCAGATAACCACTTGGTAATTGAAACCAATAATTTCTTGCCTACCAAGTGGGGTAGTGCGAACGGTGTTAATTCCAGTGACCAAAAGTCTGTGGTTGAACACTACTGGTTGGCCGATGACGGAATGAGTAAAAGCTTTTCCTTCACCATAACCGATCCCCTGTATTTAACAGAACCGGCAACCGTATCCGGCAATTTCAATAAGGCTCAGAATCGAGACCTAATCGAAACCGCCTGTGATCCAGCGGCTGCCAGTCGGCATCTTACGGTTGAACAGTAGGAATTAAAGGGGGTCGCCTTGCCAAGATTTGCGCTTTTACTTCTGACATGTGCTTGCATCCTTCCAGCTCAGGCACAGGAGCCTGCCTCTGAAGATTGGCACAATTCCTTGATTACCGTCGATACTCATATCGATATCCCCATATCTTTGGCCACCTACGGCGCGGACCCCGGGATCTATGGCCCGATGCAGGTCGATATCCCCAAGATGCATGAGGGTGGGTTAGATATCGGTTTCTTTATTGTCTATGTCGCTCAAGCCTCGGTTACTCCGGTGGAGTACGAATTAGCCTATCAAAGAGCACAACAAAAATTTGCGGGCATAGAGCGCATGCTGGCGCGGTATCCAGATCGAATTCGCCTAGCTCGAAACCCGGAAGAGGCAAGCCAGCTGCTAGCCGAAGGCAAATTAGTAGCGGCTATTGGTATTGAAAACGCCTTTCCTATTGGCCCGAACCTCGAGCATCTTCAGGAATTCTACGAGCGCGGTGCGCGATATATTTCCCTAACCCATTTCGGACACAACGACTTTGCTTCAAGTTCTTCCAGTAGGGGTGGGGCCGAGGGTTATGTCGAACCCGAACACGATGGATTGAGTGATACAGGTAGAGAACTTATTCGTCGCATGAACGATTTAGGAATTATGGTGGATGTGTCCCACACCTCTGCCGCAAGCACCATTCAGGCTGCGGAGTATTCCAGAGCACCCGTCATTGCTTCCCATTCAGGGGTGAAAGCGCTTTACGATCATTCGAGAAATATGACAGATGCAGAAATTGTCGCTGTCGCAAATGGTGGTGGCGTTATTCAGTTGGTTGCTTTTGACACCTATATGCGTGATGTCAGCGAGCCCAACCGAGAGGCGATGAACCAGATAAGAGATGAGTTTGATCTCGATTTTAGTAGCGCCAGTCAGGAACTTTTGTACGAATATCGTCTTCGGTTAGCCGAACTTGGTGCCCAATACCCGCGCGCCAATATTGGCACCTTGGTTGATCATATCGATTATGTAGTTGAGCTCGTTGGTGTAGACCACGCAGGTATTTCTTCCGACTTTGGCGGCGGCGGTGGTGTTGAGGGTTGGGACCATATTGGTCAATCCGCTGCCGTTACTGAAGAGCTAATTTCCCGTGGCTATACGCAAGAAGAAGTGGAAAAAATCTGGGGCGGAAACCTCCTCCGAGTATGGGCAGAAGTCGAGGCCCTAGCAAACAGATAGAAAATCTGCGGCTTCACAAATCTATACGGCAAGCCCGTTAGAAGCCTTTCCAGCGCGTGCTAACATCAAAAATGGACTAATAAATCGATCAATCGATCAATCGATCACATTCAAAGAGGGGGGCCTTTGATGTATAAAACCATAAATAACACACTCCTTAACTTAGTTATTTCAGTCAGCCTGATATTTGGAGCTAGCAATGCTATTGCCGGTGACCCAATTCCAGAAGGCTGGCTGGCGCACAATATGGAGCCCATTGGCTTCCTGGACTACCAGGATCGTTACGCTGGCAAGTTCACTATCAAGGAACATGAAGGCCGTTGGTATATCTACACCGCGGTTGCGAAAACTCAGGAAGGTCACGGCCCGAGACAGCCGCCTATTCTGCGAATAATTGATGTCACCGACCCAACTGATCCCACGGTAGTTCGCGACATTGTTTATCCAATGGATGGCAACATGTCTCAAATCACCTCTCAGGGTGATCTGCTGATGGTGGGTTTGGCGAGAGAGTTGACGCTATTCGACACTCGCAACGCCATCAACTTTATGTCGGAGTTCCAACCGGAAGAAATTCCTGAGGACAAACTAAGATATGAAGGTGTGATCTTCTTTGACATCAGCGATCCATTAAACCCGGTCGAACTTTCCCATTGGGAAACGGGCGCCTATGGAGTGCACAGAAATATATTGAAGGACGGCTTTGCTTACTTGTCTGCGAGTGCGCCAGGCTATCGTGCGCAAATTTTCAAGATTCTCGACGTGAGAGACCCTAAAAATCCCGTGGAGTTAGGGCAATGGGCACAACATGGCCAGAAATTCGGGGAAGTACGTGAGGACGGATTGATTCCCAGCTTCCACGGCCCGGCCATCATTAGCCCAGACAACAACACCGCCATTCTCGGCTTTACGCCGGATATGGTGACCCTGGATATCAGCGACAAAAACAACCCAACAACAGTTGGGCGCCTGCAGATTATTCCGCCCTTCGTAAACAATGTGACCCAAGCGGTTCATACCGTAATTCCCTACTGGGATTCAGGTCTGGTTTATCTCAATGGGGAGCCAAAAATTCCTCAGTGCGGTGAAGCAATTGCAGCGAACGTCATGATTGATAACACCGACCCAACCAAGCCGTTCATGATGTCCTATTTCCCTATTCCGGAAGTTCCCGAAGGTTACCCTTGGAAGAATTTCTGTGACCGGCCTGGACGTTTCGGGCCACACAATGCCAATAACGAAATTCATAACCAGGATGTGATGCAACCCAATGACCTGATTCATCTCGCCTATTTCAATGCAGGTATTCGGGTCTACGACATTGCCGAGCCTCGTTTACCCAAAGAAGTGGGTTGGTTTATTCCCGGTGATCCAGAAACGCCAAAGCGTTCGCAGTCCGGTTACCTGCCAATCTCCATTACTCAGGAAGTACTGATCGATACGCGAGGCAACATCTTCACCTCTGGCGCGACAGGCATGTATGTACTGCGCAACAGCGGAGATATCGCTGACCGCTGGTAAACAGCCGCATCAAATCTAAGCGGGGTGGGCTGGGTCAGCTCACCCCGTTTTTTTGTGTATATAAGTGCACAGTTTTAACACTTCTTGACCCTGCAAATCTTTCTATCCTTGCGCTTCATGGCTTACCCTGTCGCCCTTATAAAAATTGCAGGGGACAAAATGAAATATATATCACTAGTGATTTGTTCGATGCTCGCTTATCCAGCATTGGCGCACCACGGAAGTAATGGCCAGTTTAACCACGATGTCGATGTCGACGTCGCTGGAACCGTAACCGACGTTCGATTTGTTAACCCACACGCCTGGGTTTATTTCGATGTTGAAAATGATCAGGGCGGAATTGATGCATGGCGTTGCGAAATGCGTGCCGGAAGCCTTTTGAAGAAAAATGGCTGGACCGAAGAAATGTTCTCAGCCGGTACCGAAATTGCCATTCACGGCTCCCAGGCTCGTCGAGAAGAATTTGGTTGCTACACCCGTTCCATTACCTTTGCGGATGGAAGAGTTGTTCAGCGCAATGAAACGATCGAAGCCCTTGTCGTCGCTGATACTATGGATGCTGGCCCAGAATTGTCCGCTGGCACTCCGGTAGTTCACGGCCGGTGGGTTGCCACTGAGCGCGGTGGTTCTGCACCCGAGGCTGCAGCTGGTTTTGCAGCTTCTGTTTGGCCTGCAGAGGCGCCGACAGGTCGCCAAAACTATGCCGTATCCGAAGCGGGTGCAGCAGCTGCGCCTGCTAACTTCGATCGTGAAATGAACCCTAGGTTTCATTGTCAGGCGACTAACCTGTTTCACGATTGGTGGTTTGATATGCACGTGAATAACATCGAGCAAACTGACGACAAGATTCAGATTACCTTTGGCTTTATGGACATCGAGCGCACCATCCACATGGATATGGATGAGCACCCAGATAACATCACTCCCAGCAGAGCTGGTCATTCCATCGGCAGATGGGAAGGTGAGACTCTGGTTGTAGATACCATTGGATTTGAAGCTGGCTGGTTAGCAGCGACTCGCGAAGCCATCATGCATAGCGATCAGATGCATACGGTGGAGCGGTACGATCTCAGTGAAGATGGCCAATACCTGGCGATGACTTACGTCATAAACGATCCGCTATATCTGGATGCTCCCTACTATGGGCAGTTGGTTCATACCAAAACCACCGCACCATATGATGATTACCAATGTGAAGACCTCACCGAGGAACGTGTAGAAGGTTTCTAACCCAAGTCAAATTGGGTTCTTTTACTCAAGGAAAAGGCAGCTTCGGCTGCCTTTTTTTGTGCTGCCGAATTAGCTCTCATGGCTCTGTAATCGAGATTCTGCTCGTGCTCCAGTCCCAGCCCCAGTCCCAAGCTATGCCTCAGTCACAAGGCCGATAAAACGAAATCATACAAATTGTATTACCAATTATGATTATTGGATTTACAAACTGGTAAGCACAATGTAGATTCTCACCCCTCTGATATCTGCGGTGAAGTTCATTTGAGGTTCTAAAAATGGCTCAGCCTGCATTTAGACCTTAACCAGAACTGCAGTAATTATTTTGATGATCCAGATAAAAAAAGCGCGACATCCCTTTCTGCTCCTAAGCAGCCTCCTATTGATTTCCTGTGGTGGCGGTGGGGGTTCTGGCTCCGGTAGCAATATTGGTGGCAACGCCGGCACACCTGTCATTCCCGATACTCCCACCTATGAAGTATCTGCGGCATTTGTAAAAGGCCTAGTGGATGGTGCCAGCTGTGAGCTTTTTGAAATCGATTCCGCCGGAGCTCAAGGAAACTCGGTGGCAACCGGGACTACTTCAAACGGCAGTATCAACTTTGGTACCAATATTGAATATCAGGGTGCGGCTTTAATTAGCTGTACCGGCGGAACCTATCGCGATGAAGCGACGGGTTTAACCTTGACGGCTCCTACCACTCGCTCGGTGGTTAATATCGATGGCGACGGCAGTTTTACGGTGACGCCACTCACCGAGATCGCAACCCAGCGCGCGCTTGCCGATGGTGATCTTGGTATGGCTCTCACCACGCACAATGCGGCGGTTGCCGATGCCTTTGGTATCGCGGGCGACATTACCCAGATTATGCCCACTGACCTGGAAATCACTGCAGCGGGCAATGACGAGGCGGGCCAATACGCGATAGCCCTTACCCTTATTTCCGTGCTGGATAATAACTCAGGTCTTGAACTAAGCAGCCTGATAGAAGAACTTTCAACAGACTTTGCCGATGGTGTATTTTCCTCTGATACCGCAGCCATTTTGGCGGCGGCCCGGAGTGATTTCGTAAATTCAGCAGTTTCACAAAACCTGAATGACGACGTTGTTAATGCCATTTTTGATGCGCTTGGCGATATCTCCGATGCGGTTATTCCTGATCCTGTTATTCCTGACCCGGTTGTTCCAGATCCAGTGGTTCCTGATCCGGTTATTCCAGATCCAGTGGTTCCTGATCCAGTTGATCCCGATCCCGTCGATCCAGATTCAAATACGGGCGATACCAAGCTTGTGGCACCAGCGGATGTTTATGTGGATCCTCAGGGCAATATAGACTCCAATGGAGAGGGTTTTTCTGACGATACCATTGCTTGCGGTACCGATGCGCCAAGCACACGCTTTGATTTCTCCGACTGGTACATCTCTACACCGAAAGAGGGGGACCCAGGGGATGATCAAAGTATCTATGAGGCAGCGCTAATGGGCGGCTACATTGATACCGATCTCTTTTGCCTAGGACGCGACAACGGCTTGGTACTAAAAACCACCGTCGCAGGGTTCAAGACTTCAGCCAATACCCAATACACAAGAACCGAATTGCGCGAAATGTTGCGCGAAGGGAATACCAGCATTAGCAACAGCTCGCTGGCCAATAACTGGGCCTTTTCTCATCAGCCGGAGGCAACCAGAAATGCCGCGGCGGCTGTCGACGGAACGCTCAAAGCCACCTTGGCTATCAATCGCGTCACCACCACCTATTCCGGCGACAATGAATACCAGGTGGGCCGAATTATCATTGGGCAGATTCACGCCAAGAGCGACGAGCCGATTCGGCTCTACTACCGAAAACTGCCAGATAACCAAAACGGATCAATCTATTTCGCCACCGAAGAAAATGGCGGCGACGATACCTATATCCGCATTATAGGTTCCCGCAGCTCCAGTCAGTCTGACCCTGCGAACGGTATCCCATTAAATGAACCCTTCGCCTATGAAATTCGAGCAGTAGGCGAGAAGCTCTACGTCACCATTACCAAAGCAGATGGCACCGTTCTGACGCCCTTAGACGGTGACAACGACGACGGTTTAGTCAATGAAGACGGCAGTGTGGATATGGTTGGATATGGAGTTGCGGATGACTACATGTACTTCAAATTAGGCATCTATACCGGCAACTCCACCGGTGATGATACGGATTACGATCAGGCGACCTTCTATTCCTTTGACAATATCCATTGATTCTCAAAAACGTCACGCTCTCGTATAGCAAACCGGCGTGCGGAAGTATTGTTAAACCCTGCGATCCCGACTAACAACCCATATCGAAATTCCGTCAATGCTGCTCTGAATCTCTTGCTCGACACGGGCGCCGATTTGTTCTGCATAGGCAGGAATCTCGCCAGCGCTACGATACTTTCGGTAGTTTCCGTAATGGCCGGACATAAGTTCATCAAGCTCAATACGCATCTGTGCAAATGGGCTGTTAGCAGCCCTGTAGTCCGAAATTAAGGCTTTATCTGAGCTATCGAGCATCACCCTAAGCAGTTCACATGCTTTCTGCTGTGGCAGCTCATGAAGGCAGAGTGTGCTGGTGGAGAAATCGAACTTTTGTGCGTCTAATTCAAGTGCATCTACACAATCAAATTGCAGATGATCCAGATTGTTTTCCTGCCGCTTTGAATTGGCAAATCCGATCATCGCCTTATCGATGTCGATGCCATAGCCGCGACTGATTTTTTCTGCGGATCGAAAGAGTAGATCACCGGTGCCACACCCGATATCCAGAAGCGATGCGCCCTGTTCGACTAGTGCAATCAGCTCAGTCCGCAAAGGCGACAAAACCCGGTCGGCAGCCTTACTTTTTAGCCAGACTTTAAAACTCATATCCTGAATCTATTTAAGTCTTTCAGCGAAGGAACCCCCAGTAAAGTTTTAGAGCTTGTTCTTGCTAAAACCCGTTCCCTTTTCAAGGTCCTTTATGTCAATGCCAATGGTCGGAACCTGAGGAAACATCTCCGCGAGTTGTTTGATCACCGCTTTTGAAAGCGCTAATTTTTGTTCAGCTGTTCTTCCTTCCAATATGTGTGCAAACACATGGATAAAACCCTCTTTGACGTTGCCAACGCTGTAGTCATCATAGAAATTTATTCTGACCTGAATATTGGCTTCACTAAATAGTCCAGTGGAGTTGGCGGCTGAGTGAACCTGCTTTGCGATGCTCTGCCCATCATGAAGGGCAGCAACGCTTTTAGAACAATCTACTGCGAAATGCGGCATGGAAAATCCTGATTTTTATTAGTCTTTCTAGGGCCGCGATTGTGCCGATTTTGGGTTCTGTATTCCAGCAGATGCGGGAGTACGTCGAATAATTGCGTTAGAATCTGTCCATCCGATTCTGGGGGGAACGGGAATGATTCAATTCAAGTCAGCCATTCTGGCTCTTGTTCTAGTATTTGGTGGTGTGTATTCAGCAAATGCTCACCACAGCGATGTCGGCATCGATCTTGAGACATTGGTTACCATTGAAGGTGTTGTTACCGAATTCAACTGGCGCAATCCGCATGTGTATCTGCTGGTGGATGTTCCCAATGAAGAGGGTGGAAATACCGAATGGAATATTCAGATGGGTGCCGTTAGCGTGTCTCGCCGACGGGGTTGGTCAGCGGATTATTTGGCTCCCGGCGATCAGGTCAGGATTGAGCTGCACGCTCGCGCCAATGGCGACCCCTACGGTATTTTGGAAGAACTGGAGCGTCACGATGGTGAAGCTCTCGGCATAACTCTTTCAACACCCGATGGCTCCGCTGTTGCAGAAAGCATTGAAGGAAGATGGATCGCCGATGCCTCTTCTTTTCCCGATTATCCTGGTGGCTACGATGGTCTCTTCCTCGCGCTGCTATCGCTTAACGATAGGGCCCGGCAGGCAATAGAAGAATATGATCCGCTCTCTGCTGACAACCCCAACTCTACCTGTGTAGGCAGGCCCACTCCTGGTGCGCTGGTTTCTACTCGTTTGTATATGATGGAATTTGAGATCGATGAAGACAATGATCTGATCTATATCCGCAGCGAACGTGATGCTGAGGAACGCATTGTTTACATGGATGGGCGCGAGCATCCGAGCCCAGATCAACTCGTAAATACTGGGCATTCCATTGGTTGGTGGGAGGACGACACTTTGGTAGTCGAGACCACGAACTTCCCCTTCCATCGGTCTCCTTACCAGCTTGGTGTGCCATCAAGCACGGAAAAGCGTGTTGTTGAACGCTATCGATTAAATGAGACGGGCACTAGGCTTCATGCGGAATTTACTTTGTGGGACCCGGTGTATCTGACCGGGCCAATGACCCATGCCAGAGATCTGATATACGACACTCAGACTGAGATGATTCTAAGTGGCTGTGACCCTGACGCAGCGGGCCGGTTTTTGATCCAATAGATTGAAAATAAAAAAGGGCGCAGCACTGAGATCGACTTAAGGGGGATCGACCGCAGTGCTGCACCCTGTGCCCTAGTGAAAGGGTGGGGGGGTGGAGAAATTTAGGGGTAGCTTTTCTCCGGAGCTATTTGGAAATTCTTGAACTAGACCTCTTTATTCCTTTCTATTGCTCTCTAATTCTGGGTTTGATCTTCAGTGACATCCATTCGCTCAAAGGTTCTAAATTGGCAGCTTTCACCTCGGCCAACATAGATAGAGGAGTATCTGTCTAAGTCACCATTGGGTTCAGTGACAAAGGCAATACTGTTCGCTGAACGCAATCCGTAACAGTGATTCCAAAATTCGACGTGATACCAATCGCCGCTTCTGCTTTCAATTTCGATGGCGTCATTACCAAGAGCGCGCCAATTTTTTATTCCACCCAGATCTGCAAAGTGAATCACTGCGCGTTGTTGCGATGTGTCTGTTTCTGCAGAATTGTTTGAGGCAAAGAGCGGAAGGGAAAATACCAGCGCGCTCAATAGGGCAGCTATGCTTATTTTCAATCTTGGTTTCATCTTTGTTTCCTCGCAACACTCTTGATGTCATAGGTTATGACGACGGGTGGGCAAAGAAATTCCCGAGATTGCTACGACTTCACATTCATTCCATATTTCAGAACTGGAACCGGAGCTGGAACCAGAACAATAACCAGAACCAGAACTGTAACCAGAGCCAGAACCTAATCTTGGTCGCTGGATAGAGTGGTCACGTATTTGGAATCCAAGAAGGCCACGATGTCCACTAACTGACCGATAGTCATAAATTCGAAGTAGGGCATCGGCGAATCCAGAGGCACGCCCCCTTCGATTCGTAACAGAAAGCTGTACTCCTCAGACACCACATGATTTGGGTTGATGATTGAGGTGACCAGCTGAGCATTGGAGGGACGGTTGGATGTTGGTCCTCCAAGCTCGTAGGTGAGCAAAGGGTGTATAGGAAAATCTGGAAGTTGAGTTTCAGCTACGCTATGGCACTGATGGCAACCGAGTTGAACGAAAGTCTGTTGACCATTTTCAAGGTAACCTCGTTCAATGGGGAAATCGAAATCCCGCTGAAGGTTCGGGTCGTATACGCAGGCCGTGATGGCGCTAAGGGCGAGCGCTCCAAATAGGCATCTGTAGATTAACTTTCCAACTGGATTCATCTGCTGCTCCAAATACTGGTGGTATATGGATCAGCTTAAGCCTCGTGCCTAGCGACGCATTGATTTCCGTCAAGTGATCGTCTTAGCGGTGATCAGCCTCCAGAACGAAGCTCATGCACCTGATCCTGCAATTCGTCAAAAGCCGCTTGCTGAGCCGCACTAAGTTGTTGATCCAGAAGATTGGATGCTTCCCAAGGGTCGTTCTGCAGATCGTAGAACTCGACTACGCCGCCCGATCGAAGCAACTTATAGCGCTCGTTGCGGATCGCATAGTTGGCGGTCTCAACGCCTGCGAAATTCCCGAAAAATTCGTCGACAAAGATCCAGTCTCGGTTCGAGGGTGATTCAGGGGCAGAGAGAGTTGAGCGGAAACTCACCGAGTCCGTGACTACTTCCTCGGGAACAATCTGCTCTGGGTCCAGACCCGCCAATTCCATAATGGTGACAAACAAGTCGGCGGAGTTAACCAGAGCCTCAGATACGCTGCCCTGAGGAACGTCTGGCCCGGTCACAAAAAAGGGAACGTTGATGCCGCCACGATAAACACTACCCTTGCCGCGGCCCTGGGGAACAGGGGGGCGAAGTGTTCCGCCGGGAGTGCCGTTATCGCCCATAAATATGATGTAGGTATTGTCGCGAACACTTGGATCCATCTCTTGCAGCAGGCGGCCGATTTCCTGATCCATGGTTTCTATCATGGCATCAAAGTCTTCTATGTTGGTGAAGCCTTCTTCAGGCTCGAATTCAATGTAGTCGGGGGGTGTATGCAATGGTGTGTGGGGTAAATTGAACCCAAGCCACATAAACCAGGGAGCTTCGCCCTGCGCATCGATCCAGGAGAGGGCGTCGTCAATTTTATCGGTGGGCGTATATCCGGTTACCGAACTAACCTCTCCGTTCACCAGCTTGTTCCATGCGTGATAGGACTCGGTACTTCCGCCCCAGCCGCCAGAGAAATGATCAAAACCGACAATATTCGGGTGATTAAACCAGCCGTTGTCCGCATCGGCCAGATGCCATTTGCCGATAGCGGCTGTCGCATAGGCTGGATTTGTAGTTGCTGCCAAAACTGAGGGCAAAGTGAATTCATCGCTTGGAAGCCCATTGCGGGGTATGGCACGCAAGGGGTTACCAGCACCACCGCCTCCGCCGCCTCCACCTCCGCCGGCGGAATGGACAGGGTTTTCTGGTACAGGGCCGAACTTGCTGACGGGTCGTCCAACACCGGTGCGGAATGCATATCGACCAGTCACTATGGTTGCGCGGGTTGGTGAGCAAACTGGCTGTGACCAGAAGTTGTTGAGCCGAAGTCCGTTTCTTGCCATCTCATCCAAGTTCGGCGTTGAGGGAACGTTTTCCGCCAAGCCGTATGAGGCCATCGTCTCGACGCCTATATCGTCGCCGATTATTAATAGAATATTTGGCGCGGCCTGAGCCGTACTTGCAAAGGCAAAAGCACTAAGGCTTAACGCGACAACTGCAGCGGTTTTGACGGTCATAAATTGACCCTCTGGATCAATGGGAGGAGTAGATTGTGCAAGAGATTAGTTGAGAAAGCACATTGCAGCGACGGTGCAGCCTGCCGAGTCCAATCAAAAACTGAGATTTAAGTGATATTTAGTTCCGGCCCGCTTCGCCATAGTCAAATGTCGGATTGCGGTAAATGGTGTGGTAATGGCCAAGTCCGTCGGCGGAGCTGCCCACATTGCCCAGGCCGCCTTGTAGCTCGATGATCAAGCTAGGGCCCTGAATGCGAAAATAACTTCTTGAGTTGATAGATAATTCACCGTACCAGCCAAAGAAAGTTTGGTCTAACTGACTGGCTATTTCCTGCATGCGTGGCAGTGCATTTTCATCGGGTTGATGGGAAATCCAATGGTAGATCGCGTCTAGTGCGAGTTCGCGCTGGTCTTCATTCATCTCCTTAAGGCTAATTCCGACGGGAACCGGAACTACAGCATCCTTATTGGCGCCCACGGCGAGCGATCGAGGAAAACGAGAAAGGGTAGCTTGTTGTTTTTGCTCACCGCTAAGGGTCTTATAGATGGCGTAGCCAGCTTCGTGCATGTCGGTGATGACATCGTATTCAATGCCATTCAAAGTGAATCTCGCTGGTTCTGAGCCAACAAAACTGGGCGACATGCTGGTAACAACTCCATTGTCCATACTGATGTTGAGCGCCAGATGGTGCCCGCCAAAAGCCCAGGCCCAGCGGCCTGTATTTGAAGGAGTGCCGTAGACACTTAGCCAGTAATTTTCTGGCGACCAGCTCATGCGGCCCGACCTTGAGTCCGCCGCAAGGTAAGCCTCTGCTGCCATAACTTTCGCCACGCTTTGATAGCCGGCTTCTCCCAGAGAGGCAGAGAGAAAGGCAAACAGCAGATTGCGTTGATCGTCAGACATTTCTCCAAAACTCACACCGGGGCGTGCGGTGCGACCTGCGGGCAAATTCGACCAGCGATGTCTTTCTCTTGAATCTAGGTTGAAACTGACTTGCTCTTTAGCATCCGGTGAAAAGGTTTCCAGCAAGGCAGTTAAGGCGATAAGCGAATTCTTGGCATTGGCCTTAACCTCTGTGTTGTAGGCAGGGATGGGCACGAGCTCTGCGTGCTCGTGAATTGGGGCCTCGTGGGCGATAGCTGCGCCGGAGCCCACCAGAATAAGGCTTAAGAAAAGACTGTTCGCTTTCATTTGAAATCAGATACTTACAAGTGCGATAAGTCTCTCACACTAGCTCGGTAGTAAGTTTGTAGACTGCGTAAGGATTAGTTAAGAAATTTTAGTTGCAGGCTGAATCTAGCAGAGTGCAGGTAAATGCACCGCCATAACCAGAGGCTTCTCTGGCGCTGGCGCAATCCTGACCGGCGGCCTGGGTAGCAGCTGATAATGAAGTTCTAGTCTGCAGGTATAGCGCAGCTTCAGCCATAGATCGGCCGCCCCGCACTAATGCGACGCATTGGCCGGGGCCAAAATACTGGTGCAGAATCGGGCCATTGCAGAGTGCGCCGCAACTATTGAATGCGTCAGCCTCAGCCTGTGCGGTTGAGGATCGAGAGTTAACAATAAGTGATCCGAGATTGCCGTTCACACCGTAGATTAGAATTCCATAGCTTCCTGCTGTGCTTGCAGCTCCACCGACACTTGGGTTCGTGGCTCCGTAAGCCTCAGAGGTGCCCTGAGTACTTGGGTCTCCATAAACGAGAACATTGTCGATTATCGCACTGCTGCCTGCATCGTTGTTGCCATAGTTGGGTATCTCCAGGCTGCTGGTGCTGGTGTCATATCTTTGACGAGTTTCCATTAGAGCGGTTCCGCTGCCGCCAGAAGTGACGTCTTGAATAAATGCACCACCGACTTCGGCGTAGATGTCCCCAGCCTGTAAACCGGCCTGTTGCAGAACTTGACCCAGAACATTCCACCCAGAAGAGCCACTACTTTGCTGTTGTGCCGCAATAGCTTGTTGACGAGCTTGTTCCTGTCTTCGGATTTCATTGCTGATTGCGACTTCTTGTTGGTCGAGGTCCGCCAGCATTGCGAGGTAGGAGGAGTCGAGGGTTTCCAGGTTTCTCAACACGATGTCGGTGTCGCTCAGGTAGCCGTCCAGGATGCCCTGATTGTCAGATGTCTTACCGCGCAAATTGGCAAGCCAGCCGTTACATACGCCGCCGCGCTGAGACTCCAGATTGGATTCTGTTTGACCGACAGCCGTATTTAACTCTTCATATTGATAGGGCTGTGATTGATAGCACTGATTGCGGCTGAAGACACACTGACAGAGACTGGCGACTCGTTGGCTCTTGCTGAAAAGCTCTTGCTTAGTGGCGTCCAAAGCGATTTGAGCTCTGGCGCCATAAATATCGCCTATCTCAACTGGGCCGCTCCGTGAGAGGCTAGCTGGATCGGGAGTAGCTGCGCCACGGCTGGCGGCCATTTGGGCATCAAAGTCAAAGGGCGCCGCTGAATCGTTATTGGCTTCGGCATCTTGAGGGAGGGGGTCGTCTGCTGGAATGGTGGGTGCAGGTGACCAGAGGTCATCAAATGAAATGCCTCCGAGTTCCTCCGGCTCATCTTCTTCTAGCGACTCATCATCAGATAAGTTTTGGCCGAAGAAGCCGCTATCCTCGGCAATTTGGTTACCAGCCGCTAACACGGCCCGGCGTTCCTCAATTGAATCCAGCTCTGGCACATCTTCGGAAGCCTCGACAAATTCTTCTTCGGGTTCCCGTTCGCACAGATAGCCTGATTCTCTGCCTGAGCTGACGATATCGGCACCTTCGGCAAATTCCGGCACACTAATACAATTAAAGGGGTTTAGGTCGTCAATCCACCCATCAACCGGCTCTTCCTCTTGGGCTAGCGCAGCACTGCAAAAAATTGTGCAGTTGATAGCGATCAAGCCAAGATGAAACCGATGTTTCATGGCTGATTTTCAGCCTCGTTTATTAGGCTGAGCGCGTCTCGATAATAGGTGCCTGATGCACCGGCGACATTGATGTATTCATAGAGTTTTCCATTCGCAGCCTGAGGATCGCCAGTGCGTAATAAGGCTTCCCCCCAAAAGTGGGTTATCGAAGACGAAAGTTCTACATTTAGACGATCTAACAATTCAAAGTAGACCAAAGAGGGTTGGAAGTCTTGATTTTGCAGGTAGTCAGTTAGGGCGATCATGTATTTGTCACGCTGGGCTTGGAGGGGGAGTACCGAATCGCGTTTAAGGATGGTCTGAATCTCGCTTTCCCAAGCCATATATGCCTGCTCGGTTTCCAGCTCAGCAATACGGATTTCTGCTTCCTCGCGGTTTCGTTGCGAAGGGTCGAGAGTTAGAAATTCTTGCCAGGATTCTATGCTATCTGCGTCGCGGGCGATGGCTAGTTCATATTCTTCATTAACGACAAAATTCGTTCGGGCAGCAGCTAGATTGAAACCTTCGTAGACATCCGGGTTATCAACCAAAAGGCATGCCCCCATATACTCGCCTTCGTTCAAAATGGCACTCAGCGAAGAGACGTCGTTGTCGTAAGGAACCTCGCAGGCACCGATTCCATTGTCCTGAGGTACACCCGCCGGACAGGCATCTTCGAACCTTCTTAAAACATCCCCGTCATCCCTGATATAGCGAATCGAGCCTAGACTGCCTGAGCAGTCAATATAGGCCACTGCTCCCTCTTCGAGAATAAGATCAAATTCGGAAAGGATATATTCGCCGACATAATCGTCGAATCGAATACGCATCCGGTATTGCCCTGGTGTGGCTTCAAAGTTTTGGTACCAGCGTGGGTAAACTGAACCAACTTCTACGTAGTCACGAGAGCCTTTGATTTCCACCATGCCGGCAGACCAATTGACTCCTCTAGTGTTCATTCCAATATAAACGTTGGCTCTGCCCTCAATGGATTCAAAGCGCTCGGCATCGGCAATTTCAGAAGAACTCGCTAAGCTTGGAGTGGCGATGCTAGGTGGGGGGCACTACCACCGCAGGCGGTCAGTAATATGGAAGATAGGCTGATGACGGCAATAAAACGGAAACTCATTGATCTCAACTCCACTAAATTTTTTTGCGCACCTACTGATATTTAGTACGCGATTATTTGTATTACTTTAGCAAATAATTCGTGGATAGATCGAAATCAATAGATCGCTAAAAGCTT
>JABJGI010000052.1 GCA_018662305.1 Porticoccaceae bacterium | reverse complement strand
TACCCACTCATAGGTAAACACCAGCTGCTCCTCTGTCTGGAATATCTGAAAGGGGTAGGGCATATAGGTGACTCGGGGAACACCGACCATCTTGCAATTCGCTTCTGTATCCAGCCTAGCCCGGTTCTCCAGGTTCACTTCACGCTGTTCCAGGGCCCACTGCTGATAGGGAATAGTGTTGCCGACCACAACGCCCTGGCCGGCGGGTATTCCATAGCTGGCCGATTGATCCTGAATATTCCAATTGGCGGTATTTACCGCCTGCCAGACACCCTGTAAATCAGGTTGGCCACTGGTCGTCCGGGGTAGATTTCGATCCTGAGCAAAGCTGCAGGCAGCCAGCAGCAAAACCAGTATTGCGGAAAACTTCCTATAGATATGGGTCATGCTTAATAACCTTCCCTCGAGCCAGCCATTAGGGATCGTCCATCGGGCAGGGTAACTTGTTCGCCGTCTACAGTGCGTGAGCCGTCTCGGGAGGGTAAGCCGTGAACCGTTATCTCAGCCCCTATCGGGATATCTGCGGGTCGCCAGCCTCTTCGGAGCAAAGAGTTGGCGCTGCTGAACTCGATTCGCCAGATTTCATTTTCGCCATGCTCGTTTTCCGCTTCAATATTCAGCCAGGCGTGTGGATTGCGCCATTCCAGTTCAATAATTGTCCCAACAACGACAATTTCACTGTTCATGTCGAACTGCAGTGCCTTTGAGTGATGAGCGGTCGCTACCTGGGATAGCAATAGAAGACTGGCAGCCAGCAGAGCGGTATAAAAAGACTTTGCAAATATGAGTTTCATTACTTCACTCTCCTTAATTAGATTGCTCTGGAATATTTTGTTCGACTTCCCACGCAGCTCTCAATCGCCGCGCTTCGTCACCTGTCATACCAGGGTAGACCTCATAGCCGATCCCTTTGAGTTGGTCTGCGACCAGCACGTTATTTTCAAAGCAGGCCTCTTCCCAGATTTCAAAGCCATCGACGGTATTTCGTCGATAGGGGTAGGCGATTGTGAAAGGCTGGGTAAATACATTGGGGTCGGTAATGGTAGCTTGGTAGTGAATGGTGTTGTCATCTATAAGGGTCAGACGTTCTTCCACATGAGCTTCATCGCTGAAGAATCGGCCGCGCTGATCCAGCCAGGACTGTGCGGATTGGTTGGTGGTATCGATAACTAGGGTATTGCCATCCCAGTGGGCAATAGAATCACCGTTCCAAAGGCTGATGTCTTCGCCGACGTGATCGCGGGGTCCCAGTGGGATATTCCGGGCCGTATGCACCTCTTCACTTTGTACCAGGAAGTAGTCGGCGTTTTGCAAAAACTGGAATATACCGGCCATGAACATGCTCATGGGTACGCCTGTTAATCGGCATACAGCGTTTTGATGCACATACTCCATACGGTTTTGGCGTCTTTTTGCCTCTGCCCAGGCTTGGGTTGGCACAATGCCGTTGGCAGGGTCTACAACAAGGCTTGGGCCGCCGTTGTCATCGATGTTTGCTTCATGTTCCTGCAGGCTTTCGTACCCAGCTCCCCGGCGACGCCAAAAACCACTCAAATCTGGGTGACCATCGGCAGTTCGCGGCGGATTATAGGTTTTTGCAGCTTCTAAAGAGCAGGCGTGAAATTCAGCGTGAGCGTCATCGGGACAGACTGAGTCAGTTACATAAGGCTGAGCTACAGCGGTTGTTGTGAAAGCGAAAATACAGACAGTAATAAGGCTAGCTGATAGCCACCTTGCGGACAGGTATTCAACCCAAGAATGCATCGACGAACTCCCCCAAAAGCACAAATGCTTGTCGGATTGTACGGACGGTAGTGCTGCTGTCAAAGCAGGTTCAATCCATGAAACATTGCTATATTTTTGCGACTAGCCAACAATCGGGGCTGCAAACCCACCTCATGTGGTGTTTTTTAATACTAGGGGGATTTATTTATGGCTGTTGAGTTAACCATTAATTTTCTGTTCCGTTGGGGACATGTGCTATTCGGAATTGTCTGGATTGGCATGCTGTACTACTTTAACTTCGTGCAAGGCGGCTACTTTAAACAAGCCAGCCCTGAAGGCTTAGCGGACGCCAAAGCCAAATTGGCGCCTAGTGCACTTTGGTGGTTCCGATGGGGCGCAATGTTTACCTTCCTCACCGGTTTGTACCTGCTGCACACCATTTCCGCGGTGCTGAACAACTACATCGTTATTGGTGCACTAATGGGCACCCTGATGGCGGCCAATGTCTGGATGGTTATCTGGCCAGCGCAAAAAATCGCTCTGGGTCTGGTTGAAGGGGGTGATAAAGCCGCAGCTGGTGCCAAGGCACTTCTGGCTTCACGTACCAATACCTTGTTTTCGGCACCCATGCTATTTGGCATGCTGGCTGGGCCTCACTATGCGGGCCACGGTTATGGCACAGGGGTAGGTGGCACAGGGCTAATCGTAGCTGTGGTTATTATTCTTGCTCTGGAAGCCAATGGGCTGATGGGCAAACAAGGGCCTATCACTACAGTTAAGGGTGTTATTACCAGTAGTTTGGCGCTGACGGCTGTATTGGCTTTGGTGTTGAATTTGCTTTAAAAAGCAGAGAAAGAGTACGAATAAAAAGGCCCGCGATATGCGGGCTTTTTTGTGGATGGCGGGTCGGGATTACTTGCAGCTTCGTAGCTGCGTATGTCGCGCGCAATGCGCGCTCGGTGCGAACTCGGATTCGAATACCCTTTCCAAAAGCTCGATCCATAAAAAAACCCACCGATGGTGGGCTTTTTATAGATGGCGCATCCGGAGGGATTCGAACCCCCGACCACCTGGTTCGAAGCCAGGTGCTCTATCCAGCTGAGCTACGGATGCTTTTTGGTGGTTCCGCAGACAGGTCTGCGGGGCGCGAATTCTATCACTTAGCTTTTGTTTGCATAGAGCAAATAGCTATTTCACCGGAACAAATATCGAAGTCACTAGTTCGTTGCTGTGATCCACGGTGGAGTGGTCATTTTCGTAGAGTTCGACGCAGGGGCGTTTCCAGTCGAATTTGGTTTTGGTCATTTTCATGTGCCCCATGGCGTTGTGCCAGGCAGACTTTAGAAAGTCGTAGCTGCCGGTTAGTTGGGTTTGTTGAAAGGTTCCCCCTTCGATCTGCTTGACCTGGTATTTGTTGTCTTCTGTGCCTTCGGAAACCGGGATGCCCATATCCATGACAAAGTAGGTGCCGCGGTTTTTGACCTTGTGGTACACGCTAATGGGTTGCCCCGCTGCGACAGCTGATCCGGATGCAAAGTATTCCCCTAATTCAGCAAAGCCTTTTTCCATGGCCGCTGGCATATCTTCGATGCTGCCTTCCCAAGGGATGGAGAGGTAGTTAGTGGTTTCCCGGCGCTGGTTGCCAAGGAATTCAAATTTAGGGTGCTCGCTGTTTGGGTCGAGTACGCCGCTTAGCATTGCGAGGCCGGTTTCATAATCCGTTTGGATCATTTCTCGCGTGCGGCGAACCATGGTTCGGAAGAGGAAGGGCATTGAGCCTTTCATATACCAAGTGGTTTTTGTGTTCTGTCCCTCTGCCTCAAGTTCAAAACCTACCTTGCAGACGGATTTGAAGGGGCGAGTGAAGGTGAGTTTTTCTTCGGTTCGGTTAGGGTATTCCAGAAGAGTGTGTTCCATGGAACCTGCGCCGATCATCTTTCCGTCCCAGCTGTAGTGGCCTCCGACCTCAGTCACATTATCGCTGTATTCAAGAGGGCAGTCGGGCTCGTGCATTATCCAGGGTGACCACTGGTGCCAGGTTTTGAAATCGATAAGTCGGTTGTACAGCTCGTCTTGGGCTGCCGGTAATGTTCTTGTGACACGAACCTCGTAATCGCCCGAAAGTGTCGACAAATAGATAAGCGCGATGAGTATGAGGGCTGCTATTACAGTGAGGAATGTCAGCATTTTTATTCTTCCCTTGTTAGCGAATAGTTGAAGTATCGCTCTGAGACAAAGCTGTGATCAAGAGTTATTCCCGATAAGAAAGGATTCCCAAAATCGAACGTAACATCGACGTAACATGATACGTAACTGATACGCCAATGTTACGTTGGCTACGCATATAAAATGCCTCTATCTACTTGTTTTATATAGATATTACATCTTGGCACGGTTCTAGCTATAGCTAGAGAACTATAGCTGTAAATATTTTTGAGGTAGTTGAAGTGAAGACAATAAAAGATGGAATGAGTGTTACCCATTTGAACCAGTTTCGATTTAAAGTGATGCGAGGACTGGCCCGTGGAACCATCACCACAAAGGAAGCAAAGGATATGCTGGGCGTGCAGACTGCGATTAATCAGGCTGCGAGTTACGTTGCCAATGATGAAAGCGATTACGTGAGAGTAGAGGGAATGGTATCCGCCTTGGCTCACTAACTTTGATTGGAAGGGAGTGCCCCTAAAGAAAAAATGGCGCGCTTGGGAGGATTCGAACCTCCGACCGCCTGGTTCGTAGCCAGGTACTCTATCCAGCTGAGCTACAAGCGCGTAATTTGAAGGCGCGCACTATAGGAAAGCGGAGCATTGCAGTCAAGATAAAGGGCTGATTACCGCATAAAAAACAAAGAGATTGAGAGAGAGAAAAGAATATGTCCGTTCCTCCACTAGGAAGCGTTCAAGAACGAGTTGAATACCGACTCAAAGAAGGGTTGTCGCCAGTACACTTACAGGTAGAGAACGAAAGTTATATGCACAGCGTACCGACAGACTCGGAAACGCATTTTCGTATCGTTATTGTGGCCGATGCTTTTGAAGGTCGACGCCAGGTACAGTGTCATCAGGCAGTCTATGGACTGTTAAACGATATGATTGGTAAGCCGATTCACGCCTTAGCTTTGCATACTTATGGCCCAGGAGAGTGGGAGTCCACCAAAGAAGCGCCGGCTTCACCTGCTTGCATGGGTGGCTCTACAGATAAAGGCGGTCGTGTTCACTAGCTAGGTGATTTGATCTCTCCTAAATAGCGGTTTCCAAGATTTCTTCAAATACCTGCGGCACCAGCTGTGTCGCAGGTCCCAAAATAGATTCAGAAAAGTCTTCGCTTTTAGAGGAGGGTGCCAGGTTGAGCTCCAGGGTCTTGGCACCGCAATATCTGGCTAAATCGCTAAAGCCGGCGGCTGGATAGACGGCTGCCGAGGTTCCAATTGAGACAAAGAGATCGCAGCGGCGAATCTTGGTTTCGATCTCATCCATATACATGGGCATTTCTCCAAACCAGACAATATCTGGTCGCAGAGCTCCACTCCTTTTGCATTCGCTGCACTGGTCTAAATGGTTGAGATCGCTGCGAATTTCAAAGCTGTGCTCACAGTAACCGCATTTGCCTTGCAACAATCTGCCATGCATATGATAGATCTCAATTGAGCCTCCGCGCTCGTGCAAATCGTCAACATTCTGGGTTACCAGAGTAAATTCACCCTTAAAATTTTTCTCGAATGCTGCAAGAGCCTTATGTGCTGCGTTAGGATGCACCTCGCCGCCTAGTAGCTGAGCACGCCTTTGGTTGTAAAAAGTGTTTACTAATTTTGGGTCGCGGTGAAACGCTTCGGGGGTTGCTACGTCTAATACGGGATGGCCTTCCCAAAGTCCGTCATTATCGCGAAAGGTTTTTAAGCCGGATTCGGCTGAAATACCGGCTCCGGTGAGCACAACAACTGATGAATAGGGCATGATTCGCTCTGCTAATCCAACTGGTTTCCAAGCATACAATAGGGGGTTTGATGCAGGATACTCGACCATTACTGATTCCGACTGATTTTCCAAATATCAGTCGGAGGCAAATCGATACGCTGCAACTCAACCT
>JABJGI010000006.1 GCA_018662305.1 Porticoccaceae bacterium | reverse complement strand
GATTGTTGCGGATTATCGTGCTGCGGCTGTTTGACCTATGGTGAAAGCATCAATACAAAGGACGCAGCCTGACTCGGAGTACTACTTTGAAGAGGGCTGCTTTATTACCGAGCTTTCCAATTCTTCCGATGACCCGGATGTGTCTGTTGCTCGAGCTCGTGTTGAGCCCGGGAAAACCACCCGTTGGCACAGCCTAGAGGGTATTTCAGAGCGTTATATTATTCTTGAAGGGCAGGGCATGGTGGAAGTTGCCGATTTGGATCCCGAGATGGTTGGCCCAGGGGACGTGGTCATTATTCCTTCGGGGCAGCGGCAACGGATAACTAACTCGGGGGCAGTAGACCTAATTTTTCTGGCTATTTGCAGTCCGCGGTTCGATGCCTCGGCCTATAGGGATTTGGAGTAGCTTTGTGACGCGACTTCTTACTTCTTTTTGCATTCCGTTCATCTGCATCGCTCCCATTGAGACCCTCCAGGCTGATTGCGTTGTCCTTTTGCACGGTCTGGCTCGTCAGCCCGGCTCGATGAAATCCATGCAGGAAGCGCTGGTGGAAGAGGGTTATAGCGTGGTGAATATTGGCTACAAGTCGCGTTCAAAAGCCATTGAGGAACTAGCGCCAGAGGCGATAGAAAGCAGTTACGAACAGTGCCCTGAGGATGAATCCGTTCACTTTGTCACTCACTCCATGGGCGGCATCTTGCTGCGCTATTACCTTGAACAGGAAGACCTATCGCGGCTGGGCAGGGTAGTCATGCTGGCTCCGCCCAACCAGGGCAGTGAAGTAGTGGATGGTATCGGCTGGTTACCGGGATTTGATTTGTTTAATGGCCCAGCGGGAGATCAACTGGGAACTGATGAAAACAGTATTCCCCTCAGTTTGGGTCCGATTGAATTTGAACTCGGGATAATCGCGGGCACAAAAACGGTAAACCCCATTCTTTCGCAATTCTTGGAAAATCCGAACGACGGAAAAGTCTCGGTGGAACAAACCAAGGTGGAGGGAATGGACGATCATATCGAAGTGCCGCATTCCCACACCTTTATGATGCGAGCTTCTTTGGTGATTGAGCAAAGCATCAACTTTATTCAGCACGGCGAATTCTCGCAGGAGTAAAAACGCCAGTTGCCGAAGGTTTGGCAGCTAGTGGCTAAATACTCCAGCGGCCAGTTTCTTCGAAGATTTCCAGCACTTCTCCAGTGCGTGAGATCTCACAGCGGTAACGCAGCGGCCCGCGCTGTGAATCCATCATCGAGCTGGCATTTATCCAATAGGTGAAATTGCTCCCCCGAAATGAAGCCGCAGACTCTCTCTGGAAACGCATGCCGTCGTAGTCAGACGAGTTTTCGATCTGCTCTTTACACATCTCTGCTCCGTCAACTCCGTTAATCCTTGAAACGGATGCCGCATTGGCGCTGGCGCTAATTAGAACGCTGGAACCGAATAAAAGGCCTATTAGGCTAGATGTCAGAAGTAAGTTTTTCATTTGATATTCCTCTTTTCAGTCTTGAAAAATAAGTTCGTAATAAAGATTAGTTTTAAAACACAACTAATAATTTATTCGCAAAAGTTTTAAAATGCAACTAATATATGAAAATATTTTTGAAAATGTTCGGACCCTGAGAAATGGCTGAGAAGAGAACAACTCGATTAGATTGCGCTATGGCCCAAGCACTGCATGTCATTGGTGACTATTGGACTATGTTGATTTTGCGAGATTTGATGATGTTTGGTGGTACCAGACGTTTTGAGTCTTTGCGCGATGGATTACAGATTTCTCGCAATATTTTGACTGAGCGACTGCGTTTGTTGGTAGAAAAGGAAATTATTCGCAAAGTACCGATAGCAGAAGGTGCTCGACGTATGCAGTACAAACTAACCAGGAAGGGTTGGGAATTAGCGCCCATCTGCTTGGCAATGTCTTATTGGTGCATAAGGTGGGGTGAAGATGAGGTGCCAGAGCGATACGCCTTTGTTGATAAGGCGACAGGTAAACCCGGCATTGTCCCCGGCATAGTGAACGAAGAGGGCAAACCCTTAGGTCCAGGTGACTTGGCGGTTCACACACTTACTCAAGATGCAAAAGACTATATGGAGCAATTTGCTACACCAGAAAATGCAGACTGAGCTTTATACTAGAGGTTAACTAACAATCCCTAAGGAACAATCTGTGTCTCAGTTAGAAAATGTCATCCTCACCAAAAAAGCCAATGTCTATTTTGATGGAAAGGTCACCAGCCGTGCGGTAGAAAAAGCCGATGGTTCAAAGGTTACTTTGGGAATCATGATGCCCGGAGAATATGAATTTGGCACAGCTGAAAAAGAGATTATGGAAATTCTGGCCGGTGAACTGGACGTACTCTTACCTCAGGAAACCGAATGGAAATCCGTGAGTGCGGGTGAGTTCTTTGAGGTTCCAGCGGATTCGAAATTTCAACTCAAGGTACACCAGCTAGCTGATTATCTCTGTTCCTATATCAGCTAATTATGCGAGGTTATTTTAGGGTCTCGAAAGAAAGCTGCGCATCCCTTAGCTCAGGCGATGCGCGACCATTCATTCGATTAGTGAATTGTTCGTATTAAAAAATTCCCTGGCAGACAATCATAATCACGCCGGACACCACCACATAAAAGAAGTCCACTACTAGGGCGTAACAACTTTTCTTGCACCAGGCGCCGTTGCTCACCACAAAGGCTGCCGCGGTGAGAATTGCCAGAATGGCTGTGATCAAGGCATTAGCAGTGGCAGTGATTCCAATGACGGTGGACAGCAATAACAGGGCGATAACCTGAGCCAGCATGGGAAAGGCTGGTGGTTTTTCTGGGGGCTCAGGCGGTAAACCAGACCCTTCAGCCCATTTTTTAAGGAAAAGGATCGGGCTATACCAAACCCAGCCAACCAGGAAAGAAACAACTGCACCGACAACTATCGCCAGCCAGCTAAGCTCTGCAAAATTCTCCATTGTTACCCCCAATCGTTAGATATTTGAGATTGCGCTCTGAACTTTATACCCAGCGGAACTGGCTTGCTAGGCAAGAACACTGCCCAGAGCTAACTTAAAAGAGAGTCCAGAGTATCCAGAATGCGAGTCCATCCACCTCGGTGGTCCTCTCGCGCTTCCTCGTTGAGAAATTTCACCTGAGTGAGTTCAACCTCTGTTCCACCATCAACTTCGGAAAAATTAAGGGATACGGTTGAGCCGTCCACTGAGTGTCCAGACTGCCAGGTAAAGATAAGGGAAGAGTGCGGATCGATCGCGATGTATTCACCGGTGTGAGGCATTTCCCTGTCTCCGGCAACCATCATAATTTTAAAACTTCCGCCGACGCGGGCATCAGACTCTGCCAAGGGCACAGTGACACCCTCGCCGGGAATCATAAACTTGGCGAGTATTTCCGGGTCGAGCCAGGCATTAAAGACGGACTCAATGGGTGCATTTATTGTTTTTGAGACGCTAAGAGTTAAGTCGCTCATTTTTATTTCCCTCTTTATTCTCTTCTAGCAAAATTTTTTCCAAATGACTCAGTCGTAAATCCCAGATAGATCTGAGTTGTTCAAACCAGTTGTCGATTTCAGTGACCGGCCCGAGATTGGCTTCGATCAAATGAACTCGGCCGACGGTCTTGCGTGTTACCAAACCGGCAGACTCCAACACCTTGATGTGCTTGGAGACGGCATTAAGGCTAATGTCGTATTGATTGGCCAGATCGGTAACCCGAATGGGTCCTTCCTGGACAACGCTGGTTAACAGCGACCGGCGAGTGATATCGCTAACCGCTTTAAGGATCTCTGAGAGTTGTTGCTCGTTTGTTTGTTCAGTCATTTGTTCAACCATGAGGTTGAATATACTTTGATAATTTTAATTGTCAACCTTTTGGTTGAATAATCTCTGAGGTTTACACTGCGCTCCATGAATTTATCCACCGCAACAGCGCGTTCTCAGTCTCTCGGCGAAGAGATTGCCAACTCTGTAAGTCATGGAGTTGCGGCACTGCTTTCTTTGGTGGCACTTCCGATCTTAGTAGTCGGCGCGGTGCAGCAGGGTGGGGCACTAAATATTGTCAGTTCCAGTATTTTTGGTGTCAGTCTGGTGTTGCTCTATCTGGCTTCTACTCTGTGTCATTCGCTTCCTCAGGGTAAAGCCAAGCGCGTATTTGAGATTCTGGATCATTGCGCGATTTATCTCCTGATTGCTGGAACCTATACCCCCTTTCTCTTGGTTTCTCTTGGCGGGGGCTGGGGCTGGAGTTTGTTCGGTGTCATCTGGGGATTAGCCCTCTTGGGTGTGCTTTTTAAATCAATTTTTGGCATCCGGTATCCCATGGCATCCAACGCGCTTTACCTACTGATGGGCTGGTTAGTCTTGGTTGCCATCAAACCCATGATGGCCGCGGTGCCATCTGCCGGATTGGCCTGGCTTCTTGCGGGTGGCCTGGCTTACACCTTGGGCGTTGTATTTTTTGTCATGGACAGTCGCTGGAAGTTTGCCCATTTCATATGGCACTTCTTTGTGGTGGCGGGTTCCGCCTGTCACTTTGTGGCTGTCTTTTTCTACGTGAGATAAAACATGGTCGATATTCAGTTAGACGAACTTGAGCGCGCCTCTGAGCAGTTAGAACGCAAGGCGTTGCAGAGTTTGCATCAGCACTGTTTGCCTGATCTGAGGGCGGACTTGGGACTGGATCTGATTGAAGTTGAAGATGGTCTGATTGCCTGCAGCTCAACCGACTCCAGTATTTTGCTCAATCGTGTTGCCGGTTTAGGTGTGCACAAGTCAGTTACTGTGGATGCACTGCGTCAGGTGCAGGAAATCTATGCATCTCGGGGCATTGCCAACTACTTTCTCCACATCTATCCAGATAGCTTGGAAGCAGATGCTCAGCAGATGCTCGATGGGGAAGACTTTGACAAGAGACGCGGCTGGATGAAGTTTTGCGCAAAAGACCCCCAGCCTAGGACTGCAGAAACCGAGCTGAGAGTTGAGCAGGTTGGTGTGGATAAGTCCGAAGACTTTGGCCGAATCGTCTGCAATGCTTTTGGGATGTCAGATCTATCAATACCTCTGTTGGCCTCGCTGGCAAATGACGACCGATGGAAATTATTCGTTAGCTATGACGGCGATCAGGCAGCTGGTGCAGGAGCGATATTTATCGAAGGCAATATGGGCTGGATTGAGTGGGGTGCTACCGATCCAGATTTTCGTCGACGTGGTAGTCAGGCCGCCATTATGGCCGCACGGCTGAATCTGGCTTCAGAAATGGGGGTGGACTACGTCTTTACCGAAACCGGCGAAGAGGTTGAGGGTGATCCCCAACATTCCTACAAGAATATCCTCAAGGCAGGGTTTGAAGAATCCATTCTTCGGGCTAACTACGCGCCTAGTCAACCCTAGCTTTACTTTGGTCCGCGTGGGTCGTTCTTCGGCCGTTGGCGTTTTTTCTGTGGCCAGGAAGTATTCCCATCATCCCTGCGTCCCGCGCCGCTAGAAATGGTTCGGTTTTTTTGCCCAGACTGTTTCTGCTCGCCTGACTGAGGTTTCCCGCTGTTTGGCTTCCCAGCGCTTGAATTTCCAGAGTTTGGATTTCCAGAGCTAGCCTTTCCAGAAGAAGCTTTGCCGCCTCTGCGCCTATTGTTGTTTGTTCTGTTTCCGCCGTCATTGCTACTTTTGTTGCTGCTTCTGTCGTCTCTCCGCCCAGAACCAGAATGTTGTCCGCCAGACCGAGATTGGGATTGTTTTGGCTTCTTGGGTTTTTTCGCTTTAGAGGGTTTGGTATTCAGCTGGGTTTCGGGAAGGTCATGCTGAGGGTCAAAGCCTTCGACATATTCCCGCTCCAGCAATTTTTTAGTAAGCCGCTCAATATCCTTCAGCTGTTGCAGTTCGTCTGCACTCACCAAAGAGACGGCCTGACCTTCAGACCCCGCTCGACCGGTGCGTCCGATACGGTGCACATAATCTTCTGGCACATTAGGTAAATCAAAATTCACCACCTGAGGCAGTTGGTTGATATCAAGACCGCGAGCAGCGATATCAGTTGCCACAAGCACCTGCACCTTATTTGCTTTGAAGTCGGCAAGCGCTCTGGTGCGTGCTCCCTGACTCTTATTACCGTGAATGGCTGCGGCGTGGATGCCAGCGGCATCAAGTTTTTTGGCTAGCTTATTTGCACCGTGCTTTGTTCGTGAAAATACCAGCACCTGCCACCAGTCATTTTCTTTGATCAGTTTGATCAAAAGGGCTGCTTTACGGCTCTTGTCTACTGGAACGATCCACTGCTTAACTGTGGGAGCAGCGGCATTCTCCGGCGTAACGGATATCTCCACCGGCTGGTTGACGATAGTTTTCGCTAGTTGGCGAATGTCCTTAGAGAAGGTTGCCGAGAACATCAGGTTTTGTCGTTGCTGCGGCAATAGCTTAATGATCTTGCGAATGTCGTGAATAAAGCCCATATCCAACATGCGGTCAGCTTCATCAAGGACCAACACTTCTAGATGATCAAACTTCACCGCATTTTGGCTGTACAGATCTAAGAGCCGACCCGGCGTGGCCACAAGGACATCGACGCCGCCGCGCAGTTTTTGCATCTGAGGATTGATCTTCACACCACCAAAAACTACCGCGGATCGCAGAGGCAAATTTTGCCCATAGGTTTTTACGCTTTCACCAACCTGAGCGGCCAGTTCTCGAGTGGGAGTAAGCACCAAAACTCGAGCTTGATTATATTTTGCGTGTGTCCCTTTACTTAGGTTTTCCAGGATCGGCAGTGTAAAACCGGCCGTCTTTCCGGTGCCTGTCTGTGCTGCTGCCATCACGTCTTTGCCTTCCAGAATGGCTGGAATTGCCTTGGCTTGGATGGGGGAGGGTGTGTCGTATCCCTTGGCGGATACAGCATCCAGCAAAGATTGGCAGAGACCTAGGTCGGAAAATTTCATAGTGAGATTTGATTCGCCGTTTTTTGGTAGTCGACGATGATCCTGATTGATTAGCAGTGTGAAAGGTTGAATGGCGCGCATCTTACTCGCACTCGAAGCCAGTTACGAATTGGCTTGAAATGCAGTCTTAGGATTAGGAATAAATTACTGCATAAATAGTCTAAGAACTCCCTTTTAGGGTGTCTTAAATTGACGATCTCTGGTGTACAATTCTGCGCTTCTATTTTTGCGCTGTGGCACTTTCCCGCGCTGCTTATTTCCCTAATCAGGATCAAAAATGTTTGATAAATCCGTAACCATTTCCAGCTTTGACCCCGAACTCGCCGATGCCATTGCCAAGGAAGAAGTCCGCCAGGAAGAGCATATTGAATTGATTGCCTCTGAGAACTACACCAGCCCAGCGGTAATGGAAGCTCAGGGTACGGCGCTAACCAATAAATACGCTGAGGGCTACCCTGGCAAGCGCTACTACGGTGGTTGCGAATACGTCGATACCGCAGAACAGCTGGCGATCGATCGAGTCAAACAACTCTTTGGTGCTGACTACGCCAACGTGCAACCCCACTCGGGTTCGCAAGCAAACTCAGCAGTGTTTCAGGCCCTGGTTAAGCCAGGCGATACCATTCTCGGAATGAGTCTGGCAGACGGTGGTCACCTGACTCACGGAGCAAAACCGAGCTTCTCTGGTAAAAACTACAACGCCATTCAATACGGTCTGGATCCCGATACGGGGGAGATTGACTACGATCAGGTTGAAGCACTGGCTCAAGAACACAAACCCAAAATGATTATTGCGGGCTTTTCGGCCTACTCAGGTATTGTCGACTGGCAAAGATTCCGAGACATATCGGACGCTGTTGGTGCCTGGTTTATGGTGGACATGGCCCATGTTGCCGGTCTGATCGCTGCGGGTGTTTACCCCAGCCCGATTCAAATCGCCGATGTGTGTACGTCCACCACACACAAAACCCTTCGCGGCCCACGAGGGGGAATCATTCTGGCAAAAGCCAACGAAGAACTAGAGAAAAAATTCAACTCCGCCGTATTCCCGGGCGGACAGGGCGGCCCACTTTGTCATGTAATCGCGGGTAAGGCGGTAGCCTTTAAGGAAGCCCTTGATCCTTCCTTTACCACTTACCAAGAGCAAGTAGTGACCAACGCCAAAGCAATGGCTTCTACATTTATCGAGCGTGGCATTGATATCGTTTCCGGCGGCACTCATAACCACCTAATGTTGGTAAACCTGATCGGTAAACCTTACACAGGTAAGGACGCAGACGCAGCGCTCGGCGAAGCCAATATTACTGTCAACAAAAATGCAGTTCCCAAAGACCCACAATCACCCTTTGTGACTTCAGGTCTGAGAGTTGGGACTCCTGCGGTCACTACTCGTGGCTTTGGTGAAGAGGAGTGCGTACTACTCACCAATTGGATGTGTGACGTGCTCGACTCTCTTGAGAATGGAAACTCTGAAGAAGTGATTCCACAGGTTAAGGCCCAGGTTCTTGAGCTCTGTGCAAAGTTTCCGGTTTATGGCTAACAACCAATTGAAGAATTAAAAATACCCGCTCTATGCGGGTATTTTTTTGCACGTGAAATTTATGTGATACTGGTTCAAGACGCATCGGGTGATCAGATGGACTTCATAAACCTGCCATTTTTAACGTATTCAGCTAACAAGTGGCTCAAGGCACGGGACTTCGCTACGCGCCGCCCCTTTGCCGGGCGTTAGAACCCGTTGAATGAGAAGGAGATGCTCAATTTTCTTTCTACTAATCTAGTGCAATCCTGGAGGGATTATTGGCCGGGAATTGTGCCCTTGCCCCACCCAAGTCCGAGAAATAATATTTGGTTGCGTCGTAACCCTTGGTTTGAGGAGGAGCTTATTCCACAGCTCCAACAGAGGGTGTCAGAAGTTTTAGATTTGTAGGATAGCTCGAGCAAAACTTCCTTTTGAAATGGCCCCAGAGTAGAGTGGCCGAAGAATTTACTGGTAGGGGAGCCAGGTATGTTGCAAAGAAGAATTCAAATTTTTATCTGTCTAATATTGGCCGTAGGGTTGTCTAGTTGTGGCTCAGTTCAAATGCAGGCAGCAGCCGAACCTGAGCGAGAGATCAAAAATATCACCGGAGATCTCTACAGCTTTAGACAGGGTAGGCATTTGGGACTGTTTCTGGTGACTGATGAAGGCATCTTTGTAGTAGACCCCACGAATCACGACGCGGCAGGCTGGTTGAAGGAGCAGCTAGATGAGCGTTTTGGAGTGCCGGTTAAATATGTGATTTACAGCCATAGTCACAATGACCACGCCAGTGGTGGAGATGTCTTTGCTGATACGGCTACTTTTGTTGGGCACGAAAATATTGAGCAAAATCTTCAGCGCCCTGCAGATGACGCCCCGCTATTGGCTCGAGAGCAACTCTGGGACAAAAACGGTGATGGGCGGATTCAGGAGTCCGAAGCCGGTGGTTACATCGGATTAGATATCGCACCGGATGGATTTCCACGCTATGACACTGACCAAAATGGTTGGCTATCCCGCGCTGAAATCTGGGCTTCCCGCTTTGGCGGCGGCACCATAAGGGCGCCAGATATCTACTATTCAGACAGGCTTTCTCTCAGCCTCGGTGGCAAAACAGTTGAGCTGCATTACTTGGGGGAAAATCACTCAGACGATATGACGGTAACGCTATTTCCTGAGGAGCGCGTTATTCATACGGTAGATTCATTGATTCCTAACAGGTTGCCCTGGCGATCTCTGGATGGCGGATTCCTGCCGGAGTGGATTGACTGGTTATACGCGGTTGCTGAGTTAGATTTCGATACCGTAGTTCCGGGTCACGAATCTCCGGGCACGAAGGAAGATGTGCTTGAGCAGGCTGTTTATTTGGAAGAGCTTAGAGATGCCGTACAGGCCGCTATTGATGAAGGGAAAACCCTCGAAGAAATGGTCGACACCATATTGATGGAAGACTATGTCGACATGATCGAATACGACCTATCTCGAGAGCGAAATGTTATCGGCGCCTACGAGATACTTATGTCTTCTGGCGAGTAGGGAGTAGCAGCG
>JABJGI010000094.1 GCA_018662305.1 Porticoccaceae bacterium | reverse complement strand
GATTGACGAAGACGGAAGAGCCGATTATCCCTCTTATATTTCAATGGCAGAGAGACTGCAAAGCCTTGCGCCCAGAGCTCATGTTGTAAAAGCCTTTAGTAGCATTAGTGCAGACACCATGATTGATCCGACTTTGGTAGATCACCCGCTTACCATCCCTTTAGTGGGGAACAATCAGGATGCCAAAGATAGGGTGGCGGAAATCTGCCAACAACTGGGGTTTGAAACTCTCGATTTTGGCCCCGTCCGTTACGCTCACATTGTTGAAGGACTTTACCTTTTGCGAGCAAACGCCCGACTCAACGACGACTACTTTGAGTGGAACTACCCGACCAGCAAGAGACAGAGATAGGCCGCCTTATAGTAACTTAATTTCCTCTATCTGCTCACGTAGCTGATCGAGTCTATCTCGCACTTCCCGAACTGACACAGCGCTAAGGCTGTGTCTAACGGCGGTATCAGTAAGGGCTTCTTCAATCACTCGAATTTGCCCTTCCCTAAACGAGATAGTAGCCGCATTAACGGAAGATTCATCTTCCCTTATACGATCTAATTCACCTTCAATCACATAGGTCATGCGCCGGGCAGTCTCTAAGACTTCCTCCGGGCGGTCTGCCAGATAGGCTGCAACCACTCTTGAGGAAAACAAGTCGGGATGTGGATGTATTGCGATAGCCAGATCAATAATCTGCCAGGCCTGCTCTGCCAAATCACTGCGTCCAGTCTGGTTGGCAATATTACTGCGCCATTCCACCATCAACTTAGTGGACTCAACAAACCATTGATCAGTAGGGCGCGACTGAATAAGCAATGAATCAAGGCTGGCTACCCTCTCCCAGTCTTTCAGACCAGCTGAGACCCGTCCCGCCACGGCAGCGGCAGCTGATCCGGTTAAACTTTGCGCAATTTCAACAATATGATCTGGTGCAATTCCCTGCATCAGGCTCACCATCCAGGGCTCAACCATGGCGTACTTAGCTTGATTGCTTAGCTCGCCTCCTTCCGGCGCCTGATCTGCAACGGCAGAAAATACCCTTTGGGATTCTTCAAAGTCGCCCTGCCTAGCTAGACCATGACCTGTCAGTATTAAGGATTGTGGATTGCCGACCCTATCCAGAGCGCTCGCCAAAGCGATACCGTAGGGGCGTAACCTCATTTCCTCGAAAAATTCTGAAATATAGGCAAAATTCAGGAATCCCAGTTGCTCATGCACCCAACTATCCGGATTGAGAACCGGCACAAAGGGCTGCAGTAACTCTGTTAGGCCAATGATGGTTAGCTGCGATCCAGACTCCACAGTCTTCGCGGAATCCGTCGCCATTCTATTGAAGTTGTCTGTCAGTAAGTCGGCGCCCTGTGAAAATTCACGCGCCCCTTCCGTATCCAGCAACAGACCCGCCACTAGGTCTTCGGCAGAAGCAAATCCACTTTGATAGTAAAAGATGGGTTGCTCGACAACAGGCCTACCTGTAGTCGCCATTTCTATTTCTGTGTCCATAGGCTGCTGGGAGCCGACAAAAAACAGAACCTCAGGGAAAAGGTGATAAACCTTCACATGGTCGAAAACTTCCAACATGGTTGCGCAAAGACTACGCAACAAAGATTCGTTAATAAATTGTGCGGCCATCCACTGAAGAAAGACCCCGTCTTCGGTCAGGTGATCCGCAGCTAACTCCATGTATTCACGGGTATAGAGATGTGAAGCTCCTGCCGTCCAAGGGTGCGACGGCTGAGAAATAATGGCGTCGTAATTTTTGGTAGTCAGGCTCAAGGCACTGCGAGCATCATTGATGTATAGCGATAAGCGTGGGTCAGCCAATGGGTCCAGATCCCTTATAGGCCCGGCGAGCTCATTGGCTTCGATAACCTTTGGCTCTAACTCGATGACATCGATCTCCTCAACCGATGGAGGTACACCGTTAATGGCGTTGCCACCACCAAAGCCTACAATCAACATCGATTCGGCATCGGGTCGAATAATACTGGGCAGTGTCGCCAGTGCGCGCTGAGTATTTTTCATTGGCGGGGCGCCCCGTAGCGCACTTCCGGCCTCAGGTAATCCGTTGTTTCGTAGCCCAATACTGCCGTTTACGCGAGTCATTAGCACGGTAGAAGACCGCCCAACCTCGTAGTAAAGAATATCTCCCTCTGCTCGGTCATCAATGGGCGAAGTACGAAGGATTTGTTCCGGAAAGCCCGGGTTGTAAGCAAAGAGCAACCCCATGAAGAGGGCCGTCATGGCAGCTGAATACCAGAGGTGAATTCGAGTAATAATTAGCGCGGCAAGGATACCCAGAAAAATATTGGTGAGAACCACAACTTTTATGGCTCCTTCATACTTTAGTGCGGGTATCAAAAAGAAACCGGCAAAAGCGGCTCCAAAAATCGCACCGACCGTATTCCATGAATAAACCTGCGCAGAGGAGTTCGCTGCTCCCTCGACACTGCGGGTGAATATGCGAACGGCCAGAGGAAAGGTGGCACCAATAAATAGCGTCGCCGGCAATAGAATGGCGATGGCAATGCCGACATTTCCGCTCAACCCCTCCTCTGCGGGTATTGCCAAATGTAGCCATTGGTAGATCGCGATAGAAGTGAAAGCAATCGCCGCCTGGACAATAACAAAGGCTTGCACCGAGCCTTTAGTGGTTACCGCGAACCTCGAGGCGACGGCGCTACCAATAGCAATACCGGAGAGAAAGCTGGCCAACATGGTCGCAAAGGCAGCAACACTGCCGCCAAGAATATGTGACAGCAACCTTGTCCAAAGTACTTCATAGACAAAGGCCGTGGTGCCGGACAGCAACATAATTGGCAAAATAAACTTTGGACCAAACCAGACAGAGAAATCCGAAATGGGATTTGTGGACTCTTCTGCTTCGGCTTGATCGAGCGCAACAGGCTTAACTTCAGTAGCAGCCTCTTTGAGGCTAGTCGAATCCGCTCTCTCCTGCGGAGGAGCCGATGCATCTGACTCCCTGGCATGTCGAGCAATAACAACTGCCAAAATGAATACCAGCAAATTGACCGCCACACCAAAACAGAGAGTCCCAAACAACCCCATGGCCGGAAGTAAGATAAAGGCCGCCGTTAATGTGCCAAATACCGCGCCTGCCGTATTAATAGCATAGAGGGCGCCAACTCGAGCTCCAATTTGTTGATCTGAAGTCACCGCATACCGAGTTAACAAGGGTAAGGTTGCTCCCATGCAGGCGGTCGGAATAGCCAAAACGATAAAGGCCACGATAAAGTAGAACAGCGATTGCCCCATGCCGCTGGCGTCCGGCGGTTCAGGCTGACCACCTAAGGCGGCGGCATAGGCCCAGCTGGCGAATCCAAGTAAAACCGGCACCAGCAAAGCAGAACCCGCAATCGCGGCTTCGAGAACTCCATAGGTCAGCACTGGACGTTTTACGCGTTCAATAAACTTTCCTGCAAGAGCTGCCCCAAGGGCTAGGCCACCCATATAAGCGGATAGCACAGTAGCCACGGCCAGTTCGGAGGTTCCAAATACTGTGGAGAATTGGCGCATCCAAGCCGTCTGGTAAAGAAGAGCAGCAAATCCAGAGAGTAGGAAGCAGGCACATACGCCTAGGTAGATGATCAGAGAAGTTCGGGAGTTAGACACATTAATTTCTATTTTTATTGAAGCGACATTTTGGAGCAGGCGGCACTGCGCTTCAACAAAATGCAGTCCGAACTGAAGAACAATTTAGTTTCAAACGCCAAACTGAATCGCAGAAAAAACCCGGGCAGAGCCCGGGTAATAAGTTTGCTCAGGAATAAATCTTAAAACTTATATTCAACCTGCACTCCGACTTCGCGTGGTCGAGTGGGAACGATTTGCCAAGTATGAGTTTGAGCGGCTGCAAGAGTTGGATTGGCATTGTCTGTAAATCCACGCCCTCCTGTCACACGCGCTGGTTCGTCGTTGTCCGTTAGATTGTTCACAAAAGCCCGCACCGTCCAATTCTCAGATCGCATGTTGGCTGATAGATTCATGGTAGTAACAGCCGAGCGCTCTAGCAGATTCATGTGATCTTCGTAGTGCTTCCCTTTATGCCGAAGATCCAATCTGATATTGGTAGAGAATCCGTAGGCATCCGGCAATTGCGCGCTGACATTGAAGTTCGCTGTAAATGGCGAGTGCTGTGAAAGTTGATTGCCATCGGCAACCGCACAGGTACTCAATACGCCATCCGCATCGGGCGTCAAGAGATCGAAGAAAAAGGGTCCGGGAACGCTCAGCCGATAATTTGGGCCTTGAATAGAACAGTAATCCGTATAGTCGGCCGCACTCAAAGTAAGGTAACCCCCTACCTGCCAAGTGTCATCAATAACATAGTCAGAGGTCAGTTCGATACCATACATCTCAGCATCTCCCTGGTTAATCCAGGTTCTCTCGCCTTCGTATATGCTCCAGTTCCCCTCATTCCATCCACCAGCGCCTGCCTCATCATCATTCCAATCGAGGTTTTCTGCACCGATGATGTCTTCGTAAACCATGAAATAAGCGGCAGCTGTGTAGGATCCTCTGCCATCCGCAAATGAGCCCTTAACACCAACTTCAATATTGGTCAGCTGCTCTTCGTCAAAGGTTTCAAAGGTATTTTCATCATAGTCGACTACAGGTGGAGGATTCCCACCTACACCATCATATTGAACACCTTCGTTGACTGCACCCACACCTGTGGGTACTGGGATTGAACCATTGGCAACGGCTAGTGCCTGAATGTTGCCTGGATCCTGATACGCAATGTTTACTCCAGCAGGATTGGAACCTATGGAGAACTGCCCATAAACACTCATGGTGTCGGTGAGCTGCGTATTAATACCAATACGTGGTGCAAATGACTTGGTTTCTGAACAGGCTTTGACGTTTGCTCCCAAGGCATCTTGACCACACACTTCATCTACCTGATAGCGGCCTTCAAGAGAAAGAGTCGTGCGATCTGTAAGGTCGTAGTTGAGGTTAAGACCGAGACCCACATTGGTAGCCAGTTCAGAGATAGTGATACCCGTTTGTGGGTTAACCGGGTCACCAGCGTTGGCTCCTGCCTGAATAGTCAGACCCAATTCTTGCGCACCAAGAGCGTTATAGGTTTGAAGATTGTTTTCGTAATCGTAGTAAGTAGCACTTACTGTGTAACGCAGACGCTGATCTTCAGGAGATATCCAGCGAACTTCAGTATAGAACTCCTCAATATTTCCAACAGCTGCCATGGTCATGGTGTTGGGGCCCAACATACCCATGGTGAAGACTGCTAAGGTGTCGCTGGCGTCGTTATCGTTCCATCGATGCCAAGTCTCATCAACTGTCATGCCCATAAACTGCAGCAAATTGTCGCCAATCTCGAAATTTAATTCCCCCTGAAGACGGTCCACATCTGATTTCCAGCCTGGGACAACACTATAAGCCTGCAGTAATTGCTCATAGGTCGCGCCAGCGGCGTCTGTCTGCGCGAGAAACTCGTCTAATGACACAGTACCGTTCAAATCCGCATCGGCCATTCCGAATGCCGCAGTGTAGGCAGCAATATTTGTATCGTATTGCGCAACAAATTGATCATATAAAGCGGTATTGCGGGGTAATCCACCAGCCGGAGCCTCCACTTCACAATCCCAAACGCCATCTGGCAGCTCTGGTCTGGCTCCCATACTATTCAAAAGTACGCCTGAGCCGGCTCCACAGGAAGTGGGATCCACAACCCAAGCAGCACCTGGCATATCTAAGGCATCGAGACGACTGAACTGAAGTTCACCGTAGGCCGAATCGGAAAACTCAAAGTTTAGCTTTGCGGAAAATCTTTCCGTTTCCTGGCGGCTTTGATCAACACCTTCGGTGGTCTGCCACTCATCTGGCCCAGTATCATCGCCATTTACGTAGGAAACGCGATATCCAAGGTTTTCCCCCAGCGGACCAGTGAGCAATATACCCAGCTCTTGGCCACCCAGGGCGGTCCCTTTTAGACTCACTTTGCCTTCAAATTCTTCAGCAGCATCCGAAGTCACGTAATTGACCGCACCCGCAAAGGTAGATCGACCAAAGGCTGCACTCTGCGGCCCCCGATAAACCTCAACCGCATCTACACCGGTAAATGAAAGTGTGCCGGTATTCCCATTCATCGGTAAACCATCAATAAAAGAGGCTACTTTTTGTTGGTTGGACGCCCGAAGTTCAGATTGAACACCCCTTACTCCTGGGTTGTTATCTGTTCGGGTACCGTTCCAGTTACCGTAATCCAAACCAGGCGTAGCCGCGAATAGGTCATCTTGAGTCGCGATACCGGCCTCGGCCAATAAGGTCTCGTTGAATACAGAAATGGATACTGGAACGTCAGTAAGGCTCTCAGATCGTTTTCGTCCGGTCACCAGAACTTCTTCGATACTGGTAGACGCTTGCGGAGCATTTGTTGTTTGTGCAACGAGATGCGTTGGAATACTAAGTCCTGCTGCCACTAAAAATAGAAGCAACTTGAATTGTGATGCTTTCATAATCTCCCCCCCAGGAAATCCTTAGAAATGTACTTTTTGCGGGCTCAATGGAGCTGATTTAGGCCCTGCAAAAAGATAATCTATCCGAATCCATTCACAAAGTCGTGACAGTAAATCTTTGATCTTTGCTAATTTTTTCTTAATCCGACCCTTGAAGAAACATATGTGTACTGCTGAAAACCCGCGCAGCATGGTGGTTTGATGTTCCTATTTATATCGATAGACATTTGATCTTTATCGGCCTAAATATTTGCAAAAAGCACAAATTGACTGCTGTTCAACCTCCTCTGAATTCTAGATTTGCTCTTTCTCATCGAGCTGATATGTTTTTTCAGGCAAAAAAAACCCGGGCAAGCCCGGGCATAAGTTTGCTTAGGACTAATTCTTAAAAGTTGTAGCTCAGTGACAAACCCATCTCACGAGGTCTTGTTGGAACAATTGACCATGAGCCAGTTTGTGTAGTTGCAAGTGTTGGGTTCGCGTTGTCGACATAGTAGTTACCACTGAAAACTCTCGATGGCGCTTGATTGTCAGTCAGGTTGTCAATATACAAACGCAGGGTCCAGTTCTCGTTGCGCATGTTGGCCGATACATTGACTGTAGTGACCGCCTCGCGCTCGAGCAGGTTCATATGATCTTCAAAGGTTTTACCTTTGTGACGAACATCTGCACGCAGGCTAGTGCGCAATCCAAATAGATCCTGCGGCAATGCGGCACTTACATTGAAGTTAGCTGTAAATGGAGCTTGTCGAGGTATCCAATTGCCGTCCGCGATGCCACATGAACTGAGAACGCCATCAGCAGCAGGTGTCAGGATATCGAATATCAGATTGCCGCCACCGGCAGCACCGCCAGGAGCATCTCGGTATTCTGGAGCCTGAATTGAGCAGTAGTCCGTATATTTGGCAGAGCTTAGAGTGATGTAACCACCCACTGTCCAGATATCATTAACAGCATAGTCGGCTGTAAATTCCAGCCCGTACATCTCGCCATCACCTTGATTAATCCAGGTTCGCTCTCCGGTAAAGTCTGTCCACTGATCTTCATTCCAACCATTGGCACTATCGTCGTCCCAGTCAAGGTTCTCAGCACCAATAATGTCTTCGTAGATCATAAAGTAAACGGCTGCGGTATACGCTCCGCGACGATCAGCGAAAGTACCCTTGGTACCAATCTCGAAATTGGTTAGCGTTTCTTCTTCGAATTCGGGGAAAGTCGTCGCGTCGTAGTCAACTGCAGCGAAATGAACGCCATCAGAACCATCGTAAGTGAATCCGTCATAAGGACTAGCAATCTGACCACTTGCGATAAGCAGGGCTTCAATGTTGCCTGGATCTTGGTAAGCGATGTTTACGCCAGCAGGGTTGTTGCCGATAGAAATCTGACCGTAGACACTTTGGGTATCACTGATATTGGTATTCACCGAAAGACGCGGCAAAAATGCTTTTGTCTCTTGGCAGAACTCGACGTTAGCGCCATTTGCGTCAACACCACAAACCTCGTCAACCTGGTAGCGACCTTCAAGAGAAAGTGTCGTGCTATCCGTTAGGTCGTATTGCAGACCGAATGAAGCACCAATATTAGTAGCCACTTCGGAGATAGTAATACCTGGATTGGCAAAAACAGGTGTACCATCTAGCGCTGGATCACCAGTTCCTTCATAGACTTGGCCATAGGCCAGAGCGCCACCGTTGTTATATACCTGCTGCTGCAATTCGTAGTCATAGTAAGACCCACTCAATGTATAGCGAAGTCTCTCAGTTTCTGGAGAAATCCATCGAACCTCAGCGTATTGCTCTTCAATATCAACTGGAACCAACATATTCATAACATTGGCGTTGAGGGCTGCTATACCCATCATGTTGACGGCAAATACGGCGTGAGTATCACTGCTTTGGTTTTGGTTCCAGCGATAAGAGGTATCGTCGGTATACATACCCATAAACTGCAGAAGGCTATCGCCAAATTCAAAGTTCAGCTCACCCTGTATCCGCTCTTTGGTATTTTCATTTCCAGGAGCAAAGGTCTGTGCTTCCAAAGCTTGCAAGAAAGTAGAACCATCTGGGAGACGCTGAGTAAGGTACTCATCAACGGTTAAGCCATCGGCCTCACCAATACCCAATCCCAAACCCATGTTTGCCGCTTCTGCAGCAGCCTGGAATGCGGCCTGGTTGCTATTGAATACGTCCATGAATTGGCCCAGTACATCGTGGTTCCGGGCGACATGTCCACCGGGAATATCGAGATCACAATCCCAAGCTCCAGAAGGCTGTTCTACATCGGTACCCATTGCAAAGCGGTAAATACCGGATCCGGTACCACAGGTTCCTGTGGGAGCAATCCAGCTGGCACCTTCTTGGTCAAAGGTTTCCAAACGGCTGAAAGTTAGCTCACCGTAGGCAGTTTCGCTCAGCTCAAAATTGAGCTTCAAACGAAGTTCTTCTGTTTCTTCACTTCCCATTTCGACGCCATCAGTAGCTGTCCACTCATCTGGACCCTGCCAATCGTTCTGTTGATAGGAAAGAATGTACCCTAGGGAGTCGGTCAGAGGACCGGCTATTTTCAGGCCAACTTGTTCACGGCCGTGCTCGGATGTGGCCAACAATACTTGACCCTCAAACTCTTCCGGCGCATCAGCGGTTACGTAGTTGATCGCTCCCGCAAATGTTGAACGGCCAAAGGCTGCACTCTGAGGTCCGCGATATATCTCTACACCGTCGATTCCAGCAAACTGCAAAGTGCCGGAATTACCCAATATAGGCATACCGTCAACAAATGAAGTAACTTTTTGTTGGTTAGATGCGCGAAGATCGGATTGCACGCCTCGAACACCTGGGTTGTTTGCCTGACGGCTACCGTTCCAGTTGCCGTATTCCAGGCCTGGAGTTGCGGCAAATAGATCATCTTCCGAATCAATACCCTGCTCGGCAATTGAGATGGCATTGAAGACCGAAATAGATATCGGCACGTCTGTTAGGCTTTCTTCACGCTTCCGACCCGTTACCAGGACTTCTTCGATCGTCGCGGCCTGTGGCGCATTTGTCGTCTGTGCTTGAATAGGGGAAAAGGGCAACATCAAAGCAGTTGCAACTCCCCATAGAATGGATGATTGAGCTAATTTCATTAATTTTCCCCTAATTATTAGGTATAGCTTGTAGCACCACCACCAGCTTCTCTGAGCTGTAGGGCGCCGTCGAGTCAATTTATCTCAATTGATTTTCAATGTCGGCTCAAACTTTTAGGGGGGAACGGTAAATATATCTTACCGTTATTATTCTAGGAGACAGATGCGTGCTATCTATATGTTTTTATTAGCTTATTACGCCTCTGAATATTTTACAGATTCAGCCTCTTATAGAAACAAAGCATTAATTAGACTAGCGTTACAAAACATTTAATGAACAAAGAGCTCGAACTACTCGGTCGCGATGGTTAAGGGGCAACAAAATCAGTTGAGCCGCTCCCGACTCAGAGCTCAGGGTTTTATCTTTTTGAGGCGATATATTGGGCTCCTAAAAACGATCCCTATTCGGCCGAAGCTAATACTTCACTCTCATTTTTAAGCTTAAGGTGGGCAAATACAGGTCTACCTTCCCGATCGACGGGACTTAATATTCGACCATTCTCGATCCAGAGAGTTTTCAAAGTCACTGCGCTTTGAACATTTCCGCCAATCGTATCGATTGTGCCCTCTTCCAGATTTACCTTTACAACAATGTCGCAATGGGTACGGGCACCCTCACCTATTTGAGCCCTGCGCTCATCGAGGTTCTGATATTGAGGCCGCGTTCCAGTACAGAGTAGATCGCCTGGAGCGACATCTTGCTCTCCACTATCATGCGCCACGTAAAGTGCGGAAGGCTCTTCACCATCACGCGCCCTGATGGCTTGATCAATATAGGAGTGGTGTGCAATTGCATGTCTGAACTCATCTCTAGAATCGACGCCCGCTTCACACATTACCCAAGAAATAAAGGCCGCTGACCAGGCATCACGCCAACGAGCCGCCTCACCTTCTTCTTTCCATTCGTCGTTCTGACGAGCAACAATCCATTCACCCTCGGCAGTGCTTGACCAGTACCCAGCGATGGAGCTCGCTACACGAATAGACTCTTCCAGCCCGAGCCGCGGACGCCTCTGGCGACGAGTTTCCCAGGGCAAGGCTTCTTCTACTGCGGAACGCACTTGATATTCCCGTGAACCAAAGAAAGTCCATTCCTGCTGTGCAATTTCGACAATGCGCTGCCGCAACTGGTGCTCTGGAAAGCTTCTGCACTCAGCACGCTCAACGCTCATATCCCCAATTTCTCCGTCCACCCATAGACTGGGAGGCCTTACATCAAATTCAGATTGGGGCAGGCGATTAAGGGACTGAGCTTGGATGATTCCAGAAACCAGAATCAAAGTCAGGGCTAGGTAGGGATGAACTCTCGTGTGCACGGCAGTATTAAGTTATGAGTAAAGGTAAATTTTTGCACACTAACCCGGACAGCTGAAATCAATTAACGATTTGAAACTTAAAAATGGGTTTGAGGCTCTTGTCGGTCATCCAGTAATTCGAGCATATAGCGGTAATAGTCTGTGTCATCAGACAGATTGAGAAGCTCGGTGAATTGCTCGCGTGCGCTTTCAACATCCTTTGCGTAGTAGCTTTGCAAAGCGCTCTGATGTCGCTGCAGCATATCTTTTTGGTCTTGGCTTAGTTCAGACTTCAGGCACAGAGGTTGAAATATCTTGGTGCTACTGGATTTGCCTTTAACAACAACAGTATCCAACTCCTTAAAGGCAATGTCTTCCGCTCCTGCTGCTGTGGTTTCACCAACTATGGTTGAAACACCGTACAGACGGGTCATAGCTTCCAGACGAGCTGCAAGGTTTACCGCATCGCCAATAACCGTATAGGCCAAACGATAACGTGAGCCCATATTCCCGACATTCATCTCGCCGGAGTTAATACCCACTCCCATGGTAGGCCCAGGCCACCCGCGCGCCACAAAATCTTGAGATAGCCGCTCAATACCTTCATGCATTTCAGCGGAAGCTAGTACAGCGCGACGAGCATGATCTTCCTGAGGAATGGGCGCGCTCCAGAAAGCCATAATCGAATCGCCAATATATTTGTCGATAGTAGCACCGTGCTTGTAGAGAATTTCTGTCATCAGAGTGAAGTATTCGTTGAGCAGGCTAACCAGATCTTTTGGGCTCAACTCTTCAGAGAGGCCGGTAAAGTTCTTCAGGTCACAGAAGAATACTGTCATATCTTTGGAAACACCCTCGAGCTCTAATAGCTCCGGATCTTTGCTGAGTTGGTTGACGATCTCAGGTGGCACGAAACGCCCGAAGTCGTTGATTAATTTCTGTTTCTTCTGAGTCTCAGCAAAGTACTTTATTAGCACGTTCACACCAAAGAGAATCATAAATACCAGCAGACTGAAATCCAATTGAATTAGGCTGTCCCGATATTGCATGCCTAAACTCATATAGAGAGGCGGCAAGGTTAAAAGGACAACCAAAATCGACGCTGCAATGGGTGTTAGCAGGGGCATCGTGATCGCCATCAACAGCCCGGAAAGAAAGAGAACCAAGAATTCGGGAGTCGCTGCAACCGGGGGGATAGATAAGGATCCGCTTGCAGAAAAAACAGCAAAATTGAGACTAAATCCCGGAAATGAATCGTTACCTAATTGGAGAAAACCCAATACGTTGCCTGAGAAGACCAAGACGAGGGCCAGCAAAGCAGCGATTTGAGGCCACTCTGTATTGATGCTCGCTTGTATCAGTTTGATTTTGGGCCAGTTCATTGCAAGGTTTGCCTAAGCTGGATTCCTTCTCATTGGTTTTGATTGGCTGCTTGCAAATACTAGCACAGGGGCAGATTGTGCCCACAGAAATTGCAGCGGGAATCGAACACAGTTTTGAATAAAAAAAGGCTCCATAAAGGAGCCTTTTTCAAATGGGGGTAATTCCCTTTTAGTTTTTCAATCAATCCTTAGATTCTGTAGCAGACGATATATAGGCCGTCTTCAGAATAGGTAGCACCTGCAGTAGCACCCGTAGTAGGTGTGGTATTGGTGGAGTTATCCGCTGCACGAAGTCGACCCGTCGTTCCAGCGCCATCATCCAATTGTGTGTCGAGAGCGATTGCTGAAGAACCAGCAACATTATTCATACAGACTTTCAAGCCAAGTAGACCATTCAACACTGACTCATTGGTTACACCAATTAGGCCGCCAAATGGGTTTTGTGGCAAAGCTGCTGAACCGGTATCTGCAGGATCACCTGCAATAAAACCAGCTGCACGCAATTGCTGGAAGAAATCATCTGATTCGCCTGCAGCGCCATCAAAGGTGTTGGCAGCAAGTGCATCTACAGAACCATCACCGTCACCTGCTGTTACAGCGGCCCAGCTTGTTCCTCGCGCAGCAACTGCACCTGGATCATCACCAGGAAGGCGACCGTAGCGATCCTGATAGGAAAAGGCTCCGGCTGATAGGCCATTAAAATCATTTGTCGCAGACTTAACGCGAGAATTTTCAATCAGTTGTTGGCCTTGCAATACTCCACCGAGTAATAGACCAATAATTACCAACACAATAGCGATTTCGATCAATGTAAAACCGCGCTGATTTTCCTGTAATTTACTATTC
>JABJGI010000093.1 GCA_018662305.1 Porticoccaceae bacterium | reverse complement strand
TAGAGAGTATCTTCTATGCGCTCTTGACTCCAGCCTGCAATCAAAACCCAAAAACCTAGCGCTTCTGGTAGTTAAATATTTAAACGCCGTTGAGATTTTCTCCACCTCTGAGATACTGCACGCCAAATTTAGAAAGGGGAAATTCAATGCGACAATCTACTTCATTAATACTGGCTTTCTGCCTTGCCACTTCTGCAAATATCGCCAAGGCTGAAAACTGGGCATTCAGCACTGCTGAAGACGCTCATAACATGCTGATGTTTAAAGTAAGTCATCAGGGTTTCTCCAATTCCATGGGCTTCTTTACCGACTTTTACGGTGTCATCAGCCTGGATGAAAATAACTTAGAGAATTCCAGTGTCTGGGCGGAAATCAATACAAACTCGGTGGACATGGCTCAGCACGAAGTTTGGTCAAATAACACTCGAAATCAGTTTTTTGATCCTGAAAATTATTCGACCATGCGATTTGAAAGCACTTCTGTGACTGATATGGGCGACGGCTCAATGGAAATCGAGGGCGACCTCAGTATCGTAGGAATCACTAAGAGCATCACGCTTGATGCCAAGTTCAACCGAATTGGTCAATATATGGATGTCGGACCCAAGGCTGGCTTTTCCGCCACTGCTTCACTAAACCGCACAGATTGGGGGATTGATGCCATTCTGCACTTGATTCCAGAACAAGTGGATATTGTGATTGAAATTGAAGCCTTCCCGGAAGGAATGGCAGCGGCCGACCACTAAAGTTTTTAGTGGGTCATGGAGTAGATTACGTAGTTCACACCAAACCGATAGGCTAGTGATGTCATAGGCTCAGGGTATGAGGGGTCGTCCGCATGTTCCCAGGCGTCTCCCATATCCATATTGAAATTAATGGCAACAATCAGTCGGCCGGTATCGTCAAAAATACCTCTCCAATGGGGGGCGGTGCCCGGCCGTTGGCCACCTCGGCCCGGGATCTGCGTACTGAAATCCAAGTCAAAAGAAACACGCATCACGGCATGATCTTCTTCGAGTTCAACAATGGGGCGATCCGGGAATACTCGCTGCATTGAGTTTGTAAATACCTGCCATTCATACTGGTCCCAGAAATCATCCACCATCAAGAAGCCACCGCGGTCCAAATACTCTCTTAGCTTGGCCGCTTCACCCGTATCCAGATACCACTGCCCTACTTCCACTGCATATAGCCAGGGGTAATCAAAGATTCGGTCATCATCAAGAGAAATAACTCGACCACCCCGGCCGTAGTAATCCACCCTTTCACCATCGAGACGAGTCAGGCGATTGATGCCGTTCATAAGGTGGTATTCCGCATCGGGGTAGTCCGTCGTCCAAGCACCGCGGCGACGGCCCCTAGAGCCTGCCGCATTGGCATAGGCCAGACGAGCAAAATGGAACTCTGCCGAGGGAGGGCCCTCATAGCGTGTGTCCAATAGTTGGCTCTGAGCAGTATTTGACCAGGGGAAGATCACCACAAAGATGGAAGCGGTGAAAATCAACTTGATGCTCAATGAAATATTCATGACTGCTTACTCTAATGCAGGCCTTTTAATTATTCGACCCACTTAACGAATCTGTGATTTTTCTGCCCCAGTAAAATTGACCGCCATCAAGACCAAACAGGTTTCTATTCTGGTAGATATCTAAATCTCTTAGTATTGTCGAGTAAGAGATTCTCAAATCACCCCATTGGGTGAATTAGAAAGCGAAAAAAATGGGGGATACATGAAAAAGGTGCTCGGCTTTTCCAAAATTTTGCTTCTGGCTACTTCATTTTTGCTGGACCTACAGGTCATGGCTCAACCCCAATACAACGCTGTTGGGGACTTTTTCAACGAAGTTTGCTCCGCCTGTCACGGCACTGCACTTGAGGGCACAAACCTAGGCACTCCGCTTGTTGGTGTCGATCTAGCAAATGGTGAGCAAGTGGACCAAATCATGGCCAGTATTGCTAACGGAAACCTTGAAGCAGGCATGCCGCCTTATGGGAACATTTATGACGAAGGGCAGATTCAAAGTCTGGCGATCTATGTGACCGAGCAGCGCGCGGGTTTTGACTACAACAGCTACCAGATGCGAGAAAGTGTAAGTATTCCAACTGATATCCAAGAAAGTCGACTGCACAATTTCCAGCTCACCACCTTTAATGATGAGATAGATCCACTGCCCTACTCTCTAACTCCCATGCCTGACGGCAGCACCTTGGTAGTGGAGAAAAAATTCGGTCTGAGAGTCCTATCCGCTGACGGAGAACTGTCTGATCTAATTTCCGGTACTCCCAAAACCTGGGATGACAGTTCTTTGCCGGAGGGGCTGCGCGCACTGGATCGCGGCAAAGGCTGGATGCAAGACGTGGTCCTGCACCCAAACTACGAGTCGAATGGTTGGATTTATATCTATATGGGTGACCGCTGCGACCACTGCAATGAAATTAGCCGCGAACAAAACCGTCCTGTGGGCATGACAAAGATAGTGCGTGGACAAATTCAGGATGGTGCTTGGGTAAATGAAGAAACCCTCTGGACAGCAGGCTATGAGAATTACACCACCAATACCGATTTGGCCATCGGCGGTCGTGCCACATTCGATGACAAGGGGTATTTCTATTTCACCATCGGTGCAATGAACGGCTTCTACGACGCCGAGATTCAAAATTTGGCGAGGCCCTGGGGCAAAATACATCGCATACATGAGGACGGCCGTATTCCGGAGGACAATCCTTTTGTGGGTGTCGCAGATGCCATTCCTTCTATTTGGACCCTAGGACACCGCGCACCTCAAGGTCTCGAATACGATGCCGAACGCGGAATTCTCTGGGGCACTGAGCACGGACCGCGCGGCGGCGACGAGGTTAACAATCTGCTTCCGGGCGGCAATTATGGCTGGCCTCTCACTTCAAGAGGAGTCGACTACGATGGCTCTCCGGTAGAGGGCAAAGTAGATATTGAGTTTAATATCGAAGATATCGAGCAGCCGATCGTCGACATGACACCCTCTCCCGCACTTTCCGCATTTGTGGTCTATCGTGGCGAACAGTTCCCCGATTGGCAGGGCGATATTATTTCAGGGTCACTTAAGGCCCAGAGCCTGTATCGATTTGAAATTGAAGATGGGCAATTAGTTGAGAAGGAAACCCTGATTCAGGGTATTGGCCGCATCAGGGATGTGGAAGTCGATCCCGACGGCTATATATTACTGCTCAGCGAAAATGCCGCTGGCAGTAAAGTGCTAAAGATGGGCCCAGCCAACTAACTCCCCGTTCTACCAAGTAAAGAAAAAGCCCGCATATGCGGGCTTTCTCAAAGATTCTGATTGATTCGCACGTTGGCGGTTCGTCAGTCAGGGCTCCGCCAAATATTCATGAGTGCTCACTATGAGCTCAGACAACCAGCGCTGAAAGTGCTCAGGGTCGACCCAGGGGTGCGGTTCGCCTGGCTGACGATTAGCCAGAAGTTCCGCCCTCGCAAAAAGATCTGGCGCTCCACTCGCGGCGATATCAAAGTGATTCGCTACTTGCACTTCAATGCCTGGTATTTGTTTGATTCGTTCGAGATCCTCGATGAATTCCTGACCCAGAGCGGCATCTTTGTAGCGCAGCAGTGGCCCGCCGTGAAGATAGGCCAAATGCTCAGTACCATCATCAAAAACGGAAAACATAATGGATGTAGTGCCTGGGGTATGGCCAGGTGTTATTTCAAACTCCAATGTCGTGTCGCCCAATGTGAGGGTATCGCCTTCCTCGATAAGAAAATCAATTCGAGGGGCCCATTCACCGAAATCAAAGACCATCAAATT
>JABJGI010000103.1 GCA_018662305.1 Porticoccaceae bacterium | reverse complement strand
GTATTAACCGGTGGTGTTGACGCTCATGCTTTGGAAAAACCAAAGAGGTTCTTCGGTGCCGCGCGAAATATCGAGGAAGGTGGTTCTCTAAGTATTATCGCTACCGCTCTGGTGGATACCGGTTCAAAAATGGACGAGGTTATTTACGAAGAGTTTAAGGGCACCGGCAACATGGAATTGCAGTTGGATCGCAAGATCGCCGAGAAACGCTTCTTCCCCGCTATTAATGTCCGACGCTCAGGCACGCGCCGTGAAGACTTGTTGATGGATGATGCAGAAATGCAACGGGTCATTATTCTGCGACGCCTACTCCACGATATGGAAGATCTGAATGCTGCTGAGTTCCTTATCGAGAAACTAAAAGACTTCAAGACTAACGATGAATTCTTTAGCGCCATGAGAAAGAAATAACGGGCTGAAGACTCAGCCCAAACCCGCCTGGCCGTCAATTACAGTTAGGCGTTCCTCTCAGAGCTACGACTATATTCCTGAGCCGAGCGCCAATCTCCGGTCTCGTCAGCTAACTCTTCTAAAACCACCAAGAGTTCCGGCGAGTCGCCGTGGCGATGATGCCACTTCTTCAATTGAGTTAGCTGCTTTTCCTTGTTCGCCTCGGGAATTGACACGTAATCCCGCAATAAATCAGGACGCCAATCCTTGTGCAGAAGATCCCGCATCAGTTTCTCGGCGCCTTCGCTGTCACCCAGGCGTACCAGATAATGCATTCGAATTTGCACTACCTCAGCGGTATTTTTGATATCAGCGGGAATGGTGGCTACCACCTGATCAAATTGTTCTCGGTTCATGGCAGGCTCTTGAAGCCGCCGCAAAGCGGCTCGATGCTCAAGCTCCGCTACGCGGATTTTCACTCCCGCTGCACTGCGCAGCCCCGGCAAAATCTGCTGAAAGGTATGCCAGTCTCGCTTCTTCTCTGCTATCTGCAACCGTATTAAATCCGTCCGCGCATCCTTGGTTCGGATTCGCTTAATATCCAGGCAAAGAGCTTCCGCTTCATCCAGTCTACCGAGAAAAGTCAGCACCTTTGCCTTGGTATGCATTAGGGCTGCGTCTGCCGCCTCCCCTTCAGTCTGAAGGTTGTTGAGGATATTTAGCGCGCGATCATATTGTTCCGATTCAATTGCTGAATGTGCCGCCAACAGGGAATTTATCACGGGTTCTTGTTTAAGGTTTGCCGCCTTTAGAAACTGCTCTTTGGCGTCTTTTGACTTACCCGAGAACAGAAGAAGTATGCCCTTGCGCAATCGGTTTGCGCTGCGGCGTACTCTTGATCTGGCGGCCCATTTACCGCCGATGGTTCCCGCAGCCAGATTTGAACCAAGATTGATTAAACCGAGTGAAAGCACCAGCAACACAATGGCAGTCAGAACCTGCAACTGGATTGTCCATTCACCCAGCCGAATCAGAACATAGCTATCTGCACCTATATACCACCAGGCCAGGCTGCCAAGAACGGCAAAGAGCGCGAGAAAAATCAGTAGCTTCCCCACTGCTATTCTCCCTGGTTAATCCGTCGTAAAAGTTCTGCCCCATACTCCATCGCCCGCAGTGAGCCAGATATATCTGGCGTCTCAGCCAGTATCTGCTCCTCCGCAAAATCCGTCAGGGAAGATTCTATCGACTGACGCTGAGCACCCTCTTCAAAATTGCTATTCACTAATGAGGCAGCAGAGTTCAGGGCCGAACTATAGATAGTTTGATCCCCCGAAAGCAGAGCCGATAGCGCCTGCAAGATCAGCAAATCGAGCTGGCCTCTAAGCGCCGCCTCTCCTTCAGCGTCCACCAGCCATTCGGCGGTGTCTGTGGTTTTTCTAACAACTACCAGCTGAGATAGAGTGCTCTTGATTGCTCCAACAAAGGAGGACCAGATACCTTGAGAACTCTCATCGATACCGTCCCCGGCATCTGCCGGGGAAGTCACAATGCCTTTGAGCTGCAAGGAATCAACACCGCGCCCTGCGGCCAGAATCTGAAAGTAGAGCCCCTGGTAATCAACGGAAGGAGCTGCATGAAGCCTGGCGATATCTGAGATTAGCGCTTCGCGAACAGCGACCAGTTCGGGGTAAGCCAATTCACGCAAAAGTTCATCGGCGGCCTGTAGCAGTTCTGCCGCACTTTCAGTGTCGCGAGATATCAGCAGCCGTTGGTCCGCAAGCCGCAATAGATACTGCGCCTCGGCCAGTACCCAATCACCGTCCCGCGCGCCCTCGGTTGAACGTAGTCTTTCGGCCAGAGATTGCATTTGCCTCTGCTGATCCCCGATAAAACTGGCCAAAGTGCGTTCAATATCCTGCTGCCCCTGTTGAGTTGCAGTCAGCCTTTGGGCCAATTGGGCAACCTGTTGGTTAGCCACCGCTAGCTGCTGATCGCGGGAATTGAACTCGGATTCGATATATTTATAGAGGTACCAGCAGGCCGCTGCCAGGGCAGCCAGAAGAATCAGGAAAAACAGCGCTTTGAAGAAACCACCAGCTTTCTTGCGCTCTTTTTTTGGTTTAGCGGTTTTAGGCTTAGCGGTTTTAGGCTTAGTGGCTTTGGAGCTGGCTTTGGAGCTGGCTTTGGAGCTGGCTTTGGAGCTGGCTTTAGTGCTGG
>JABJGI010000007.1 GCA_018662305.1 Porticoccaceae bacterium | reverse complement strand
GATTTCCAGTGGGGCTGAATCTGGCGTCACCATTATGTGGGCGGTGCATCTCGTATTTCTTTTACTGGCAGCTGGCCTTATTTTTTATCCCACTTGGAAACTGAAACGGGTGGCGGCCTCCTGACTATGGGTAAGATACTTGACCGCTATATCGGCGGAATTGTCCTCCGTTCCACAGCCCTTGTTCTCTTTGTGATCCTGGCGTTAGATGCTGTCAGCGACCTTCTCGAGCAAATGGGAGAGCTGCAGAGCGACTACAACATCGCAGCAGCTCTGGTTTATGTTGCCCTCAAGATACCTGGCAGTGCGGTCGACTATCTTGGATTTTCCGCCCTGATCGGATGCCTGGTCGGCATTGGCGGACTCTCAAACAACTCAGAACTCACGGTAATTCGTGCCGCGGGAGTTTCGACTTTGCAGGTTGTGGGCATGGTGATTAAGCCGACCCTAGTTCTTATTTTATGTGGCACCTTGGTCTCTGAGTTTATCGCGCCCAATCTTGAGCAAGTCGCCCAGAGTCGCAGAGATTTATTGCGCGGTACAGATTCCGTTCAACAAGCCTCGGGAACCTGGTTGCGGGATGGAGCGGACTACCTGCACGTGAACGCCGTTTACCCAGGTGGAGAACTCTATGGTGTAAGCCGGTTTCAGCTGGAGGGCAGGGAACTAAAAGCGATGAGCTTTTCCGAGCGGGTGATCTTCGAAGAGGGCATCTGGAATGAAAGCCGTGTTCGAGAGACACGCTTTTTGGAAAACTCTACTGAAGTAGAGGCCTATCTTGCTCGTGTTTGGGATACCGATCTAACGCCAGATATTCTCGACATGGCGTCGATGCTACCCACACAGCTCTCTATCCGGGATCTTAATGCCTTCAGTCGTTATCTGGGTTTGGAAAATCGATTTGCGGGAACTTATCGACTGGCCTTCTGGGCTAAGTTGCTCTCACCCTTGGCGATTATCGCCCTGGTTTTGGTGGGGCTCTCATTTGTTTATGGCACCAGCCGCAGTGTTTCAATTGGGCAGCGTATTTTTCTCGGAGTGCTCGTCGCCGTGGTATTTAAGTTGGCGCAGGATATTCTTGGGCCGGCAAGCAATATCTGGGGATTCTCTCCCCTGATAGCGGTTTCCATACCCATACTGGTGAGTATGGCTGCAGGGATTATTCTGCTTAAACGACAGGGCTAGCTGCCGCATCACAAAGCGTTACTTCTTGGCTTTTTCTAACTGAATAACTCGGGTGCCGGAGTAGCGATCATGAAAGGCAAGTTTTTGCGGATCAAAAAGCATCCACAAATAACCTAACCCACAGACTGCCAAGGACACAAAGCCCAAGACAGCCCGAAGAAGGTATTGCATTAAGTCGGGTTTTTCACCGGTGCTGCTCACCAGCTTTAAGCGCCAAGTTTGCATTCCTAAAGTGGCATCCCGGAAGTGCCAAAAGCCGATATAGAAAAGTAGAAGGCTGATCCCCAAACCGATTTGAAATAGAAAACCGCTAACAGCCGGGCCAAACTCCTCGTCGGCCTGCATCATCAACAAGTCGCCCTCGCTGACAATGGTTACATGCTCTTGCTCAAGCCCCATGGCAACCGCGACAGCCATTACGATAGCTGAGTAGGCAAAACCCACGGCAAAGACCAAAAAGAGATCGTAGAGCAGGGCACCTAGACGTTTAACTAAAGTGGCGTTGGGGAATTCGGTGGTTTGCAATATGTAGCCTCGGGTTAGCCGGGCATTATAGGGTTTGTCGAAGCGAGCGGAAAAAAATTTGTGGTCACCTAAGCGGCTGGAATATTAGTTTGGTATATCTACAAATTGAAAATTCGACCCATCTAAAACAGCTAACCTTCAATCGACGCGAGGATTGAAAATACTCGTGTCGGTAGTTCGATGGCTTCACTGCGATAGTCCTTTAATTTGACTCCAGAAATTCGGTCATGTAGAACAAGCAACACTGATCGGAAGTCGGGAGGTACATTTTGCTCATAAACTGGAAATCAGTTGTTGTCCTGATGGTTCTTATTAGTGGCTGCCAGACTATGGTCCCAGTAACCGGCACCGATGAATCGGGACTGCGCGTTTCAATCTCGGTCGGTGACACCGTCCGAGTTCTAACAAAATTCGGTGATAGGGAAACCTTTGAGGTGATCGAAATCACTGAAGATACTTTAATTGGAAAAGACCACAGTATTCGGTATCAAGATATGGCATTTGTGGAAAAACGCTCCACGAATGCTGTGGTAGGAAACACCTTAGCGGTTGCACTTTTGGTCGTTGGTGGCGCAGTAGTCTTTGATGGGTTAAGCGGACTTGGGCCTCCTCCTGGATGATCCTATTCATAAAATAAATCTACCTTTCAACGCACTTTGTATTGTACTGCTGATTTCAGTTCTGGCTGCTTGTGCATCGCAACCCCGATCTACATATCCTGTGCTTGAGTAGATTCTCGACGTAGATGACAACTTGGGCTGCAACGAGCTGGAAGATGAATTACTGAAGGCGAACGCCATACGAGATGCTATTTATGAAGAACATGGTGACGTGCTCAAGGATGCCTACGCGTCGACTGCTCTCGACATGGCAATAGATCCTGTGAGCGGGCTTCTTGGTTCCGTGATCAACGGAGCATTAACGTACAAAGAGTCTACGGCCTACATTGAAGCAGAGGTTGCTGCTGGGCTGAGGATGGAACAAATATTGGTGTATAAAACGCAGCGCGACTGTCCGAGTGGGGAAACCGGTGACTCTAGTCAGACGGAAAGGGTCCTTCTAAAACAATTGACGGATCTTGAGATCCAGCTTTCTGAAGAGGAAATTACGCAGGAGAAATATGTGTCAGAAAGGCGAACCATTTTGGACCTCATTCGTTAAACTGAGCTCAAGTTTTTTGTGAATACCTTGTCTGAGAATGCATGAGAACCTATACCGAGGAAGTGGCGATCATCTAAGCTTCTGTAGAGATGAAACTGTCCATTGCCAATAGCACTAACCCATACGGAGTAAGTGAGGTCGTAACAGCTTTTCCCTAAGGCTTGTCTTTGTTTGAAAAAACATCAGGAAACCTTCCCGTAAATAGAGCTATTGAACAGAAAATTAGCGCCCCCAGTGAAACCACCAGAATGATCCCGATAACAACTATTCCGATTCCCAGGCCATGATAAAACCCGCCTACTACAACTCCTAAAAGTGACCACGCGATCACAAGCAAGGAAATTATGCATCCGAATATAGCCTGTACTCTTACCTTTGTTTTTGACTTCATAATCAAGGCACATTAGCAGCATGTTTATGGCGCGGTAAGCGTCATATTTTTATCGATCTGTCCAAAATTTAGAATACATGAGAATGCATGAGAAGCTAAACCGAGAAATTCTTTTCCTTACTACCGACGTTTTAATTGGCCGCCGATACTCCATTCACCATCGCCCTTTGATGAAATGTATAAAAATACAAAACAATAAAGTGCTGCGAGCTCTCCCTGGTTCAGGATGGGGAAAAACCCATTTGTACCGTGTGCGATCCAGTAGGCGGCGGCCATGTGGCCAGAAGCAATAAAAGCAACGGGTGATGTGAATAGGCCAACCATAATCAAGACTCCACCGATCAGCTCAATGCCGCCTCCCAAAATTTTGACGTATCCCTCTGCTGGCGAAACTCTGGGATAGCTCAAATATTTGCTTGTCCCATGCCATAGAAACAGAAATCCGGCCATGATTCGCATTAGCGCATAAGTATGTTTTTCGTAGTTTTTCATGAAATCTAGCATTGAAAGCCCCCTTTATCTTATTGATTCAATTTGAATATTAGAAAGTAAACCTACTTTAAACAAGTTTATGTCCCCCAATATGCCCCTTCTAAAACCAGCCCCAATAATCGCCTCAGAGATTCGGGTAAATTAGTGGCGCCAGATGTGGGAAGTAGATATGTTTTGGATCGTCTTCTGGGTCATAGGGTATTGTTCGGCTGAATTGACCGCCGGTGCGCGTCTCTGTCGGTTTTTGCGGATCGAATTGCAAATTAACCCTCGGCATCTGCGCGTTTACAGAGGCCAGATATCGGTCGAGTCGCAGCTCTAGCTCTGCCGCTTTAACAGGCATTTGTTCTGCCAGATTGTGTCGTTCGCCGAGGTCTTTGGAGAGATCAAAAAGCACGATGCGATTGCCTTCGTAGTATTTGATTAGTTTGTAGTCGCCCACTCGGATTGCCGATTGAGGGCTTCCCGCTTGGAAGTGAGGAAAATGAAATACCAATCCCTCATTTGGGCGCTGAACTTCTCCGATGCCATTGTTTTCAAGTAAAGCCACCAAACTACCCCCTTCGATACCCTCGGGAAGCTGGTCTGCTTCAATTTCGGCCCACTCGGCAAAGGTAGGGAAAAAGTCGTAGCCGACAACGGGCTCGTGGGACCAGGAGTTTGACGCTACTCCTGGTCCGCGAATGATAAATGGCACACGGATACCGCCTTCGGAAACATTGCCTTTGGCCCCCATCAAAGGAGCCTGACTTTCGAGTGAGCTGCTTCGCACAGGGTTGTCTTTATCTCTGTGTCCGTTGTCGCCCATATAGATCAGGTAGGTATTGTCCTCGAGGCCTAGTGTTTCAAGTCCCTCCATAATGATTCCAACACCCACATCTAAGTCTTCGGTAATCGCGGAGACAAGCGCATTGTCATGCACAGTACCGCGCTCGCGTGCTTCCACCCGAGCAAGGGTTTCCGGCGAGGTATTCTGCTCTTCGTGCAGAGGGTAATAAGAAATCTGTACAAAGAAAGGTGTATCGGATTCGTCTGCACGGCGCATAAAATCCAGCGCTCTATGGGACATTCCTATAACATCGAGCGGGTTTTCTGGATCATCCAGCGGCCAGGCATTTTGGTTTGCCGTGTTGCCGTCACCTCCGTCATATCCGTTTGCTTCTGGACCCCCTCCATCGATGTGCCATTTGCCGAAATGAGCAGAGGTATAGCCGGCTTCTGCAAGCACTTCGGCAATGGTAATTTCTTCATCCCTCAAGGAGCGTCGGTGAGGCATGGGAACAAGCGAATAGTTACTTGCCTCAGTCATGGTTGGTGCCGCCTTGGTCCACAGATTTTTTGCGGGGCTCATGCCAGTTTGCAAGCTCGCGCGAGTAGGGGAGCAGACTGTTGCCGGAGCATAGCCTGAGGAGAATCGCATTCCCTGGGCAGCCAACTCTTCCAAGTTTGGAGTTTGGTAGAAGTCACTTTTAGAATTGGGGTAATCGGGGTGCATTTGAACCGAGGTGCCATACCAGGCCTGATCATCTGAAATTAATAGCACGATGTTGGGCTGATCCGCGAAAACCGCTTTAGCCGGCATAAGTAAGAGTATTGCTAGTGCAAAAATCGAAGTTGAACGGAGCGGGAAGTAGGTTTCAGCGGAACGCCAATTGATTGCAGCCTGTTTTGAATTCTTGTTCACGAGAGTGCTCATGATGTGCCTCTTTATTGTCCGGTCATTGTCGGATCAATGTCGGGTTGTTGTGGATATACTACAGGCATTATAGACGCTTTTATTTTGGTGAGGGAATCAGCAGCGAACCGGCGAACTGTCTGTGTCGGTTGTTGAGTGGATGCAATAGTTAAGTGGATGTTCTGCTAACGTTGCAAAAGTCTGAATCCTCTTTGTCTGCCTATTGATTGCTTCAGGTTCAATGGATGATTATTCTGCCTGACTCGTCATTGTCTAAGACCTGCACCACAATCAAAGAACTCTCTATGAAAGCCTATTCAGTAATTTCTCTATTTATTGCCTCCCTGATTTTAGTTGCCTGTACTAGCGATCAGGGTAACGAACAGCGCAGCGAAGCCGAGCATTCTTCAGCGGCATCTCAAACTACAAGTACATCGGCTAGTGCAGAAACAGAACGCCCCAATTTTCTTATAGTAATGGCCGATGATCTGGGCTTCACTGATATTGGCGTGTTTGGCAGTGAGATTCGAACCCCTACTATTGATGAGCTTGCTAGCGAGAGCCTTAGCTTTAACCAGTTTTACGCTTCACCGAACTGCTCTCCGAGTCGGTCAATGCTGATGACGGGGTTGGACCACCACTTCACCGGTTTCGCCACCATGCAGGATCATATAGCTGACAATCAGAGAGGGCAGCCTGGTTATGAAGGATATATCCCGGAGCATGTTGCGACACTTCCGGAGGTGATGCAGGCCAATGGTTACCACACCTCAATGTCAGGCAAATGGCATCTGGGCGCTGCACCGGGCCGCAGACCCATCGATAAGGGTTTTGACCGGTCTACTGCGCTTATGCAGGGCGGCGCAGCGCATCTCAACTTAGACAAGATGCTCAGTGTATTTCCCGAGACAGTGATCTTTGAAGACAACGTAAAAGTCGAAAGTGTTCCCGATGATTTTTATTCGTCCAAATACTATGCGGACAATATGATCGAATATATCGACGACGCATTAGCACAAGACAAACCCTTCTTTGGCTGGTTGGCATTTACCGCTCCCCACTGGCCCTTGCAGGTGCCGGATGAGCACATCGATCTCTATGCTGGAGAATACGATGGAGGATACGACCTTCTTAGAGAAACGCGCCTGCAAGACGCGATTGCTGCCGGGCTGGTTCCGCCGGAAGTCAATGAAGTGCCTCGCTTAGAGCGTGTTATTCCCTGGGATGAGTTGTCCGAGGACGAAAAGCGATATCAGGCCAGAATCATGGAAATCTATGCGGCCATGGTTGAGCGACTGGACTACCACATGAGTCGAGTTATTGATCATTTGGTGGAGGCGGGCGAATACGACAATACCCTGATCATTTTTATGTCAGACAATGGTGCGGAAGGGCACGACAGAATGCAGTTGTTAGACAACGCCACCTGGGTTCCCGCCAATTATGATTTGAGCTACGAACAACTGGGACGAGCTGGCTCCTACACCATTCTTGGGCCCGGCTGGGGTCAAGCTGCTGTGGCCCCTTTAAGGCTATTTAAGGCCTATACCACCGAAGGTGGAATTCGAGTTCCTTTTATTGTCAAACCTCCAGGTGCTAATGGCGACGCACAGTGGGTCAGTTCAGTAGCAACCATTCAAGACATAATGCCGACCCTGATGGAGTATGCAGGAATAGAAAACCATGGTTCCAACTACATGGGTCGAGAGGTGTATCCCATGACAGGCCGATCAATGCTCCCTTTAATTGAAGGGGAATCGGATCAAATTTACGCTGAGGATGAGCCCTTGGGCTGGGAGATATTTGGGCATCGCGCGCTCCGCAAAGGTGACTGGAAAGCGCTCTGGGCGGACGGCGCAAATGGTTCAGATACTTGGCAGTTGTATAACCTGACAGAAGATCCCCGCGAGATAAATGATCTCAGCGCGGAGTTCCCCGAGAAGCTCGCAGAGTTAGTGGCGGACTGGGAAGAGTACGCTGAGAATAACCAGGTGGTTCTGCCTATTGGTGATATGGGTAACCCTAACTAGTAAAAAGAAAGAGCATAAAAAGCCTGCCTAGATATTCTCGGCAGGTTTTTTTTTCGAGTTATGACTCTGGCATCGCGGAAGAGTGATGCTCAATGATCTTCCATTCCTGACCTTTGCTTTGATAAACATAGGTGTATCGCGCCTGAACTACTGAGCCATCTTTAAAGGTGAAGGTGTACACCCCAGAATTGATGGCGAGATCGCCAAAGATACGAATATTTGCTTCATCGATTTCCCCCTGCGGTCCTTTTGCGAGGAAATGTACAAAATAGTCTTCGATCTCTTCATGGTTATGACGAACTTTGTTAGAAACCGTTGGCAGAAGAATGGCGTTGTGATCGTATAGCTCGGTGACCTTTTTAGGCTCGCCGGTCTGCAGGGCTGCATTCCACTGGTCGAACAGTGACAAAATTTCTTTTTCGCTCATTAATTAAATCTCAATTGGGTTTTGTTCAGGGGCGGTATTCTATTTCGGATCGGTTTCAACTGCTGTTAGTGCGAACAAAGTTTCATAAATACCCGCAGGGTAGTTGCGAACTAAAAGATATGATGTATCATAACAATAAGTCCTCGCCGCTGGTGGATCGAGTCTGATGCATGTCTGATCCCCAGTTAAACATTCTCTCCCTTGGTTCACTGCGGCGATGGGCAATTTTTGAAGCTTCGGTAGAAGACAAAAAGTACATTTATGCCTCTACTCTAGTCGAGTATTCTGAGGTTTTTATCAGATATTCTGTGTTGTATCTTCGATATCTGTCGAAACTTTGCATGGAAATGCCTAATGATTGCGAACAATTTGTATTACAAGTGTGGCCCTTTGTATCTTGCCATCTGCCTGATTTCTTCGATTGCGCCTCCGGTTTGGTCCCAATCGACAAACTTGGATGCTCACGTACACGGTGAGGCTGAACTACTAATCGCTATTGAAGATAAGCGCGTAGAAATGCAATTGCTTTCGCCCGCCTCCAATATATTGGGTTTTGAACATGAGCCTGCCAGTGATGAGCAGTGGGAACAGGTCCATCAGACAGAAGAGTTGTTGAAAGACGCAGATAGGCTTTTTGACTTCGGCGAAGCCAGTTGTGTAGCAAATTCGCAAATAGTTGAGTTGCCTTTTGAACAAATGCATGGATATGAAGAGCAGCATACGCATGAGGCTCATGAAGAAGACCACAAAGAACATGAGGCGCATGCAGAAGTATCCGCCCACTATGTTTTTGAGTGCGCAGAACCTCCAACTGAAATAACCGCCTTGCTGATAACCCAGTTTCCCTTGATTGAGAGTCTGAATGCGCAATGGATTACGGAATTAACTCAGGGCGCTCAGGAGCTAAATGCCAATAGACTGCGGATTGATTTGCGCTAGGCCGCAACAGCCTTACAGGAGCCAATATGACAAATGTTCAACACATTCTAGACAGTGCCGAAGCTCATTGCCGCAGCCATGGCTCTCGACTAACTGATAAACGTAAGAATGTGCTTTCAGGACTTCTGGGTTCGGGGAAGGCACTGTCTGCCTATGAACTGGTTGACTATTGCAAAGAAGAGTTTGGACATTCTATTCCCGCTATGTCGGTCTATCGCATTCTGGACTTTTTGCAGGAGGAGCAGCTCGTTCATAAACTGAATTTGGCAAATAAATATGTGGCTTGCTCGCATATCACCTGTGACCACGCTCACGAAATCCCCCAATTCTTGATCTGTGATCTCTGCAGCCAGGTCACTGAAATTTCTGTTTCTCGCTCTTTAATCGATGATCTCAAAAAAAATGTGGAAGATGCAGACTATCAATTGCTCAGCCCACAAATTGAATTGAACTGTTTGTGTCAGGCCTGCGCTGCCTGACTCCATCCCTCAAGGAAAACTCTTCCAATGAAATACCAAGGTACTTTGGACAAGTCCGCTATGGGCTTGTCTTTCCTCTGCCTAGCACATTGCATGATTCTGCCGGTCGCTACAGTTCTGCTACCTACTATGTTGGCTCTGACTTTGGAGGACGAGATATTCCACAGAATTTTGCTAATTGGCATCGTGCCTCTCAGTGGTCTCGCTCTTTTTATGGGCTGCCAAAAGCATAGATATTGGTCAGTGTTTGCTTGGGGTGTAACTGGACTATCTATATTGATATTTGCTGCCTTTTTCGGGCACGAGGTCTTTGGTGAAGAGGGGGAGAAAGCCGCAACGGCAGTTGGATCATTGCTTATCGTTGTGTGCCACTACAAGAATTACCGGCAGTGTGGTCGCCACGACTGTGCAGATTAATAACTAAACTTTGCGCTGGTGACAGAGGTTTTCACATTAGGGAGAGTAGACTTCTATCTCGTGCATCTCGATAGCGTAAGCGGAGGTCGCGACGTTATTTTCCGTAATCTCCGTTTGCATTTCGCCTGAAACCCAAAAGGGAGTGTATAGAGCCTCCATCGCCATACCTTCGGGGAAGTTCACTAGTACGGTCTGATTCGGTGCTGGCGCGGGCAGGTGAATACAGGCGCCAAAGTAGGGCACCAGAAAAAACTGCGTAATAGTCAGATCATCGTTAAATTCGAGGGGTACCACGAAGCCGGGTAGACGCACATTTTTGCCATCAAACTCCTCGACCACATTTCGAGAGACGAGGGCTTGTTGGTAGGGGTCGTCTTCCCAGGTGTTCAAACCTTCCATTGAACTCATCATTTGGTCTTCGATGGAGCCGTCTTCAATCCCCGTAATGTATCCCGGCGGATTGGAAAGGGCTTCCCAATCCGAGAGTGGCAGTAAATCATTCCACTCCAGAGTCTGGTATGCCTCCTCTTGAGCGACAACAGAACTGGAAAGCGTAAAACAGGTAACGACAAGGGCGATGAAATACCCAGAGGCTATTTTGTGCTGGCTGGCAGTAATCATGTCAATCAGTTAGCGAATTAATTGGCGGTCTAGTCTAAAGTGTATCATCAAGCATGGGCCACAATAGTTGCAGTCTTAACAACAAATAACAGATGTCAGTTTCTATCACAGATTTGGAATTCTCCTATCCTGGAGCAGAGGAAAACCCCTTTCTGAAGGTTCCGGAATGGCGTGTTGAAACAGGCGAGAAAGTCTTTCTCCAAGGCCCCTCAGGTTCGGGAAAATCCACTTTGCTCAACATCCTTTGCGGTATGTTGCCGGTGAAGACTGGTGAAGTTTCCCTCTTTGGTCACCCTCTCGACCAAATGAATTCTCGTCAGCGAGACCGGTTTCGAGCCGGAAATATCGGCTACGTGTTTCAGCAGTTCAATCTCATCCCTTACCTAAATGTGATGGACAATATTTTGGTTGCGCGCCAATTTAATCGGGGCGGAAAAGGAAGTCATTCCCAGTCGGACATTGAAGATTTTCTTCTCACTTTGAACATTGGAGAGGAACAGTGGCACAAGCCAGCTCGCGCTCTCAGTATTGGGCAGCAACAACGAGTTGCCATCGCACGTGCTTTTGTAAATAGACCGAGTCTTCTTATCGTAGATGAGCCAACTTCCTCTCTGGATCATGCTAACCGCGACGATTTTATGCAGCTGCTTATGGATCGAGTTGCCCAAACAAAGGCGACACTGCTTTTTGTCAGTCACGACATTAGCCTGGCCGGCCATTTTTCCCGAGTGGATTCGATTTACGACATTAACCATGGCGATGTGGCGGCAGACATTGACGAGGAGGCCCCTGTCTGATGTTTCTTCGTCTCGCCTCGAGTAGCTTGGTTGACCGAAAAGGTTCGGTATTCCTGACTCTGCTGGCCATTTGCGTCAGTATTTTTGTACTCCTGGGTATCGAACATATTCGAAGCGAAGCGCGCGAGAGTTTTAGTAGCACAGTGTCCGGTACCGATCTTATCGTTGGAGCCCGAACCAGCAACATTAACCTGCTGCTCTATTCAGTTTTTCGAATCGGCAACGCCACCAACAACATCAGCTGGGAAAGCTATCAGGAAATTGCCTCTAATCCTGATGTCGCCTGGACCATACCTATTGCGCTGGGAGATTCCCACCGAGGCTATCGTGTAATGGGTACCAGCTCAGACTATTTTGTTCACTACAGCTACGGCAGCAGCAGAAATTTGACCTTCCGCGATGGTGAAGCTTTTGAAGATTTATTCGACGTGGTGTTGGGCTCGGAAGTTGCGCAGCAGCTAGATTACTCCCTCGGTGATGAGCTGGTACTGGCCCATGGAATGGCGAGTACGAGTTTTAGCAATCACGACGAAAACCCTTTTCATGTGGTAGGTGTTTTGGAGCCCACAGGAACACCAGTTGACCAAACCTTGCACGTGAGTCTTGAAGCCATAGAAGCCATTCATTTGGGCTGGCAGGGGGGCATTCAGATGCCTGGCTTTGGTGCAGCAACTGGGATCGCAAACGCCTCAGACCTGACGCCTGAGAGCATCACGGCTTTTATGTTGGGCTTAAACTCCAGAATGATGACCTTTGGCCTGCAGCGCGAAATTAATGAGTATCCGGGAGAGCCATTAATGGCAATATTGCCCGGCGTGACTCTGGCCGAGTTTTGGCAAACCCTAGCCGTGACAGAAAGTACCATGAGATTGATTTCTTCTTTGGTGTTAGTAGCGGCGCTGCTAGGTTTGAGTGCTTTGCTTCTGGCATCAATACGAGAGCGGCAGCGAGAAATCGCTATTCTGCGTACCTTGGGTGCATCGCCAGGTTATTTGTTTCTGCTAATCGAACTGGAAGCAACACTGATTACGGTAGTGGCTTCAGCTTTGGCTTCGATATTGTTGTACACAACATTATTACTGTCGGCCGACTATATTGTCGCTAACTTTGGCCTGCATATTGATGCCAACTTTCTGTCAAAAACCAACTTGATTCTGTTGTTCACTGTCTTTGTGAGCAGTCTCTTGGTTTGTCTGATACCTGCCATAACGGCTTTTCGCAAAGCGCTCCAATAGACAGAGTTTAGAGCGGCTGTGTTTATATCGGCTGGGTTTAGAGCGGGGTTCCGTTTTTCAGAAGTTTTGCCACCAAACTTTCCATATCCTCGCTTGAACGCTGCCCCTGTACGACCAGTGAACGGCACAGATTGGCACCGGCCATGGGCATAGGTGATTTCTTTTTCATCAGATTCAAAGCACAACATTGCTCTCCCTTTGACAAAAGGTCGTCGATCACAAGAGGGCTGAGCATGCCAGCGGATTCGAGAACCGGGCAGCCGATAACGTTGTGGAGAGCGGTTAATAGTTTGGGGCCAATAAACTGGGGTGGCATCGGGCCATCACATTGTTCCAGCAGTCGCTCTGCGTGTTGAAGATAAAACTCTAGAAAGCTGTTCTCGCGATCAAACAACAAAAAGGCGTTGTGCACCTTTACATAAGACTTCAGTTTGTTGGGTCTTTCCTTGTCTTGCTGCACCCAAACTTCCCGTCCCAGCATATAGCCTTCTTTCAATTCTGATTGGGCAGGCAACACAAATTGATCGGGCGCAAAAATCAGGAAGTCGGTATCTAGCCAGACAACTCGGTCGAACTTCTTAAGCCCCTCGCGGAGTGCATACAGGCGAGCGAGATCTGTTGCGATAACAAGCTGATCTTTAACCTTTTCCAGAATTGTTAGGTTGAGTGGGTCGAAAAGGGCATCGCCGAGGAACTGGTACTGAAATTGATTGGACTCACACCAGCGCTCGACAGAAGCAATGCAGGCTTTTAGCCAGCTAGTCTGAATGGGTGTGTTGTGAGATTGAATGACCAATGTTGAATGCATGCAGGCATGATAAGCAATTCAACTGGTTAATCATTAAAAAAGGCGGCCCATCAATAAAAATGGAGCCGCCTTTTGGGGGGAAGTATTAGTGGGTTGGTGGATAAGCTGCTTAGAGAGTAGCCCCTTCCTCATTGTCACGCCCATCACCACGACCCTCTCGGTCACCATCTCGACCGCGGTTTCCTATTGCGGTGAATTCCTCTTCGGATAGCATGCCGTCAGCATCTGAATCCATCCGGCCAAAGAAATTGTCCATATTGCGAGCGCGATCATCGTCAGTCTGGTCTCCACGCGTGGCTGCCATAGCCTGTACTTCTTCAAGACTGAGTAAACCATCTGAGTTAGCGTCCAGTGTGGCAAAATCTGGGCGTTGTGGTCGGTCACCACGATCTCCCATTCCACCTTGGGCAGCCGCTTCGCCGGCAAAAAGTAATCCAGCTAAACATGCAGAGGTAATAGTAAGTTTGTTCATATCGGGTCTCCCGTTGTTTGATGGGGCCATTTATCAACAAAGAATCTATCCCCCTCTATAGATTTAACTGGAAATTACCAATTGGGGGCACATCGCCTTTATGTTTACCGAACTTAACCGAGATAAATCAAATGCTCGGGCTTTGCTAATTCTGTACCGATTGAGCTGAACTAAGCTTTGAGTGGTTTACCTTCACTTATGCAGAGGTTTTCTGCATAGTTCGCGCACTCCTATATTCTCAATTGGAAGCAAGGCTTGAGTAGTACCGAACAAAATTTGTCCCCTCGGGTTGTTTTAATCGTTTTGTCGGCCATGATTGCCTTGGGTCCCTTGGCGATTGATGCCTATTTGCCTTCCTTTCCACTGATTGCATCAGATTTAAGTGTCGATCCAGTTTCTGTTGGTTTTAGTTTGAGTTCCTATCTTCTGGGTATGGCTCTCGGGCAAATGTTTGGCGGCCCAATATCTGACCAGATTGGTCGCCAAAAGGTAGCCCGAACCGGATTGCTGCTGTTTTTTGCTATGACCCTCGTAATTTTCTATGTTCAGAGTCTGGATCAACTGATCATCGCTCGAGTTTTTCAAGCGATTGGGGGTGGACTGGCTGGCGCGGTGGTCATGCCGACCTTGCGGGATATATCTCGGCCGGAGCAAGTCTCGGGGCGTATAGCAGTTGTTTATCTGATTATGCTCGGCGCTCCGCTGGTAGCACCAATTTTAGGTGTTGTGCTTATGCAGTTTGGTTGGCGATGGATATTCGGTTTTCTCGCCATATATGCCTCGGTGATGCTAATTGTCTACCTTTGGCAGCTCTCTGAAACTCGCGAATCTGTGAGTGATAAAATCGAATTTTCCCGAATAATTCGGCAATACACCTTCGTTATCCGGCACCGCACGGACGGTGCGCATTACCCGATCCGCTACGGTATATCTTCGGCGTTAACGGGCTGCATTATGTTGATCTACGTGACCAATGCCTCCTTTATTTTTCAGACCTACTTTGGGGTGCCAGACAATTTGTTTCCCTTTTTCTTTGGTGCCAATGTGGTGAGTTTGGCTTTGGTGCAAAGTTTTAGTGCTAGGTATCTAAGGGATCGTGATCTTGAGGAAGTAGCCGCCTATTTTCGTCTCGGGCAGCGAGCCCAGCTGATCCTTGTTTCCTTGATGGCGGCCGCCGTAATTTTCACTGATGTCAGTCTTTGGGTTTTTGTTCCACTCTTACTTTGCTCATTGTCCTGTCTTGGGGTTAACGGTTCCGCAGGCTCAGGAGTCTTCGTTTCTGCTTTTAAGGCGCATAGTGGCAGCGCATCCGCTCTTTTAACGACGATGATGTTTCTATTTGGGGCTTCATTGGGGCTGGCCTCGGGTTTGCTAAACGACGGCAGCTTAATCTCCGTAGTTGGCATGCTTTTATTAGCTACGCTGGCAGGGAACCTCGTGATGATGACTATTCCCAGAAACCGTGAAAAAGAGATTTTGGGCAAGATTCAATCAGGTGAAATTGCTTCCGCTTAACGGAATATCCAAGTTAACCTGTTACAAAAGTTCAGAAAAAACAAAGAGTGAAGCTTACAGGCTTCACTTATGATGTTTACTAGTTAATCAGCTTCAGCTGACCATAAAATTAGGGGGAAATATGCTTACACCTACAGCTCCGCGCTTCCTTTTCGCGCTGATATTTTTCGTAGCCGCCATGGCGAACGCGCAAACCGACAACGCTGAATTGATTGAGCAGGGAAGGGAGCTCTATTTTCAGCAAGTTTCCTGTTGGGTGTGCCACGGTGATCAGGCCGAGGGCCGCATCGGGCCAACCCTTCAATACGGACCAACCCCAACGCAGATTCAGGAGCAATTGGATGGCAATCCTCAAATGGCCATCATTGTTTCGGAGATCGATCCAGATCAAGACGACCTGGTTGCCTTGTCTGCCTACTTGACCTCACTGGGTGGTGGCTCGACAACGGCAGAGCAAATTGCTGACTGGCGCTCGGAACATACCGCCTATGTGGAAGCGAATCGGGATAACACCGAATACGTGATTACTGAGCGAGATCGACAGATTCTTGCGATTAAGTCCTTCGATACGGTTCTGGCAGATTGGCAGAAAAGATCCAAAGATGGTCCGCTTAAGCGGGAATATAACTCTCAGGTAGTGGCAGAGTATGACGCTGGCGAACAAGTGTTCTTCCCAGAACCTGGTGGTCTGTACTTTTATGAGAATACCGGTGTTTCCACCCGCCGTGGTGGCATCGTCATTGCCGATGAGGACCGAATAAATACGAATCAAGTGGTTGTTGGTGATGCAGTTACCAAGGAGATCGTTGCTTCCAAACTGATTCCTGAAGACATGCGCGGTTCCATGCACACCACCGCGGTATCTCCCGATGGGCGTTATGTTTATATGGTTGGCCCTCCTGTTCCCGGTGGCGGTGGCGGTGTTGAAGGTGGCGGTGCGCCCGCAGGACTGCGAGGTTCGGCTACGCTACTGAAAATTGATGCCCTTACTCTAGAACCGGTAAAGCAGGTGACTATCGGCGGAAGACTGCATCACGGGCAGGTATTTCAGGATAGATATATGTTGTTTGACGTATTTGTTGCCGAGCCAGATGGCCTGAATGTTTTTCTCTACGACCCAGAGACTGACGAGGTGATTGGTGGGATTCGCGCTTCGGATCTGGGTGGCAATAACTACACAGCCTACACAGACAACGAATATATCTATGTACTAATGCAGCCTCCCGCTGTGGAAGGCTTTCCCGGCGGTGCAAACCAGCTTATCGTCGGCTCTGCGACTGCTTTGAGACCCTATTGGGTGGCCAAACTTGACCCAGAAACCTGGGAAGTTGTGGATGAATATCCTCACCAGGGGTATCGCGGCGACTGGATTGTGATTGATTCCGAGAGTGAGCACATTTACGTGCCTACCGCTTCTTCGACGGTAAGCAAGATCAGCACCGAAACTGGCGAAACAGTTTGGGCTGCACCCACTGGAGTTGGCCCCTATGCGGCGACCTTGAATGCGGACGAATCAGAAGTTTGGATTGCCAATAAGGGAGAATCATCTGGAGCCATAGGTCGCACCATTACTGTGGTGGATGCCAATAATGGTCGAGGTATAGCCACGCTATTCGCGGGTTATATGACCGATCACGTACTACTCTCTCCAAATGGCAAAGAGATGTGGGCCACTAGTAATGGTGAAGGACGCATCTACGTCTATGATGCGGAAACTCGCGAGCAAACTCATGTATTGGATATGCCACATCATGGCGATCCGCATGGGCTCGTATGGGTAAAATATGACGAAAACGGTAATTCACTGGTAGTTCGCGACCAAGGCGGCTTTCATAACGGCATCAACCCAGCAGCTGGGATTCCATTATTAGATTAGTGGGCTTCAGGCATGCCTGTATTGGGTCAACTGTCTAATAGAGCATTGGAGTTAAGTTGTTAAAGCAAATTGCAGTACTTAGTTCGGCGTTACTGATGGATTTCGCATTTGCCGGCAGCGCCTATGCGCAGCATGCCCATGCTGAACAAGAGATCCGCTCGTCTGGAGCAGCTGCGTCTATTGCAGAGATGAGTCTGGATTTTGAATTGCTCAATGGCGAGGGCGAGATCGTTCGTCGAACGGATTTGCTCGGCAGCAATTTGCTGGTGGCTTTCGGTTTTACCTATTGTCCGGATGTGTGTCCAGTTATGGCTGCCAACATGGCAAATGCGTTAAGACAATCTGACAAAGACGCTCTAGGTGTTTTTATCAGTGTGGACACCGAACGGGATACTCCGCAGGTGACAGACAATTACGCCAGCAGATTTGGGGAAAACATGATGGGATTAAGCGGAACCCATGAGTCTGTATCGGAAGCGGCAAAGAATTTTAATGTGACCTTTGTGGTAACTAAGACCCCTAATAGCTACACAGTGCAGCATTCCCCTGGGACCTTCTTGATTTCTCCCACCGGCGAGCTGATTGATGTTTTTGCCATTAACGCCGACCCCAAGGATATCGCCGCAGCGATGCAATAGATTTGGGTATTTGAATTGGTGACTGCCGCGATAAATCGACTTAACTATCCCAGAATCGGGGTAGTCATGCTGGTGAGCCTATTGATTTCATCAGCCTGGTTGGTTTTCCCTTATTTTATTCAGGGCAGGGATCTTCTCAGCGGTGTTGGTGATACTGCGCGCATGACGAAGGCGGGACAGGTGTCTCAGTATTTGACTCGTGTTTTGGTGGATCACCCCGAGTTGGAGCTGGCGGCGACCTTTGCCACGGACGAATTCTTTCAGTACGTAGATCAAACCAGCACCATTGGGAATCTTCGCCCCGATCGAAACTTTATCTTTTTTGTGAACGAAAGCATTCACGAAGGTGAGCTGTCATTTGAGTTGCCAGAAGTGGTTTTGCATCTCGGGGATCGCGAATATCAGCCCAGTGTGCAGATCGGGCCTAGTAATGCAGCACATCACCGGATCAGCATATACAGTATTCCCAAACGAGACCCTGAGGGCGAACAACTTGATCTAAATGATTTTGATTCGGTCAAACTCTTCGTTTCGAATTATTACTTGGGAAGCTCGCAAAAGCTGACCTTCGTAGGGGAGTGGCAAACTCCTCTGAATCTGCCCGAATCCTTGACCTCGCGTGCCGATATCACACCAATAGCCGTATTGGCTCTCGGAGCCGGGTTACTCTCCGCTGTATTAACACCCTGCCTACTGCAACTTGTCGTGGTTTTTGGCTCCATTGTGAGTTCCTTTTCCACTGTGCCCGGTGGGCCTGCAGCGCCTAAAGAGGGCCAGCGTTCAGGTGAGATTACGCCCTACATTCGCCGAAAAATAATGCAGGTAGCTTTGGCATTTGTAGCCGGATTTGTCCTGCTTTATACATTGGCGGGTGCTCTTATTGGAGGAGTCGGTCATTCGGCTCAGCTAATTTTTGCCGAGCACAGTCGCAATGTGGCAATAATTTCCGGTCTTTTAGTCATTGCTATGGGAATTTGGGTGGGCGTTCGCGGAACCCGCAATATGGTGTGCAAGATTCCAGATCAGCGCGCCATGCTGGTCAGTAACAGAAAAGATATGGTTGGCTCGCTGCTGATTTCCATGGGTTACGCCCTTGGATGTACCGCATGTTTTGGTGGAGCCATAGTAGCCACTCTAATTATTTACGTAGGGGCAATCGGTTCTGCAGTTATTGGCGCCGGCATTATGTTGACCTTTTCTATCGGAGTGGCCATTCCTTTCCTCTTGTCCGCTTGGTATCTCTCTAAGATGGATAGCATCTTAGAATTGTTGGCGCGAAAAGCGCGGACGGTAAGCTTTATCAGCATGGTATTGATCATCACCTTTGGTCTAATACTGGTGACCGATAATTTTCATGTCGTTAGCGACGCGATATATCCCTATCTTGGTTTAAGTTAGCAGGCTCGATATTAGATGAAGTATTTGATCGGATTTTTTGTTGCTCTTTTGTGCTTTACGCAAAGCGCGAGTGCGCAGGACATTAGTAATACACGCGCGCTTATTTTTGTTGGCGATCAAAGTGAAAACCTAATTGACGTGCTTTCTATCAATGGTTTGGAAACTCTTTACCGTATCGAAACCAGTATTCGCCCAGATCATATTCTTGCGACGCCATTCGCTTCAGTCCTTGTTTACGTCGACATCCAGGCAAAAAAAGCAACCTTTTATGACCTTAGAAATAAAAGAGAGGCGAAGGTCATTGATCTACCCTTGGCGCCTCGGCATGTAGTGCTGGATACAACGGGAACAAAGATGGGCGTAAGTGACGACATTGAGGGTGGATTTGCTTTGGTGGACGTCTTAGGTCAGAGCATAGAGTTAGCACTCGAAGATTTCCCCGCGACCTCGGACGTGCTTTTTGATGGCAATGAATCGGATATTTTCTATAGCAATGAGGAAAGCGGCGCCATTGGTATTTTGAATACACTCACCTCAGAAACTTACGAAATCCCAGTAACGGATCAAGCTGATCAGCAGCTTACTGCGCCTACGCGAAGCTTAGATGGGCGCTATATCTACGTTGGCAATATCACTTCCGGTGAGGTTTACAGTTTGAATGCTTTTTCTGGCGCGATCTTCAAGACTTTTGATGTCGGCGGCACTTTGGCCCGTCCCTACACCACTCCTGAAGGTGCTTTTCTCTACATGATGGATCAGGAAAACGGTCGCTTACTCAGTGTTGAACAGCATGGTTTCACAGAGTTTGCCGATGTCAGTTTTGATCAGAGCGTGGATATGGTCACCGTTGGCCGGTTTGATCACCTCAACCTCTTTACCAGCACACAAAACAACCACTGGTCGATTTTCGATAACATCAAAAAATCCGTCGTTAAGCAGGGTGAGTTCCGCGGGCAACCCGTGAACGCGCTAGGATCAGCTGACGGAAAATTTGCTTATGTAGCTCTGGCCGGAAATGCCGAAATTGCGGTGGTGAACCTTGAGAGAGGCAGCTTGGAATACGTTCCCGCTACCAATAACGGCAGTGGCGCCTTTACTCTGGGGCTAAGCAACAACGTTTGCCACTAGGTTTATTGCTCAATCCTAAAAGCAAAAAAACCCTGCACTAGGCAAGGTTTTTCCTATTTTGTACCAGAGGGCGGACTGACTCTAAAAAGCTCTATAGCTTTTTCTCACCCCCGAGGGGCGACCTAAAGGTCGTCCAAATTACTCGCGCAATTTGTCGAACCTGCGGTTCTCGTCCGGCTGCTTCAAAAACGAAAAACCCCACATAAATGTGGGGCTTAAACGTTTTGGTACCAGAGGGCGGACTCGAACCGCCACGCTTTTAAAGGCGGGGGATTTTGAATCCCCTGTGTCTACCAATTTCACCACTCTGGCATGGAAGTAGGCGCGCGATTATAGCAGCGATACTCTAACTGTCAGCCCCAATTTGTCTCTAATTGTTAGGGCAAGAATAGATAACAAACTGCTGGCTTCCATTTTCTGGGTCGGTTGTGGTTACCAGGGTATTTCCACCCATGGAAATTGCAGAGCTCTGAGCCAGAGTGAGAAGTTCGGATGCAACCCGCTCATCGCTTCGATTAAACCAGCCAACCTGATCTCTGACAGTGGAAGTTGTTGTTCCGAGACGCTCGCAGTTTTCAACATCAGCATTTTGTGCCAGCGAAACTGATGCGGCATTTTCCATAGGCTCTACCAAGTGCAGGCGGTTGTCAAAATTAAAGGACAGAGGGCAATAGAGGTGATTCGTGATTTCAAGAGGCTGGGCATACGAGGGTTCTTAGTTTGTGAGGAAAGTTGGATTTTACTCAAATTCCTTAGAGATAGGTGCGGCTGACCCATTTTCATTGCCACGTAATGTTTCTCAAGATTGATCGGCTCAAAAAAAGGAACAAAACTGCGTATAGTGGCGCCCGAATTCAGGAGCACTGAGTATGTTGAGAAAATTGTTTGGGAAGGCGTCTGATGAATTCTCCCAACCAAAAGATACCTTGGCCGTAGTCGTGTCGAGTAAGAAAACCATCGCCGACAAAATTGTGGAGCTGGAGCTGCGCAGTCCGGAGGGTGGCGACTTGCCAGCATTTACTGCGGGCAGTCATATCGATTTGCATCTAGCTAAAGATCAGATGCGCCAATACTCCCTAGCGAATAATCCAACTGAAAAAGACCGCTATTTATGTGCTGTCCTGATTGAAGAAGAGGGCACAGGTGGTTCAAAAGCCGTCGCCGAAAAGGTTCAGGAGGGGGATAGGCTTTTTGTAAGCAACCCGCGTAATCACTTTGCACTCTCGGAGGATGCTGAGCACAGTATTCTGATTGCTGGAGGTATCGGAGTAACTCCACTGCTGGCAATGGCTTATCGATTAAAGCAGCAGGGAAAAAGCTTCAAGTTTTACTACCGCTGTCGTACCCGCTCCCGTGCAGCCTACGCAGAGCTTCTTGTTCAAGAATTTGCAGATTCAGTCGAATGTTTCTTTAGTGATGAGGGAGGTCGTGAAATGTTTGATCTGATCAGAATCATGGAAGATGTCCCGCCGAATACGCACCTCTATACCTGTGGTGGAAATGATTTTATGGACCAGGTGGTTGAGGTAGCAAAAACGCGACTGCCGGAAGAGCAAATCCATCTTGAGCATTTTCATCCGCCTGAAATCGAAAATCAGGGAGAAGATGCGGGCTTTGAACTCTATTGCACGAAGTCTGACAAAAGGCTTCAGGTTCCAGCTGATAAATC
>JABJGI010000161.1 GCA_018662305.1 Porticoccaceae bacterium | reverse complement strand
TAATTTGAAGCCAAACAAGGGCGGTCACTTGACCCAGAAAATTAGAGCAAAATTGGCTAATTTTTTTACCTCCTATCTATCCCAAAATATAGAGAACCGCACGCCGGTCCAATTCACACACTACGGGGACAATCCTTTCCATGGATGAGCTAGCGAAAGAAGTATTCTCGGTAAATATCGAGGAAGAACTACAGCAGTCTTACCTAGATTACGCCATGAGCGTGATCGTCGGCAGAGCGCTTCCCGATGTGCGTGACGGCTTAAAGCCGGTTCATCGGCGAATACTGCATGCCATGAATGAGCTAGGAAACGCTCACAATAAGCCCTACAAGAAGTCTGCGCGGGTAGTTGGCGATGTTATTGGTAAATACCACCCCCATGGTGATTCCGCTGTGTACGAAGCCATAGTGCGAATGGCGCAGCCCTTCTCGCTGCGTTACATGATGGTGGATGGTCAGGGTAACTTTGGTTCGGTAGATGGTGATCGCGCTGCGGCAATGCGATACACCGAAATCCGTATGGACAAGATCGCTCAGCAGATGCTGGCGGATCTGGACAAGAACACCGTCGACTTTGTTGAAAACTATGATGGCACGGAACAGATTCCAGAAGTGCTGCCTTCGCGGATTCCAAACCTCCTGGTGAATGGTTCGTCCGGTATCGCGGTAGGCATGGCGACGAATATTCCGCCGCACAATCTTACTGAAGTAGTTAACGGTTGTTTGGCTTTGCTAGCCGATGGTGACATCGGTATTGATGAGCTGATGGAGCATGTCCCCGGGCCAGATTTCCCCACCGCTGCCATTATTAATGGTCGTGCCGGAATTTATGAAGCCTATAAAACCGGCCGTGGCCGCATTTATGTGCGCTCAAGAGCGGAAGTTATAGTCGATGAAAAGAGTGGCAAAGAGACCATTCTGGTTCATGAAATTCCCTACCAAGTAAACAAAGCGCGATTGATCGAAAAGATTGCCGAGCTGGTAAAAGAAAAGAAAATTGAAGGCATCTCTGAGCTAAGGGACGAGTCTGACAAAGACGGTATGCGTATCGTTATTGAAATGAAACGCGGCGAATCTGGCGAAGTAGTGCTGAATAACCTTTACGCTCAGACGCAGATGGAAACCGTCTTTGGTATCAATATGGTGGCCCTGACAGAAGGGCAGCCGAAAACTCTCAACCTAAAACAGCTGCTTGAGTTTTTCCTTAAGCATCGCCGAGAAGTCGTTACTCGCCGAACACTCTATTTGCTGAAAAAGGCTCGTGAACGAGCTCATGTATTGGAAGGGCTGACCATTGCGATTTCCAATATTGACCCAGTGATTGAGTTGATTCGAAAGTCGCCAACACCGGCGGATGCAAAAACTGCCTTAACTTCCACAGGTTGGAATCCAGAAGCCGTCGCCGGAATGCTCGAGCGCACTGGCGCAGATGCATCACGTCCAGAAGGTCTGGGTGAAGATTTTGGTATGCGTGGTAAGGAGTACTTTCTTTCTCCGGAGCAGGCTCAGGCTATTCTTGATTTACGCCTGCACCGACTCACCGGCCTTGAGCACAATAAGCTGATCGAAGAATACAAGCTGAAGCTTGATGAGATTGATGAATATCTGGGTATTCTCGGTGACTCAGACAAGATGATTGCGGTGATTCGTGAAGAGCTGGAAGAAGTTCGAGAAGCTTTTGGCGATGATAGACGTACTGAAATTGTTGAAAGCCGCATGGATCTCACCAATGAGGACTTGATCCCGGAAGAAGATCGAGTGGTGACCCTTTCCCACGGTGGATACGCTAAAACGCAGCCGCTTGCAGACTATCGCGCTCAGAGACGCGGTGGAACGGGTAAAACAGCGACCGCGGTGAAAGACGAAGATTTTGTTGAACATTTGTTGATTGCTAACACCCACGACACCATTCTCTGTTTCAGTGATGTGGGTAAGGTTTATTGGCTCAAGGTGTACCAGATTCCAGTGGCTAGCCGGCAATCACGAGGCAGGCCGATGGTAAATCTACTGCCATTGGAAGAGGACGAGAGTATCACCTCGATTCTGCCGGTGAGTGAGTACTCCGATGAGCAATTTATCCTTATGGCTACTGCCAAAGGCACCATTAAGAAAACTGTGCTTTCTGCCTATTCTCGCCAACGCAGTTCGGGACTGAAAGCCGTAGAGCTGGACGAGGGCGATCATCTGATAGGTACTGCCATTACAGACGGGGAATCAGACGTCATGCTTTTTGCCGATTCCGGCAAGGCAATTCGCTTTAGCGAGAAAGATATTCGAACGACGGGTCGAGTATCTCGTGGCGTGCGCGGTATTCGTATTAAGGACGAACAAAGTGTTATCTCGCTAATCGTTCCCGAGACAGATAGCCGTGTTTTAACCGTTACTGAGAATGGCTACGGTAAGCAGACACAGGTTTCTGAGTTCTCCACGCAAGGGCGCGGTGGTCAGGGTGTAATTGCTATGCAAACATCAGAGCGCAATGGCGCATTGGTGGGCGCGCTGGAAGTGATTGACGGTGACGAAGTTATGTTGATCTCCGATGGTGGTACGGTAGTGCGTACTGCCACCGACGAAATATCAACTCTTGGGCGGAATACTCAGGGCGTGCGAGTTATCCGTCTTAAGAAAGAAGAGAAGCTGATCGCGGCAGAACGGATTGCAGAATCTGAAGAAGAGGAATATCCCGAGGCTTCTGAGGAAGAATAAAGATGAGTAGCGACAAAGAGCTCGCCAAGCTTAGAAAGAAAATCGATGACCTCGATGATCGTCTGGTCCAGCTGATCAGCGAGCGTGCTAGCTGTGCCTCTGAAGTGGCTGAAGTCAAACAGGGTATGGAAGACACGGTTTACTACCGTCCAGAAAGGGAAGCTCAGGTTCTACGGCGAATCATGGAGCAAAACCCTGGCCCTCTGGGCGACGAAGAAATGGCGCGCCTGTTTCGCGAAGTTATGTCTGCATGTCTGGCCCTAGAAGAGCCGACAAAAGTTGCCTATCTCGGCCCTGAGGGAACATTCACCCAAGCGGCAGCGCTCAAACACTTCGGCCACAGTTCAGTCACCCAGCCGCAATCCACCATCGAGCAGGTTTTCCGCGAGGTGGAAGCAGGTGCCTGTCACTATGGCGTCGTACCTGTAGAAAACTCTACTGAAGGCATCGTCACCCATACTCTGGATAGCTTTATTAATTCGGGTCTGAGAATTTGTGGTGAAGTAGAACTACGTATTCACCATAACCTGATGATCGGGAAGAATACTCAGGAGTCTGGAATTACCCGGGTATACTCCCATGCCCAGTCACTGGCCCAGTGCCGCCGCTGGTTAGACGCAAACTATCCCTCTATTGAAAAGGTTGCTGTGAGTAGCAACGCAGAAGCTGCGCGGCGCGTTCAAACCGAGTGGAACAGTGCAGCTATTGCAGGTGATATTGCTTCGGAGCTGTATGACCTAAATATTATTGCTGAAAATATCGAGGATCATCCTGATAACAGCACCCGCTTCCTGGTAATTGGTAGCGTAGATGTTGGCCCTAGCGGTAAAGACAAAACCTCCGTGATGTTGTCGATCAAGAATCGCCCTGGAGCCTTATTCACCTTGTTAGAGCCCTTTGAGCGCAACCAGGTGGATATGACTCGGTTGGAGTCACGCCCCTCTCTGTCGGAAAACTGGAACTACGTATTTTTTATCGATTTTATTGGCCACCTCTCCGAACCTCATATCGCCGCTGTGTTTACTGAGCTCGAAGGTATTGGTTGCGACGTTAAAATATTAGGCTCTTATCCGGTCGCTGTACTTTAGTGCAGGCTTCTTATGTCTGATGCAAACGATACTGCTCCTCCTATTCGAAGGCTGATTGTCATCGGCCTGGGGTTGATAGGAGGTAGTGTCGCGTTGGGTGCCAAAAAGCGAGGACTGGTAAAAGAAGTTTATGCCATGAACCGCAGCGCCGATACTCTCGAATATGCACGCGACAAGGGAATAGCCGATAAGACATTCCAGAGTATCGAAGAGGTTCTTGAGGGAGCCAGCGACGAAGATCTAATTTTGCTCGGTGTTCCTGTGCTGTCGCTAGGACCCGTTCTCGAGCAAATTCACAAACACCTAGAGGCAGACGCGACCATCACAGATGTTGGAAGCACTAAGGCTGCCCTGGTGGAGAAGGCGCGGCAGGTATGGTCGACTTTGCCCTCAAACTTTGTGCCGGGCCATCCAATAGCGGGTTCGGAGAAATTTGGAGTGCAGGCTGCCAATGGTGACCTATTTGAAGAGCACAGAGTGATACTGACACCCACCGGAGCAGAGGACGAACATCATCTGCAGAGAGTGTCGGATCTGTGGTCCGGGCTGGGAGCAGGGGTCGATAGTATGACAGCCGACCACCACGACAAGGTTCTCGCAGCAACCAGCCATCTTCCTCATGTTCTGGCTTTTGTTCTTGTGGATCAACTTGCCAGTATGGAAGAGCAAACCGAAGTGCTGCGCTATGCTGCAGGCGGTTTTAGGGACTTTAGTCGAATTGCCGGATCAGACCCTGCCATGTGGCGGGATATAATGATTGCGAACAAAGAATCAATTAGCGCTCGCATCGAGGAATTTGAATCTCATTTGAATCAGTTAAAAACCGCTTTGCGTGATTCTTCACCAGAGCAGATTCAGGAAATATTTGAGCGCGCTCAGAAAACCCGAAACGGGTTCTTGCACAAGTCGGAAGAAAATAAGTGAGTAGTGGTACTAAAAAATTCCGGGTACAACCCGGCGGTTCCCTGACGGGGAGTTTTAAGGTTCCTGGAGATAAATCTATCTCTCATCGATCCATTATGTTCGGCAGTCTTGCTGAGGGTACAACGCGGGTTACAGGGTTTCTGGAAGGTGCGGACGCTCTGGCTACTCTATCAGCCTTTCGCGCCATGGGCGTTGAAATTACCGATCCGGTTGATGGCGCTCTGGAGATTGAGGGGGTTGGGCTGCACGGTCTGAAAGCGGCAGAAAATGCTCTGGATGTCGGTAATTCCGGTACCTCTATGCGTTTGTTGGCAGGAATTTTGTCAGGCCAAACCTTTGACTCCGAACTCATTGGCGACGAATCACTAACACGCCGGCCTATGTCCCGTGTCGCTGCGCCCTTGTCACTTATGGGTGCTCGAGTGGACACAGACGAAGGTGGTCGCCCTCCGCTGCATATAAAGGGAGGCAAGAACCTTGTCGGCATTGAATACCCCATGCCCATGGCAAGCGCCCAGGTTAAATCCTGTCTGCTGTTGGCCGGTCTTTACGCTCAGGGGGAGACAGGGGTTATCGAACCTGGCGTAACCCGAGATCACACCGAGCGCATGTTGCGAGCTTTTGGAGTAGAGGTGATCTCCGATGGTTCCAGAGCGAGCCTGACCGG
>JABJGI010000008.1 GCA_018662305.1 Porticoccaceae bacterium | reverse complement strand
TACAGCATAAAAATAGCGATACAACAAGATCTTGTGTTTTTTATACGGGGGCTATACCTTATGTAGTACAGGCGAGTTAGACCAGCCATCATCCCAAGCCTTAGGAGATGCACATGAGCGAAGCCCTGAATGTAGATCTTTCGACTAACATCATTGATATATTCACCGGCGAAACATGGTCCGAAAAACAGCAAAAACGCTTTGTCCGATTAGCACCTGAAATCGATGGTATGGAAATGCTCTATACCAATGAACAAAATCCAAACAAACTCTTCACACTAAAAATTCTATGCTGGGGTCTCCGTGAAAATGGGGAGATTGACGGCCTAGTGCCCTGGCTCGATAAAATTGTTCCCTGCACTGAGATAGACGATCCGCTCCAGGGCACATGGCAGGGGTATTACGACCCGGGTATCGAGCAGATATTCTTCGAGGCACCGGAGCATAAAGTAAGCGAACTTGACGCCGCAGCCGACTACTACCAATACGAGGTTGAGAACGAAGACGACGTGATACAGGAAATCTCTGACAATATCGGCACCCACGCGGTTTTGTCCGGCGATCAGTTCCAAAGTATCACGTTGGCAGAAGTTGTGAGCTGGCGATTAAAGGCGAACGGCGACATGTCGGCTATGCTGATTGACGAAAAACTAGTGGAAACCACACCGGTATTACCGGGCGACCCCTGTCTTTTCTCAGCCAACGAGCGCGAAGATTTTCAGTACTTCTTTCAGCACCACATTGCCAACAAGCTAAAAGAGAAAGATCCTGAGGCTATCGCTGCTATTGCCAGTCTTATGAATAACGGCGCTCAATAAGAGAAACCGAGCGAAAACGCCTAGATTAAAAGCCCAATTTTTGGGCGTACTCTTTACTGACCAGGCTGGCCGATTCAGTCTGGTCATCCCAGAGCAACACCGACCTGCCCTGCTTCAGGCCATTTATCGCGCCGTTTATTTTTTCTGTAGTGGGCTTTTCAGCTGCACCGTAATCGGTTCCATCACGGGTAACTATTTCCTCGAGCATGCGCTCAAGCAGATCGGGTTCCAGGCTGTCGTAGGGAATAATCATTTGTCGGCTTTCAATTTAGTTTTGGGCTAGCTCTAGGTTTAGGTATCGGTTTAGCTTTGAGTTTAGGTAGTGATCTAGTTATCTATTGGTTCTCAACACGTATAATTCAGCACTATTAGTACTTGTCTTGAGGGCGGATTGTGCAGCACCAATACATTATTTCCTATATCGGCGTGGATCGTCCTGGCCTTGTTGACCAGATTAGTCAAATCATCCATCAGGCAGGTGGCAGCTGGTTGTCCAGCCGCTCCGCCAATCTGTCCGGAATGTTTAGCGGCATGGTTCAGGTGGCACTTGGTGAGGAAGACGCTGCGGGACTAAAAGAAGCTCTAGCAGAGATCGAATCAGATTCCCTAAAGATTAGCCTCACCCTTATCGAAGGACAGGTGGCAGCTAGCAACTCCCACCTGGAAATTCGGGTGACGGGTTCCGACCGAACCGGAATCGTGCAGGAGTTTTCCAGCGCTCTTTCCAGCCTGGGCGTTAATGTTGAAGAACTAGAAACTGATGTTTCTCCAGCGCCCATGTCTGCTGAGCCGATGTTTACTGCTGTTGCTGAAGTATCTCTTCCGGAAAGCCTGAACATCGATCGCATTAGAGAATCTCTGGAAGGGCTATCTGACGACCTGATCGTTGAGATTGCCAAAATATAGAGATTCAATAAATTGCTGAATATCGTGCTCTATCAGCCGGAGATACCCCCCAATACCGGAAATATTATCCGCCTGTGTCACAACTGCGGGTTCCAGCTACACCTGATTGAACCACTTGGTTTTGAGTTGGATGACAAAAGACTGCGCCGTGCCGGGCTGGACTATATTGAATGGGAGGACATGAAGGTACACGCTAGTTGGCAGGATTACATATCGAGCACTGAACCTGGTAGCAGACTATTTGCCATCTCGACCAAGGGCACAGCGAGCTATACCGAAGCCCAGTACCAAGAAGGAGATTATTTAGTGTTCGGCCCAGAAACCAGAGGGCTTCCAACAGATATTTTGCAAAGCCTTCCAGCTGATCAGGTACTAAGAATTCCGATGCGGGCCGATAGCCGCAGCCTAAACCTGTCCAACTCCGCTGCAATCATTGCCTACGAAGCCTGGCGCCAGCTCGACTTTGGAGGTGAAAGGTGAGCCCAAATTATTCAGGCACCATCGGCATTTTCTACGGTTCCAGCACCTGCTATACAGAGATGGCCGCCGAGAGGATTCAATTAGCGCTCTCAGCACAGAATGCTCAGCTTCACAACGTCGCCGATACACCCATCTCAAAATGCCTAGAATACGATTTCCTACTCTTTGGCATTCCTACCTGGGACTACGGCGAACTTCAGGAAGACTGGGAAAACATCTGGGATGAGCTAGCTGAACTAGACCTTAACGGCAAAACCGTCGCCGTTTTTGGAATGGGTGACCAGATTGGTTACCCCGACTGGTTTCAAGATGCCATGGGCTACCTCTACCACCTTATTGCATCCTTAGGCGCTGAACTTGTTGGCCACTGGCCTAATGAAGGCTATACCTACAACGAGTCCAAGGGATTAACCGAAGACGGAAAGTATTTTGTCGGGCTTTCACTCGATGATGAGAATCAGGCCGAGTTTAGTGAAGGACGGATTGATAAATGGTTGATGAGTATTGGGTTAACTAAGCAAATACGGAGCTAATTCGACAAGTTCGAGAGGCGATAAAAAAGCCCGCCGAAAGGCGGGCTTTTTAGTTATTTGGTCGGAGCGGCCGGATTTGAACCGACGACCACCACACCCCCAGTGTGGTGCGCTACCAGGCTGCGCTACGCTCCGAATAGATGGTAATTCTGAAGGCCGCGATCATACCTTAGGCCTTATAAAAACTGAACTTGATTTCGACTCGGTAGTGAATTTTTTACCGAATCAGGGGGCTTACTTCTTGAGCATCTCCAGAACGGATTCAAGCTCTTTGATTACTTCGCCAATTAGTTCTTGTTGCTTAGCGGCTTCGCTGCTTTCCGGGCCCTTTGTGAGGCATTGGCGTGCTCCACCGATGGTATATCCCTGCTCATAGAGTAAGCCGCGAATCTGACGAATTAGAATAACGTCCTGGCGCTGATAATAGCGGCGATTGCCGCGACGCTTGATCGGACTAAGGTTCGGGAATTCCTGCTCCCAGTAACGCAAAACGTGAGGTTTTACATCACAGAGAGTGCTGACTTCACCGATGGTGAAATAGCGCTTACTCGGAATTTCCGGTAATTCGTTATTCTGGCTGGCTTCCAGCATCTCTCTCTACTCTTGCTCGTAGTTTCTGTCCGGGCCGAAATGTCACCACTCGGCGGGCAGAAATCGGTATTTCTTCACCGGTTTTTGGGTTGCGACCGGGGCGCGGAGTCTTGTCTCGGAGTTCAAAATTACCAAACCCGGATAGTTTTACAGATTCGTTGTTTTCCAAAGACTGTCGAATCTCTTCAAAGAAGCACTCTAATAGGTCTTTCGCTTCTCTCTTGTTTAGACCCAGATCCTCAAAAAGCATTTCTGCAATTCCGGCTTTGGTTAGGGCATCAGACATATTTATTATCTCTGTTGTGCGTCTAAACGCTGTTCAAGTCCGCTGACAATGTCACTCACTGCCAAACTAATTTCTTCTTCCTCAAGGGTGCGTGAAGAATCTCTAAAGGTCAAGCCTAGGGCGACACTTTTTTTATTATTATCAATACCCTGGCCGGTATATATATCAAATAACCTGATGTTTGTCAGAAGCTCAGAAGCAATGCTTTTTATCTCTCCAATCAACTGATCAGCAGAGATTTCACGGTCTAAAAGCAAGGCGATATCACGGCGCACACCTGGGAACTTGGAAGGCGCGACAAAACCGGGTAAATCAGCTTGCTGCAAGGCTTCAAGCGCCACTTCAAACACATAGGTGGCAACACCAATGTCCATTTCTTTAAGCAATTGCGGATGAACCGCGCCGATACAGCCAATCTCTTTATCATCTACTAAGATCTTGGCTGACTGACCTGGGTGCAAGTATGAAAGCTCTTGCTGAGGCTTATATTCAAGGCTTTTTCCGCTTAAGCGTGCGAGAGCATCCAATTCGGCCTTTAGATCATAAAAGGAGGCCTCGGCTATCTCTTCTGACCAGTTTTCCGGGTTTTGACTGCCGCAGATTAGGGCGGACAGGCTAGGCTCCTGTTGAATTTCAGATGAAGCATCTTTGGAGAAGTTTAGACCGGTCTCAAAAATTCTTAGCCGGCTCTCCTGCCTCGCCAGATTACGTGAAACCACGCTGAGCAATCCCGGTATCAGCGAAGGCCGCATAACCGACAGATCTGAAGCCAGAGGGTTTTGCAATGCTACCTGCTGGTTTTGGTCCAGCACGGAATTCGCCATCTCCGGCGAGATAAAGCTATAGGTCACCACCTCTCTGAACCCGCGAGAAACCAGCTGATCCACCAAAGAAGAAGTTTTTAGAGCTTGCTCCGGGCTGCGGCCCAGTTGCAAGTTCGCAGCGATAGGTTTTGCATCGATATTGTTATAGCCCACGATACGAGCAACCTCTTCGATCAGGTCAACTTCAATCTGCAAATCGAAGCGCCAGCTCGGTGGTTTGATCTTCCAAGAATGATCTTCACCCACATCACCGCTTTCAAGAATCTTGCAGCCCAATCCACTAAGAATTCGGCTGACTTCAGCGGACTCGTATTGCCGGCCTATTAATAGCTCTAATCGCGCTTTACGCAGCTCTATTGGCTCTCTGGCAGGCAAATCGGATTCACTGCTGTGATCCATCACAGGGCCAGCTTCTCCGCCAACAATTTCCAGCAAAAGCTCTGTAGCTCGCTCAATTGCAACTGACTGAAGCTCTGGGTCTACACCGCGCTCAAAACGCATTGATGACTCTGTGTGCAGCCCATACTGTCGGGCTTTTCCGGTAATCGCGCTGGGGGCAAAAAAGGCACTTTCGAGAAGAATATTCTGAGTTGTGGTCGATACGCCAGAGCCCTCTCCTCCCATAATGCCGGCCATGGCCAATGGTTTGTCATTGTCCGCAATTAGCAAAACATCATCAGCGAGCTCGACTTCTTTGCCGTCCAGTAAAGTCAGCTTCTCCTTCTGCCCTTTATCCTTTTGGGCCATACGAACCTGAATGCCACCAGATAGCGTATCCAGATCAAATGCATGTAAGGGCTGACCGAGTTCCAACATCACGTAGTTGGTAACATCCACAATAGGATCGATTACGCGTATTCCTGAACGCCGAAGCCTCTCTTGTAACCAAACTGGGCTTTCAACAGAGAGGTCAACATTATTAATTACTCGACCCAGGTATCTGGGACATTCCTGAGTAGCTTTAATTTCGATTGGGAATTCATTTCCCGTGGTCGGCGCAATCGCAGAACCCACCGGAGATTTAAGTTCAGCTCCGTTTATTAACGCAACGTCTCTCGCGACACCTTGAATAGAAAAACAATCGGCGCGGTTAGGCGTGAGGTCAACTTCAATCACCTGATCATCCAATTCGAGCCATTGATTTAGGTCAGTGCCGACGGGCGCATCTTTTGGGAGTTCCCAAAGGCCATCAATTTTTGATTCAAAGCCAATTTCATCGGCTCCGCAGAGCATGCCGTTGGACTCCACGCCGCGAAGCTTGGCTTTCTTGATTTTGAAATCACCGGGAAGTACGGCGCCAACTATTGCGCAGGGGACTTTTAGGCCCACAGCCGCATTCGGCGCGCCACAAACGATCTGTACAGCCTCGCTCTGGCCCGTCTTAGCAAGTCCAAGGTTCACCTGACAAACGCGCAGTTTTTCGGCATCCGGATGGGCAGATACTTCAATAATCTCGGCAACCACTACACCTTTAAACTCTTCAGCAGCGGCTTCTACACCGTCCACCTCAAGGCCAGCCATTGTCAGCTGAGCGATAAGCTCGCCGGTATCAATTTCAGGGTTGGTCCAGGTTCGTAACCAGGATTCACTAAACTTCATCTATATCTTCCTGATCCACCTAATACTGCCTGAGAAACTGCAGGTCGTTTTCAAAAAACAACCGCAGATCATTTACGCCGTAGCGCAACATGGCCAATCGATCGATGCCCATACCAAAGGCAAAGCCTGTGTACTTTTCTGCATCGATGCCGGCGGAGGTGAACACATTGGGGTGCACCATGCCGCAGCCCCCTACTTCCAGCCAGCCTGTGTTTTTACAGATACGGCAGCCCTTGCCTTCACAGTGAGTGCACTGCATATCAATTTCGGCCGAAGGCTCAGTGAAAGGAAAATAGGAGGGTCTAAACCGGACCGGGTAATCGCCTTCGAAAAAGCCATTCAAAAAATCGCTAACGCAGGCCCGCAAATGGGCCATGCTGATCCCCTCATCTACCACCAAGCCTTCTACTTGGTGAAACATGGGTGTGTGTGTGACGTCGGAGTCACAGCGATAAACGCGACCGGGGCAGATACATCGAATCGGCGGTTCCTGTGTTTCCATGGTCCGAATTTGCACCGGCGAGGTATGAGTTCTCAATACATGACTAAGAGCATCATCCCCAGTATCTATATAAAAAGTGTCGTGCATGGCACGAGCTGGATGGTCCGCTGGAATATTGAGCGCTTCAAAATTATGAAAGTCATCTTCAATTTCAGGGCCGGTCTCTATACTAAAACCTGCCTGACTGAAGAGTTCTTCGATACGGCGTAGTGTGCGAGTGACGGGATGCAAAGAACCGCGAGAGTTCCCACCAGAAGGCAATGTGACATCGATCTTCTCTTCAAGAAGACGTTGCGACATTGCTGCGGATTCCATCTCTAATTTGCGTGCTTCAATAGCGGCCTGAACTTCTACTTTGGCTTCATTGATCTTGGCACCCGCTGCTGGCCGTTCTTCCGGCGAGAGTGCTCCCAACCCCTTGAGCAAGCCAGTCAAGGCGCCCTTTTTACCAAGCGCTTCAACACGCAGGGCTTCGAGATCTTTTAGATCTGTAACCGCGGCGACGTTATCTAGCAAATCCTGAGTAATTGTTTTTAGTTCGTTCATTTCTCTTCACGTGTAGGAAAACGAGTTCTCGCACTCGCCGCTTAAGCGCGTCCTGCGCTCGTGGCATACCTTAATCCTGTACATAAAAAAGGGAGCGAGCTAAGCCCTCTCCCTTTCTTATGTAAGAAATAGCCATTGAGCTAATTCTTAAATTTGTTGATCAGGCTAGCTATCAAGCAAGGGCGGCTTTGGCTTTCTCAACTACCTGAGAAAAAGCCACCTTGTCATGTATCGCCATATCAGCCAGAACCTTACGATCCAGCTCGATTTCAGCCTTCTTAAGACCCGCAATCAGCTGGCTATAAGTAATTCCTTCGGCACGAGATTGCGCGTTAATTCGAGCAATCCAGAGCTGACGGAAGATGCGCTTCTTGGCCTTACGGTCACGGTAGGCGTATTGGCCTGCCTTGGTAACGGCCTGATTGGCGACACGATAAACCCGACTGCGGGCACCGTAGTAGCCTTTCGCCTGATCCAGAACTTTCTTGTGACGACGACGCGCCGTTACACCACGTTTAACTCTTGGCATTTGTCATATCCTCCGATTACTTGGCGCGCAACATACGATCAACATGGATCGTATCTGAGGCGTTCAATTGGCTAGTTCCACGCAGCTGACGCTTACGCTTGGTAGTCATTTTGGTGAGGATATGGCTCTTATTCGCATGTTTATGCTTATATTTGCCGCTTCCGGTTTTCTTAAACCGTTTTGCTGCACCTGAGTGCACTTTTGCCTTAGGCATTTCACTTCTCCGCATTCATTAGTTGATAGCGCTTTTAGTCTTGGGCTCAAATTTCGAGCTAAGGGTAATTAGCGTCTAGTTTTTCTTTCTAGGGGCCAGCACCATAGTGAGCTGACGGCCCTCCATTTTGGGAAACTGCTCGACGGTTGAAATCTCCTCAAGATCGGTTTCGACGCGTTTCAGCATCTCCATTCCGAGCTCTTGGTGAGCCATCTCGCGACCGCGGAACCTGAGGGTTACCTTGGCCTTGTCTCCACCTTCAAGGAAACGAATCAGGTTGCGTAGTTTTACCTGATAGTCTCCAACGTCCGTATGAGGACGAAACTTCATTTCTTTAACTTGGATTTGCTTCTGCTTTTTCTTTGCAGCAGCCTTTTGCTTCTTCGCTTCAAAGACAAACTTTCCGTAGTCCATCACTTTACAAACTGGGGGTTCACCCATTGGTGCGATTTCCACCAAATCGAGCGAGGCTTCTTCTGCCGCTTTCTTCGCGTCAGCCAAAGAAACAATACCCAACTGTTCAGCTTCCGGCCCAACTAATCTCACGGTTTCCGCTGTGATTTCGTCGTTAATTTTAGGCCGTTCTTTTCGGCTTGGATTGATAAGCAATACTCCAGTTAATTAGCAATACGACCGCGGCGGTCCACGTCATCTTGAAGCAGCGAAGCAAAAGCATCTATAGACATAGTGCCCAAGTCTTCACCAGCTCGATTACGTACCGCGACAGTCTCCGAATCAGCCTCCTTATCGCCCATTACAAGCAGATAGGGAACACGCTGAATTGTGTGCTCGCGGATTTTAAAGCCGATCTTCTCGTTTCTCAAGTCAGTATCGACTCGAAAACCCTGTTTTTTCAGGCTTTTAGCGACTTTTTCCACATATTCGGCCTGACGGTCGGTGATATTCAAAATTGAAACCTGAATTGGCGCCAACCAAGCCGGGAAAGCACCTTCATAATGTTCAATCAAAATACCGATAAATCGCTCAAAAGACCCAAGTATTGCTCGGTGCAACATCACTGGAACTTGTCTCGAACCATCTTCGGCAACGTATTGCGCTTCCAATCTACCCGGCATGGAAAAATCCACTTGAATAGTGCCGCATTGCCAGACTCTTCCAAGACAATCCTTCAGAGAAAATTCAATTTTTGGCCCATAAAAAGCGCCCTCGCCCGGCAACAACTCCCAGGGAAGCTCTTTGTTATCAAGAGCGAGCTTCAGCGCATCTTCGGCTTTATCCCAATCAGCATCGCTCCCGACGCGCTTTTCAGGACGAGTGGAGAGTTTGATTAGAATCTCATCAAAACCAAAGTCTGCATAAACGGCATAGAGAAGCTCAATAAAGGTCGCTACCTCATCCTGAATCTGCTCTTCAGTACAGAAAATATGCGCATCGTCCTGAACAAAGCCTCGAACCCGCATCAACCCCTGCAGCGTTCCGCTGGCTTCGTTGCGATGACAACTGCCAAATTCCGCCAAGCGCAACGGCAAATCACGATAGCTTCGCAATCCTTGATTAAAGACCTGCACATGACAGGGACAGTTCATGGGTTTTACCGCGTAATCGCGAGATTCGGATTCAACAGTAAACATATCCTCTCGGAACTTATCCCAGTGGCCGGACTTCTCCCATAGGGTGCGATCCACTATCAAGGGAGTTTTGATCTCGCTGTAGCCGTTGTCGTACTGCACCCGACGCATATATTCCTCGATTGTGGAATAGATACTCCAACCCCTGGGGTGCCAAAACACCATACCTGGAGCTTCTTCCTGTAAATGGAAAAGATCGTACTTCTTGGCCAGCTTCCGATGGTCTCGTTTCTCGGCTTCCTGCAACATATTCAAATGCTTATTTAGCTGCTTCTTGTCCGGGAAAGCTGTGCCATAAATGCGCTGCAGCTGCTTATTTGCCTGATCTCCGCGCCAATAAGCTCCTGATACCCGCATCAGCTTAAAGTGATGGCAGAAGCTCATATTGGGCACGTGAGGGCCTCGACACATGTCGATATATTCTTCGTGGTGGTAGAGACCCGGGCGATCCTCTTTGGAGATATCCTGATCCAGGATTTCCATTTTGTAGGTCTCACCACGTTCTTCGAAAACTTTATATGCCTCTTCCCAACTCACCACTTTTTTGACAACGGGGTAGTCAGATTTAGCCAGCTCTTTCATACGCTCTTCGAGAGTTTGGATATCGGCATCAGTCAATTGATGCTCCAGATCGATATCGTAGTAAAAGCCGTTTTCAATGGTCGGGCCGATCGCCATTTTGGCGTCTGGCCAGAGTTGCTTTATGGCATGACCGATCAGGTGCGCGCAGGAGTGGCGGATTATCTCAACACCATCTTCATCACGAGAGGTAAAAAGCGTCAGCTCAGCGTCTTCAGAAATTAGGTCGCTTGCGTCCCGGCGCTGACCATTAACCAGACCACCCAAGGTCGCTTTTGCAAGACCTGGGCCAATATCAGCGGCAACATCGTAGACGGAGACTGGCTTATCAAAAGCGCGTTGAGAGCCATCGGGAAGAGTAATAGTAGGCATGATGTCTATCCTTTCAGTGGTGACCCTTACGAGAGGCCACGTGAGTTTTAAAGCTATCCCTATTTTTAGGGGAAAATTGGTACGACCGAGTGGATTCGAACCACCGACCCCTACCATGTCAAGGTAGTGCTCTAACCAACTGAGCTACGGTCGTACAGCATTACTAGAGGCGCGCGATTCTAGCGGATTCGCAACTCCATGCAAAGTCGAACCTCTAACTTAACTTGACCAGCTTTTCTCGTAGCGCGCCAACTTCATCTCGAAGCTGAGCCGCCTGCTCAAACTCCAAATTTTGCGCATGGTCGAACATGCGGTTTTCCATCTCTGAAATTAGTTCAGCGATCTGCTTGGGTGTGTTTGCTTCTTGAGCGGCATCAGTGAAGTAGCCCGCTTGCGGCTCGGCGATTTGAGATCTCGAACCCTTGCCCTTCTTGCCTGGAACAACACGTGCGCCCTCGAGAATATCAGCGACGTCTTTAAAAATGGTTTTTGGCGTGATTCCCAAGGCTTTGTTGTTCTCTATTTGTTTGTTGCGGCGTCTATCGGTTTCTTCGATCGCTCGCTCCATCGAGTTGGTTACACGATCTGCATAGAGAATCACCCTACCCTCGGCGTTCCTGGCTGCCCTGCCCATGGTCTGGATTAGTGATCTTTCAGATCTGAGAAATCCTTCCTTATCAGCATCCAGAATGGCCACTAGGGCAACTTCAGGCATATCCAACCCCTCTCGAAGCAAATTAATACCCACCAGAACATCAAACTCTCCAAGCCGCAGGTCTCGAATAATCTCAATACGCTCAACGGTATCGATATCCGAATGAAGGTAGCGAACCTTGACGCCCTGCTCTGCTAGATACTCTGTCAGGTCTTCCGACATGCGTTTAGTCAAAGTCGTAATCAAAACCCGTTGTTTCTTCTCAACGCATTTGTTGATTTCAGACAACACATCACCCACTTGGGTTGTTGCAGGTCGTATCTCAATCTCTGGGTCTAGCAAACCTGTAGGGCGAACGATTTGCTCTACAACAGCTCCTGCTTTCTCATCCTCATAGGGTCCTGGAGTTGCACTAACAAACATCAGCTGGGTGGAAAGACTCTCCCACTCATCGAATCTCAGCGGACGATTGTCCATTGCCGAGGGCAAGCGAAACCCATAATTCACCAGAGTTTCCTTTCGCGATCGGTCGCCTTTGTACATGGCACCAAGTTGCGGAATGGTGACGTGAGATTCGTCCACCACCACAATGGCATCATCGGGAACATAGTCGAATAGTGTAGGAGGCGGCTCGCCGGGTGCTCGGCCGGACAAATAGCGGGAATAATTTTCTACCCCGGTGCAATAACCAAGCTCTCGCATCATCTCGAGATCGTATCGAGTTCGCTGCTCTAGTCGTTGCGCCTCAACCAGCAAATCATTCTCGCGCAGATAGGTCAGGCGATCCTTCAGCTCCAATTCAATTTGATCCACTGCACTGAGAATGGTTTCTCTTGGTGTAGCGTAATGTGTCTTGGGATAAATCGTGATGCGCGGAACTTCACCTCTTGATTCCCCAGTCAAAGGATCAAAAAGCGTAATTTTTTCAATTTCTTCGTCAAAAAGCTCTACACGAACAGCAAGCTCATCGGATTCAGCGGGGAAGATATCGATAATGTCTCCGCGAACTCTAAATGTTGCCCGGCGAAAATCCGTATCGTTCCGGGTGTATTGGAGTTCGGCTAAGCGCGACAATATGAATCGTTGATCCACCAGATCACCGCGCACCATATGCAGCATCATTTTCAGATAGGCATCTGGATCACCCAAACCGTAAATGGCGGACACGGTGGCTACAACAATTACGTCACGACGCTCCATCAAGGATTTTGTTGCCGATAACCGCATTTGCTCGATGTGTTCATTTACCGAAGAGTCCTTTTCAATATAGGTATCTGAAGAGGGGACATAGGCTTCCGGCTGATAGTAGTCGTAATAGGAAACAAAATATTCCACTGAGTTACGGGGAAAAAACTCCTTAAACTCTCCGTAGAGTTGTGCCGCCAGAGTTTTATTGTGGGCCAAAACGATGGCTGGCCGATTCGATTGAGCTACAACATTGGCGATGGTGTATGTCTTGCCTGAGCCAGTTACCCCCAGCAGAGTTTGGCTGGCCAACCCGTCATCTAGCCCTTCCAAGAGGGCGGAAATCGCCTGCGGCTGATCTCCTGCGGGCTGGTATTTTGAGGTTAAATCAAAGTCTCTTTTTGTCTCGGAATCAGTCAAGGAAAGTGCCAGTTAAAAAATGCCATTTTGGGGGCTCACAGTCTATTGACCCATTTGGGGCACGTCTATAAGATACGCGGCCTCAAGATTCCGCCTTAGCTCAGTTGGTAGAGCAAATGACTGTTAATCATTGGGTCGCTGGTTCGAGCCCAGCAGGCGGAGCCAAACAATAAAAAAGGCCACCTTATGGGTGGCCTTTTTTATTGTTCTGGTTTTATCTCTGCTGGGAGGAGCTCAGTTGGGTTAAATCGGGAATTGTGAAAGCACTGCTTTCTCCCGATTTAACGCCCGCGCCTCTGCGCGAGGGCCGGGGGAGCCAGTTCCGGACTTGGTCTCAACGCAGCCCCACTTTCCACATCGTCCCCTCGCATGTTTTAGCTCAGAATACCCGCCTTTAAATCATCCCCCCATGCCCATCCCTACCGCAAGGCTTGGATATGCGCGTTCTTCTGTAATTAGGTAATCTGCTGCCAGCCCGGGCCAATCAGTGCGAAATTCCCAAGCCTGGTAGTCGAGCCTAGAGGGATCACAATTTTCAAAAGTGAGTTTGCGAATGATATGCATCGGATTCCCCCCTCCACCCGGAGTCGTATACTCTCCTGTC
>JABJGI010000076.1 GCA_018662305.1 Porticoccaceae bacterium | reverse complement strand
CACGGGATGCATAATCCAGATATCGCACCCCTTTTGCCAACCGCAAGTGGTCAAATTGAGACAAATGCACACTAATTCTCAAAAACACCCCAAAAAGTATGGGCTATTTCACCCTTTTTCAGAATAAAACGGAACTAGTTCACACTGGATTTCTCCGAAAATGAGCTCTTTGGTCATTGAAATTGCTAAAAAGTCGGTGATTTTCCAATGGAAATCATCTCAGCTTTAATGATCCTCAGCGATGAGCATTAGCGCCAGGCTGAGTTCTTCTGGCTCTAGGTTCTCTAGGTCCAACTCCATTAACTGTTCTATGCGCAACTGAACCAGATCGATAAGTCGCATAAAGGCCGCTTCAATTTCAGCCTCGCTTCCTTTCACTTTAGAAGGGTCCTTTAATCCCCAATGCAGCTTGAGGGTATCGCCCATCCAAAGTGGGCAGCTTTCGGAGGCGGCGCTATCACAGACTGTTATTGCCACATCGATGTCTTTGTCGGAGTACTTGTCCCAGGATTCACTCTTCAAATCCGCCGTTGGGAATCCTCTCTTCTCAAGGAACTTCAAGGTCAGGGGGTGAATCTCGCCTGCGGGTTGACTGCCCGCACTATAGGCTTGAACTCGACCACCAGAGAGTTTGTTAGTAATAGACTCACAAATCGCGCTTCTGCAGCGGTTGTGGGTGCATATATAAAGAATGTTCAAAAATTGCTCCTAAATCATAGAGTGAAGAGCCTTGGCAGGGCTTTTTCGAGTTAGTCTACTGGGATTCTTGTATTATCCCTCACCTCTCTTACAGTCCCAAGACAGTGGTTGGAACCAAACAGTGAAAGCTAATTCCTACATCAATGTCGTTATTTTGGCATTGGCCAATGCCTTTGCTTTTATAAGTGTTCCGCTGGTGATCTTTATCGCCAGTCTGGTTGGGGCCGAGTTGGCACCTTCCCCAGGTTGGGCAACTATCCCGGTCGCATCTACGGTGATCGGTACTGCGATGGGTGTCTGGCCAGTGTCTCGCACAACCGCACGATTTGGGCGCAAACTGACTTCGATTGTCTTTCTCTGGTTGGGTGTTCTCGCCTGTTTCATTGCGTCTAAGGGAATAGTTTCTGATAAGTTTTTTGTGTTTTGTTTTGGGACCTACTTGCTTGGATTCACTGTCGCTGGAGTGCAGCAGTTTCGCTACGCAGCTATCGAATGTCTGGGTAAAGATCGTGCTCCAACCGCGGCTTCCATCATATTGGCTGGTGGCATTTTTGCTGCCTTTGTAGGTCCCGAGCTGGCTGTGATTGGCAAGGATTTAACCGCAGCCGAATATCAGGGCTCTTTCTGGATGGCTGCAATTTGCTTAGTGATGGCAAGCCTGGTTGTGCTGGGCTTTAAGCCTGCAACTGTTAAACGGCTGGAGGCTAGCACTGCAGCGCGTCCCTTGAGTCAGATGATTAACCCCGGGTTTTGTTTAGCGATTTGCAGTGGAGCAGTGGGCTACTTCGTGATGAGTTTTATCATGACCGCCACGCCCATCAGTATGCACCACCACTATATGCATTCGCTGGTAGAAACCAAATTCGTGATCCAGAGTCATATCGCAGCGATGTTTTTACCCTCCTTGATCAGCCCGCTACTTTTCCGCTGGTTTGGTACTTTTAATATGATTAAGCTGGGTTTGTTGGCCTATTTATTGGCGATAGGCGTCGGTTATTTTTATACCAGTGTGGCTGGGTTCTGGGTGCAACTCGTTTTTTTGGGTATTGGTTGGAGTTTTCTGTTTGTCGCTGGAACGGCGATGCTGTCCAACAGCTATTTGCCCCAGGACAGGCTCAAGGCACAGGCGATAAATGACGGGCTAATCTTTAGTCTGCAGGCAGCTGCGTCGCTCGGCGCTGGGTTTGTGATGGCGCGCCTTAGCTGGGCTGGGCTGGTGTCTGTCGGCTTGATACCGGTTAGCCTATTATTAGCAGCGATGATTTGGTATTGGATCGACAACAAAAAAGCCTCTTTGGAGGCAGGGAAAGTTATATGAAGGTAGTTATTGGAGTAGTTCTTGTTTTAGCAGCGATTTTTGGGATTTCTCCCTACTTTGTCGGTGGAAAAATTGAGTCAGCTGCGCAGTCCCAATTGAGCAGCTATCAAATGCCAGGCTATCAATACAGCCTTGAGGTAGAACGCGGCTATCGTTCGTCTTTGCTCACTTACGGATTTTCGCTTGACCCGCAAATCTTTGCTCAGACCATGACTCAAGATGAAATTGACGAGATGGCGCAGATGTTTGAGCAGTTCGAATTTCAGGTCAGGGTTCAACATGGGCCACTACTAACTCAGAATGGATTGGGTTTTGGTTTGGCAGATGCCTATATGTATTTCGATGGAGAGGGCGTTCCAAACCTTGAGGAGGCGATGGATTTGGTTGGTGTGGACTACCTGTTCGAAGCGAGCGGGCGGATGGGTTTTTCAGGAGACGGGCGGGCGGAATACAACATTCCAGCGATGAATTTTGTGAACCCAGAAACTGTTTCAGCGAGTTCTTTTGCAGGAATGGAAGGTGTTGCGGAATTCGAGAAATTCGGTCTTTATTCAAAAACTTCAGCGACCTCTGAGGGTGCGAGCTTTGGCCTCCAGGAAGGCTCCCAGGTTGAGATTGGGAAGATTTCTCTGAGTTCAGAAATGAACTTTCAGGAAGGTATGGCCTGGTTAGCCTATGGTGATAGTGATCTTAGTTTGGAATCGGTCAGTGTGAACGCAGATGGCAAGGCTGGAATTCTGGAAGACTTGAGTTTCGAAGTCTCCGTTTCTCCGGGTGATTCGCAAGAGAGTACCGACATTGAATACCGCATGGGATTGGATTTCTTCGAGGCAGAAGATCTGAGTCTGGACGACGCAGAAGTTGCCATCCTTTACGAAAATATCAGCAACCTTGCGATGCAAAGATACATGGAGCTCGCAATGAAGCTGCCATTGGGAGATGAGCAAGCGGTGGAGGCGGCTTTAATGCAGTTTGCCATCACGGAATTGCCCGATGCGCTCCAGCTAAGCCCTGCGATTGAGCTACCCATAGTCGCCTTCAGTCATGAGGGACGTAGTTTTGTAGCCAGTTTTAGAACTTCTATAGATCAGCAATTGCTTCCGGACACAGTCAGTTTCATGCGGCCTGACCTACTCATTCCAGCTGTTACTGCTGATTTGAGTCTGGATGCCGATGAAAGTCTGGTGATGGATCTGCTAGCCTGGCAGGCCGCCAACAGTGTTGACGCCAGTTTTGCAGAGGATTCGGGTTTTGAACTGACTCCTGAAATGAGGCAGACAATGATTGATCAACAGGCCACCATGTCTCTCGGAATTGCAGAAGCTCAGGGCTTTGTTTTGCGGAATGATGGTCGGGTGAAATCCAATCTGCATTTGGTGGACAGAGTACTGGATATCAACGGAACAGAAATGCCCTTACCTTTTTAGTGGAGCTTTATAAGTAGGGTGTAAGCTGCACACATTCGGCATAACTTCTGCATAGGTGCTGGCAATAATGGATACTCAAGGAGCGTGATATGGAATACCTTCATACGATGGTTAGAGTGGCTAACCTGGATGAAAGTCTGAAGTTTTACTGTGATGGGCTCGGCATGGTTGAGATTAGTCGAAGGGATCATGAGCGAGGTCGCTTCACTCTGATTTTTCTGTCAGCGCCAGGTGATAAGAAGCGGGCAAAAAAAGATAAAGCGCCATTACTGGAACTTACCTACAACTGGCCGAGCAATAACCAATCTGAAACCTTGAATGGTGGTCGTAACTTTGGCCATTTGGCATTCCGAGTCGATAATATTTATCAGCTTTGCGAGCAACTACAGGCTAAAGGAGTAGTGATCAACCGGCCCCCCCCGCGATGGCTATATGGCATTCGTTCGAAGTCCAGACGGCATTTCGGTCGAGCTGCTTCAAAAGGGTGAAGCCTTAGAGCCAGAAGAGCCCTGGTTATCCATGCCCAATATTGGGAGTTGGTAAGCTTTAGCTGACTCCGTGCATACCTTTTTTCAACAGAGGTGATGCAAAAAACAAGATTAAGGCGATGGCAACCGCTAGCCAGCCAACTTTAGCGTACACCTCCAATGTTACCTCGACGGCTGTTTGACCCGCTTCTGGTTCAGAGCTGGTAGCCACAGCAATGAGTCCGGCAATGTAGTGAGCGCCAGAGCTCGCGAGAAACCAGACGCCCATCATCAGGCTCACTATTCGACGTACAGAAAGTTTAGTGATCATGGATAGCCCTACGGGGGAAAGGCAGAGCTCTCCCATGGTGTGGAACCAATATATAAGAAATATCCAGAATAGGGCGATGCGTCCTCCCTCAGACATAGACCCACCTAGTACAAGGGAGAGGAAGCCTAGGCCCACCAATAATATCGCGATGGCAAACTTTTGTGGTGTGTTGGGCTCAATGCCGCGCGCCGCTAGCTTTGGCCAAAGCATGCTGACAAATGGCGCAAAGAGAAAAATGATGGCCGGGTTAATAGATTGCAGCATGGCGGCCGGTACTTCCCAGCCGAAGATGGATCGGTCAACTGCTCGGTCGGCGAAAATATTTAGAGAAGACGCCGCCTGTTCAAATAGCGCCCAAAATACGACACTAAAGATGATCAGTATTGATGCTACTCCCAGTCGGTCGCGCTCTTCTGGCGTGCATTTCTTAAAGGCATAAAAAAGAATAAAGGCGATTGCTGCTACTGCGGTTAGTCCAAGTACACCACCCACGACAGCTTGATGTTGAACAAGCTGCCAAGCTACCAGCACCATGCCTATCGCACTCAGGTAGATGAGATGCTCACGACACAGCCCCAGAGAAAGTTTTTCTTTTAGCAATTCTGGTTTTGATGATTCAGCAGCGCCATTGAAATGCTTTTGTCCCTGCAGAAATACCAGTAGACCGAAGAGCATGCCGATTCCAGCTAGGCCGAAACCATACTTCCAGCCATAGGTTTGCCCCAACCAGCCGCAGAGTAGTGAGGCAGTGAAGGCACCTATATTGATGCCCATATAGAAGATTGTGAATCCGGCATCTCGCCGAGGATCGTTCTGAGGGTAGAGCTCGCCGACTATGGTGGAAATGTTGGGTTTTAGGAAACCAACGCCAACTACGATAAAAGCCAGCGATAAATAAAATACTTGAGTGAAAAAACCGTTGCGCACGACTTCACCGGCTAGAAGCTCAGCTGCAGGACCTTCTAGTGCCATACCGAAATGGCCAATTACCAGCAGTATTGCTCCGAAGGTAACGGATTTCCGCATGCCCAAATATTTGTCAGCAAGTGCACCGCCAATAACAGGTGCCATATACACCAGCGAGGCGTAGGCGCCAAAAATCAAGTAGGCTTCAGAGTCGCCAAACAGAAAATGCTGAGTCAAATAAAAGACCAGCAAGGCTCTCATGCCATAGTAGGAGAAGCGTTCCCACATCTCAGTTAGGAAGCAGAAATACAAACCTTTTGGATGTCCGAACCAGTGTTCGTCGAGGTGAGCTGGGGCGGCCGTTTGAGATTCCATAGATTTTATTCTCTTTGTTTGAACTCTTTGTAGCAGAGACAAAAGCTTAAGGCCAGCCCTAAGAGTTGCCTGAAAGGGCATAATAGAGGCTGGCATTGTGATACATCCAGTATGTTAAAAAAGCGCAAAAAACTCGCTCAGCTTTTCATAGGTGTGGGGCAAAGATGGTTTGACAAAGACGGCCCAGGGAAGGCCGCTGCAGTTTCTTTCTATACGCTTTTTTCCGCTGCGCCCCTTCTGTTTTTTTCTTTGCTTATCGCGGAGCGATTTATTGGAACCGAGCAGGCAAAGGCTAGTGCGGTGGCTTGGCTGGGCGCCTTTATTTCCGAGGCCGAAGCATTTGAGCTAGTTGAGCTTTTTCATTTGCAGGTTTGGGAGGGGAATACGCTTTCCAGTGGTCTCATTTTCGCTGTCATTTTGATGTGGGCAACCTCTCAGGTTTTTGTGCGCATCCGGCTCGGAATTAGAGATATATTTGATGAAAAATCCGAATCCGCCGCGATTGCCTTTAAACGCGGATTAATAGGCCGCTTGGTCGGCCTGGGTTTGTCGATAGTTCTGGGAATTATTGCAGCGGCAGGTTTTGTAATCGTTTCCTTGTTGCCGTCCTTTAGTGGGGTTCTGGGTTTAGATGACTTTTGGTCGAACCCGTTGTTTAGGAATACCTGGCCAGCGCTATTGCTAACCATGGCGGGAGTGTTGTTGATTCGATGGATACCTGACCGGGCTCCCGGATGGTCAGCGACTCTGAGAGCCTCAAGCTTTATGTTGGTTGCCTACACTCTGGGCCGGTTATTGCTGGAAATATATATGCAACACAGCGCTATCGTTAGCGCCTACGGTGCTGCCAGTGCCTTGGTGATATTTTTGGTGTGGATGTATTTTTCGGCGCAGGTCTTTTTCTTTGCCGTTACGCTGAGTGAAGAGCTCGAGGCAATTAGCCAAGCCGGCTAGGGCATGGCAAATCTTTGATCAGGAGGCGCTCAGGCTCATTACGTAGGCCGTTAGTAGGTGGATTTGTGCATCGGAGAGCACGCTTTCCTGAGAAGGACACTCGGCCGTTCTGCCATTGGCAATGCTTTGCCGGATGGTGATCATGTTATCGCCCCATTGCCAGTGATCATCCGTCAAATTCGGCCCGAGATTGGCCAAACCAGTACCATCCGCTGCGTGACAAATCACACAGTGTTCGTCGTAAATCTCTTTGCCCGAAGCCTCGCTCGAGCCTTGCTCCTCACTCGAGGCAAGTGATTCGACGTAGGAGACTAATAGGCCTAATTCCACCTCTCCGATTAGATCGCTGAACCTGGGCATTAGGCCAACTCGACCTTGGGAAATACTGTGTTTAATTGATTCTTCGGTCCCTTCAAACAACCAAAATGAGTCAGTTAGATCTGGTACCCCCATTTTGCCGGTGGCGTCGGCTTGGTGGCAGGTGGAACAATTTTCCGAGAACAGCCAGGTTGCTACTTCCATTGCGTTAGCGTCGCCCAGAACTTCTTCAACACTCAATGACTCAGCTAGTTGGTAGACCTGATTGACTTGTCCCTCATCCAGGCTGAGCTCAAGGGTTGGTGTTTCTGAAGAGCTACATGCAGATAAAATAGTGGCTAAGGCTATAGTGGCGGAAAGATAAATTTTCATATCAGAGAGCTGGTACCCATGCTGTTCGAGTTCGGGCAGTTATTCTAAGGACATCGAGGATAGATACAACATTCTCCTGCACCAGCGGAACCCGGAAAAAGGCTGCAGCTTTGAGCAAAAGCCATCATCTGGAAGAGTAGATGCTATTGGTTCTGTTACAATCCGCGTTTTTCTAAGGGATCGAAGATGACCTCTGCTGCCGTTACTGGTTGGGGCAAATGCCTACCACCTGCAACTGTCACGAATGATGACCTTGCCACTTTTCTCGATACTTCAGATGAGTGGATAACTAGTCGCACTGGTATGAAAGAGCGCCGTATTTCTCATGTCGGCGTATCCGAGCTTGCCTATGTAGCAGCTTCGCGGGCTTTGGCCTGT
>JABJGI010000058.1 GCA_018662305.1 Porticoccaceae bacterium | reverse complement strand
TACGGCAAGCCGGGACGCATTGTTGATGCTCGCACCATAATGCTCGAGGGTCCAATTGGGGCGGCTGCTTTTAATAATGAATTTGGTCGTCCTAACCTGTGCGGTTATTTCCGTTCTTTTGAGATGGATCATCAGGGGCATCGTCGCGGTTACCACAAGCCCATCATGATTGCCGGCGGCTACGGAAATATTCGCGAAAACCATGTAGATAAACCGCCCTTTGATCCCGGCTGCAAGCTCGTTGTCTTGGGTGGGCCAGCTATGTTGATTGGTTTGGGTGGGGGTGCTGCATCCTCGATGACCACAGGAAGTTCGTCCGAAGATCTAGATTTTGCTTCGGTACAAAGGCAAAACCCTGAGATGCAAAGACGTTGTCAGGAAGCTATCGATGCTTGCTGGGCTATGGGAGACAACAATCCAATTGCCTTTATCCACGATGTTGGTGCCGGAGGTTTATCCAACGCACTGCCAGAATTGGTGAAAGATGGTGGTACGGGAGGTAAGTTTGATCTTCGTCAGGTCACCAGTGCCGAATCGGGCATGTCGCCTCTCGAGATCTGGTGCAACGAAGCCCAAGAGCGTTATGTAATGGCGGTGCGCAACGAGGATCTTCCGAAGTTCGAAGCTATTTGTGAGAGGGAGCGTGCACCCTATGCCATCGTGGGTGAGTCTATAGAAGAGAAGAGGCTCCAGGTTGCCGACCCCGTATTTGAAAATAACCCAGTAGATCTGCCTATGTCTGTGCTCTTTGGTAAACCGCCAAAGATGCATCGAGATGTCACTTCAGAAGCGCAACAGAACCAGAGTTTTGATACTGCCTCATTAAATCTGAATGAGGCAGTCGACAGAGTGTTGCGTCATCCAACAGTGGCTAGCAAATCATTTCTAATCACTATTGGTGATCGCTCCATTACTGGCATGGTCGCTCGTGACCAAATGGTTGGCCCTTGGCAGGTTCCGGTGTCGGATGTTGCCGTCACCACAACCGGCTATCAGGGATTTACCGGTGAAGCGATGTCCATGGGTGAGCGAACACCTTTGGCACTAATTGATGCTCCGGCCTCCGGTCGAATGGCCATTGGTGAAGCGATAACCAATATTGCTGGAACCGCTATTGGTGAACTGAGCAAAGTTCGCCTTTCCGCAAACTGGATGTGTGCCACTGGCTTTGCCGGCGAAGATGAGAAACTTTTCCGAACGGTTGAAGCGGTGGGCATGGAAGTTTGCCCAGCACTGGGAATTACCGTTCCCGTGGGCAAGGACTCTATGTCTATGCGTACGGCCTGGTCTGAAGACAATCAGGATAAGTCCGTTACTGCGCCAACCAGTCTGATTATCTCCGCCTTTGCCCCCGTTACCGATGTGCGCAAGACGCTTACACCCCAGCTGACCCTAGATCTGAATTCGAGCCTCTGGTTGGTTGACTTGAGTCAGGGGAAAAACCGTCTAGGCGGTTCAATACTGGCGCAGTGTTATAACCAATTGGGCGATTCCAGCCCCAATCTCGAAAATCCTGAAATTTTAGGTAGCTTCTTTCAAGCGATGCAATCCTGCCTACAGAAAAACCTGATCGAGGCATACCACGATCGCAGCGATGGTGGTTTATTAGCTACTCTTTTAGAGATGGCCTTTGCAGGTCGCTGTGGGTTAGATGTTCAGCTGGATTCCCCAGATATTTTTGCGGTGCTCTTTAGCGAAGAGCTTGGCGCTGTCGTTCAAGTCAGCGCAGATAATCAGGAAGCCTTTGAACAACAATTCAAGGAGCTGGGATTGTCGTCCTGTTTAACCAGAATCGGTTCAGCAACAAAAGAAGAAGGTATCAAGATTCACTCAAATACTAGTTTCGTATTTGACTCCAGCCGCGCCGCGCTGCAGCAGGTTTGGGCGGAGACCAGTTTTCGCATGCAGCATGAACGGGACAACAGTGACTGCGCCCAACAGGAATTCGACTCTATAAGCCAGAAGGATCCTGGTTTTAGCTCACATCTCAGTTTTGACCCCGCAGAGAATGTCATTGCTCCTTATTTGAACCTTAGTAAAGGTCCAGCCATGGCAATTCTGCGAGATCAGGGTGTCAATGGGCAGTTGGAAATGGCGGCCGCTTTTGATGCTGCTGGATTCGAATCCATCGATGTCCATATGTCGGATCTTCTATCCGGCCGCTACCAACTGAGCCAGTTTAGAGGTTTGGTTGCCTGTGGTGGCTTCTCCTATGGAGATGTATTGGGAGCCGGACGAGGCTGGGCTGCCTCTATTATGTTTAACGAAAAAATGCGTAATCAATTTGCTGAATTCTTTGCGCGCAAAGACGCTTTTGCTCTAGGAGTCTGCAACGGTTGCCAAATGATGTCGCAGCTAAGAGAAATCATTCCTGGGGCCGAACATTGGCCGGATTTCGTGCAAAATCAGTCTGAGCAATTTGAAGCCCGTGTTGCGCTGGTCAGAGTGGAGGACTCGAAGTCCGTGTTGCTGAATGGAATGCAGGGTTCTGTTATGCCAGTGGCTGTTGCACATGGGGAGGGGCAGGCGCTCTTTTCCTCAAGCGAGTCTAAGGCGGCGGCAATAGCTGCTAACCAAGTGGCACTTTCCTTTGTTGATAATGGACACCAGACCACAACAAGATATCCGGCAAATCCCAATGGGTCTCCACAAGGGATTACCAGTCTGACTAATGATGATGGCCGGGTAACCATCATGATGCCGCATCCGGAGCGGGTATATCGCACCCTTACTAATTCCTGGTTCGATAAAAACTGGCCGGAAGATGGTCCCTGGTTACGTATGTTCCGCAATGCACGACTTTGGGTCGACTGAGAAACTTAGATGAGCCCAATGCTTCAGTTAATCCTTGTTTGTCTGGTGACCTTTGTGGGCGCCGTCGCGATGGGAGCCATTCCCTTTATCCGATCTGCACAGGGCTTTATGAGCCGGCTGGAAGACATGACGGGATTGGCGGCTGGATTTCTTATCGGCGCAGCTATGTTGGTGGCCATCCCCGAAGGAATTGAGATGCTCACTCATGCCACTGAGCATGAGCTTCCAGGACAAGAAGTCGAATTTTTTGCCGTGGGTATAGCTCTCATGCTTGGCTTTGTTTTTATGATGGTGCTCGAAGCCTTTGGTTTTGGTCATGACATACACGAAGAGCATCACGATCACGCAGTTGATCACGGTCACGAGCATATAAATCACCCGAGCAAATCCGTGATGCCCGCCATAATTGGGTTAACGGTTCACGCATTTATCGATGGCATGGTGATAGGCGCCTCAATGGCTGAAGGCTCAGCGGCGCTCACTTTCACTATGGTTTTGGTCATTATGATGCACAAGTTTCCTGCAGCATTTAGTGTGTCGGCATTCAGTTTGCACGAGCGGCATGATCGCAATCGATCAAAAATTGATTTGTTGATATTTTCAGCGGCAACTCCTATCGCCATCATTCTTTTCTGGAACCTGTTCGCCCAGGTGAGTGCCGTGGGAAGAGGGCTAGCGGTTTTGTTTTCGGCGGGCACCTTTCTCTATATTGCTACTGTAGATGTGCTGCCGGCAATGCACGTGACATCAAAGGCACGACGGGTTGCAAGCTTTGTTCTCGCCGGCGTTGTTGTGGTCTTCCTAATTACTCTGGCTGCCCACAGCGTTCTGGATCTCCACTAGAGCCAATTAGCCCCGCTCAATAAATTCTTTGAGAGTGGTTTTAATGACTTCAAATGCTAGCTCGTCCCAGGGGATATCTTCCGGATCGAATAACCCGACTTCTGATGACTCGGGTGTGGGACTGAAATCTGCAGAAAGCATTTTTGCCAAATAGATCGAGTAGATTTGGCCGACTCTAGTAATGTCATACATTCCAAAATGCTCGACGATCTCCACCTTCGCCATGGATTCTTCGTAGGTCTCTCGCAAAGCGCCTTCCGCCATGGTTTCGCCCAGCTCCAGAAAGCCAGCAGGCAGCGTCCAGAGGCCAAATTTGGGCTCGATATTGCGCTTACAGAGAAGAATCTTGCCCTCCCACAAAGGAATACAGCCAACGATCACCCTAGGGTTTTGGTATTGAATATGTTCACATTCCTGGCAGACATGTCTGGGACGATTGTCGCCCTCAGGAACCTCCTCGGAGAGGGCGCCTGCACATCGATTACAAAAATTCATCATGGACTATGGCTCGCAGAAACTAACGTAGAATTCTAACCCATGAGTTTGCTAAAGCAGTTGACAGATCACTACCGCTCCAAGGATATGGAGATCGAGGCAAAAATGCCTAAGCCTAACCACCTGAGCTCGGCTTCGGTTCGCCCTGCTGCGGTACTTATTCCAGTGACAGACTCGCTTTCCGCTCCTAATCTTATTCTCACCAGACGCGCTAAGCATTTATCCACTCACGCGGGTCAAATTTCCTTTCCAGGAGGCATGTGGGAGGCGGAGGATGGCAGCCTGTCACAAACAGCCCTGAGAGAGTCTCATGAAGAAATTGGCCTTCGGCCAAAAGATGTGGAAATGATCTTCAGTTTTCCCGCCAGACCCTCTCGTTTTGGCGTGCAGGTGACTCCCTTTTTGGGAGTTATCCCTAAAAAAGCTAAACTCTCCGCCGCAAGTGATGAGACGGACGAGATACTTCCTATTCCTTTGTCCTTTTTTGTCGATGAGAAACCGGAACGTATCGACTATCGAGAAACCAACGGGGTGACCTATAGGCTCCCTAGCTGGCGTTATGAAAGCGAAGAGGTATGGGGGTTAACCGCCATGATTATTGAAGAAATGCTGAAACCCTTAATTAATAAAGATCGGAATACGAAAACAAGATGAGCGACGAAGCTTCATACCAACCTATCAGTAGCCCTTGCATTGGCGTGTGTTCGCTCAACGATGCTGGGTTTTGCGCGGGCTGTTTTCGTAAGCCCGAGGAAATTACCTATTGGCGAACCTATACGGACGAAGAGAGGGCGCAGATCACAGAAGAACTGAATGCCCGAGCCCTGGATAATCTATAAAGACTTAGTCTTCTTCAACTGGCGCAGCGGATTTAAAACGCCAGGCTCGACATTTCTCGATTAGTTTTTCGCTGATTTCAAGAGTCTCGAATCGGAGGTTGTCATGCTGGTAGCTCACCGGGCCATCGGGAATGACTTCGAGTTCTTCCACCAAAAAACCGCTCAGGGTTTTTGGCCCGTCAGTCGGAATATTCCAATGAGTTATTTTGTTTAAATCTCTCAGGTTGGTGCTACCGAGAATTTGATATTCCTTCTCGGACAATTGTTCTACTTCCTGTTCTTCGTCGGCTACAGAGGTGGTGTAGTCGCCAACAATTTCTTCCAGCAGATCGTCCAGAGTGGCGAGTCCTTCTACCTCACCGTATTCGTTTACGATAAAACCCATACGGTGTTTATTCTTCTGAAAATTTACCAGTTGCACAGGCAGGGAAGTATTCTCGGGAATAAAATAGGGTTTGCGACAAAAGCGTTTGATGGCTTCCTTGGTAATCTGTTCACCCCCAGCCTTCATCATGCGATTTACCCGTCTCAAGTGCAGGGTGCCTATTATTTTGTTGATATCCCCCTGGTAGACAGGCAGGCGAGTGTGATCACTTTTCAGGATAGCGCTAGTCAAATCCTCGATATCGTCTTCAAGATCAAGTCCAATAATCTCGTTGCGCGGAACCATAATATCGTCAACCGTCATCTTCTCCAGATCGAGAATATTGATCAGCATGTCCTGATGTTGATCTGGAATTAGCTGTCCCGCTTCATCCACTACAGTTCGCAGTTCGTCCGGGCTGATTTCTTCTTGATTCAGGCTCGTTGGATCGACACCAAAGGCTCTGACGATGGAGTTGGTAATCCAATTAACGATAATCACCAGCCAGAAAACTGGAGAGAAAGGATGCAAAAGTACTGACAGGATGATGCTATAGGGAAAGGCTAGGCGTTCCGGGTGCAAGGCCGCTAGAGTCTTAGGAGTGACCTCAGCGAATACCAACATGATAAGCGTCAGTAGGGCAGTGGTTAACCAGATGCCGGCTTCGGGGCCGAACCAGCGGGCGAACAGGATTCCTGATATTAGTGCCGCAAGAATATTGACGGCATTATTGCCAATCAGTATCAGGCCGATTAAACGATCAGGCCGTTCCAGCAAATCCGAGGTGCGCTTCGCTCCGCGAATCTTCTTCTTCAGATGTTTCAGGCGAAACCGGTTCACCGAAAGCATGGCTGTTTCGGAGCTGGAGAAAAAAGCAGAAAGAAAAATTAGAAATATAAGTAGGGCTAATAAAGCCCCAGTGGAAGCGTCGTTCAACGCGGCGCGACCTCTATTGCCTTGGGACGAGCATGTTGAAGTACTTTTTTTCGGCTGGCAAGCCCCCGCGACCGGGTTATTGCAGGGCAGTTATCGGTGAAGTATCAATTCCAGAACAATTTTGCTGCCCACATAGGCCAGAGTCAGCGAGATGTATGCGCCAAATATCCAGCGCATCACCTGTTTTCCTCGCCATCCGCTGCGCCAGTGGCGGATACAAATAGTGGTATATATCACCAAGGCTAGAATGGAGAGAACCGCCTTGTGAATCAGGTTTTGACCGAGAAAATCGTCGACAAAAATAAAGCCACTTAAAACAGCCAGCGCAAGCAGCACGTTGGATAAGCTCAGTAGTTCAAATAGCAAAGATTCGAGGGATTCGACCGGAGGAATATTTTTCACCAGAGAAGTTACTTGGTGTTCCTTTAGGCGAGCGCTCAGGTAATTGAGTAACAGCGCCAGAACTGCAGCAATGGTGAAGCCGCCATATGACAGTACCGACAAAATTATGTGAGAGAAGGTGCCAAGGGAAAGCTGTAGAAGTTCTCTTGAACTGGGTGCCAGCAGGCTAAGAATGGCGAGAGCCCCGGCCACAGGGATCAACATAAGTTGCGCTGTTTGGATGGCATATCGCTGGCTGCTCAGGCTAACCAAAAGCACCGCCACCGCTAACATCAGGGAAACAGACTTCAGCAGACTGAAATCAATCCCTTCCGGCTGGATCATCAGAATGCCCATCAACCCAATATGAGCCAGACTACCGACCAGTCCTGCAATAAATTGTATGGGCGCGCCAATAGCCTGATCTTGCCTCAGAGCAGTCACAAGGCGTGATAAACCTGCGGAATAGGCAATTAGACTGACAATAATGAGGAAATTGGCTAACAAAGCGCTTTCTGTACCTGTTTTGATAAATGCGGAGAGCAGTTCTCAAGTTTGTCATAGCCCGCGCCAGCATGGAAGCTCATGACGCAGCAGTCTAAAAACCTTATACTCGCCGGCCCGAATTACCCCTCTTTTTGATAGCAAATGTTTGAGAACTTACAAGAACGCCTTTCCCGCAGCCTGAAAAAAATCAGTGGTCAATCAAAGATCACGGAAGACAATATTCAGGAAACCCTGCGCGAAGTGCGTATGTCGTTGTTAGAAGCCGATGTTGCTCTCCCCGTGGTGCGGGATTTCGTAGAGCGGGTAAAAGAGCGGGCAAGTGGACAAGAAGTTAGTACCAGTCTCTCTCCTGGTCAGGAATTTCTGAAAATTGTTGAAGCCGAGCTTATCGATGTTCTCGGTGGTGCCGCAGAAGGTTTAGATCTTGCCGCCAAACCGCCTGTCGTTATTTTGATGGCCGGTCTTCAAGGTGTTGGTAAAACCACATCAACGGCTAAATTGGCGCGCTATTTAAAAGACAGAGAAAAGAAAAAGGTGATGGTTGTTAGTGCCGACGTCTATCGGCCTGCGGCGATCAAACAGCTCGAGACTTTAGCTGGTGAAGTTGGCGTTGAGTTCTTTCCGAGTCAGGCAGACCAGAAGCCGGTAAAAATAGCTCAGAATGCTGTTGCTCAGGCCAAGCGTCAGTTTATCGATGTCTTGTTGGTAGATACTGCCGGCCGATTGGCTATCGATCAGGAGATGATGGGCGAGATTCAATCTCTGCAAAAATCCCTGACGCCAACAGAAACCCTCTTTGTTGTCGACGCTATGACGGGGCAAGACGCCGCCAATACCGCCAAAGCATTTGGCGAGGCTTTGGATCTGACGGGTGTAATCCTAACCAAGGCAGATGGTGATGCTCGTGGCGGTGCAGCGCTGTCAGTTCGTCACATCACCGGCAAGCCGATTAAATTTATCGGCATGGGAGAGAGGGTTGACGCCCTTGAGCCCTACCATCCAGATCGAATCGCCTCCCGTATTCTCGGTATGGGCGACATGCTCTCTCTGGTTGAAGAGATTGAGCGCAAGGTCGACAAAGACAAAGCTCAGAAGCTGGCCAAGAAAATCACCAAGAGCAAGGGTAAAGGCTTTGATCTTGAAGACATGCGCGATCAGTTTGTGCAAATGCGAAATATGGGTGGCATGGGCGCGCTGATGGACAAGATGCCCGGAATGGGCGGTATGAGCCAGATGATGGAGCAGAAAGACACCCAAAGTCAGTTTGTGCGTATGGAGGCACTTATCAACTCCATGACGCCGAAAGAGCGGCAGAACCCTGATGTTCTGAACGGCTCACGCAAACGCCGAATCACTCAAGGTTCAGGAACCACGATTCAGGATCTGGCGCGACTGCTGAAGCAATATAAGCAGATGCAAAAGATGATGAAGAAAATGGGTTCTGCGAAAGGCATGAACAAGATGATGAATGCCCTAGGTGGAGCTGGCGGAAATCCAGCTGGCGGCATGCCGGGCCAAGTTCCCGGAATGCCAGGCCAAGCACCGGGATTACCGGGGTTAGGAGGGGATGGGATGCCCTTTGATAAGAAGAAAAATCCTTTTCAATAGAGTCCTCTAAAAATCAGCTAAAACCGAGAGCTAACCTGTTCCGCACGAGCCCTTAAAAAATAACGCTCCCAAGGGTAAAAATCGGTTTAATTCCTCACCCACTTTGCGTAAAATACGCGCCCTTTCGGGCCGCTAGAACAAATTTTTAAGTTTTTCAGTGTGTTAGCGGTTCTTTTGTATACAAATTGAGCATTTTTTAGATGGTTACTATTCGACTTTCTCGCGGTGGCTCCAAAAAGCGACCTTTTTATCATCTGTCCGTAAGTGACAGCCGCAAGGCCCGTAATGGCCGTTTCCTAGAGCGTGTGGGCTTTTTCAACCCAGGTGCCCGTGGAAATGAAGAGCGTCTGCGCATTGATCTGGAACGTGTTGATTATTGGGTTTCCAAGGGTTCTACACTTTCTGATCGCGTTAGCTCTCTGGTTGCTGAGGCACGCGAAGCACAGGCAGCTGCTTAATTTAGCCTAGGTTAGATTTAAGAGCTCTGAGTTTTCGGGTGAGTAATAACTCCCCAGAAAAAAGGACAGCTAGGGTCGGTGAGATTTCTGGCGTCCACGGTGTAAAAGGCTGGGTGAAGATTTACTCAGAGACATCACCACAAGAAAAGATTTTTGAATACCAACCCTGGCAGCTAGTTGTTGGTCAGGGTGGCAGAGATTGCAAACCTCTGGAATGGCGAAGAAGTGGTAAAGCACTTATTGCCCAAATAGAGGGAATTGAAGATCGAGATCAGGCAATGGCGCTGGTCACAGCAACGATCGAAGTGGACATTGACCAGTTTGATCCGTTGCAAGAAGGTGAATACTACTGGTTTCAGCTTCAGGGGTTGCAAGTCGACAGCCTCTACGAAGGCAGTAGAACGCATCTTGGCAAGGTCACCAAAATGATGGAAACCGGAGCCAACGATGTGTTGGTGGTTCATTCGGAGGACGGGCAAGAGCGCTTGGTTCCCTGGACACCGGGAGAGCATATCCTTCGAGTTGATCTGCAAGCTGGCCAAATTGAAGTGAATTGGGATCCCGATTTTTAATCCGGCTGGCCAAGCACAAGGGTTAAAGATTTAAGGGTTGATGAAGAGAGGTGTTAAATGAAGTTGGCACTGATAACTCTTTTCCCCGATGTGATCGAAAGTTTTAAGGATTACGGTGTTACCGGTAGAGCGGTAGCCGAAAAAAAGATAGATCTGCAGTGTTTTAACCCTCGGGATTACGCTACAGATAAACACCGAACGGTTGATGATCGACCCTATGGTGGCGGCCCCGGAATGGTCATGCGCTGCGAGCCCTTAACGGCGGCAGTTCAAATGGCCAAGAGTTGGACAGAAGAAAACGCGAGAGTTGTTTATCTTTCTCCGCAGGGCAAAAGGTTGGTTCAGGTGCGAACCCAAGAGCTGGCTGAGATTGCCGAAGAACAGAATTTAATTCTAATCGCTGGCAGGTATGAAGGAATTGACCAGCGTGCCATTGATAACTTGGTAGATGAAGAGATATCGATTGGTGATTACGTACTCAGTGGTGGCGAGTTACCCGCCCTGGTACTGATAGATGCAATATTGCGGCATGTGCCAGGAGTCTTGGGACACGCTGAATCCGCCGGACAGGATTCTTTTAGTGAATCAACGGAAGGTGGATTAGATTGGCCCCACTATACGAGGCCAGAGGTATTTGAAGGTCAGGCTGTGCCAGATGTATTGCTCAGCGGAGACCACAAGAAAATAGAGAAATGGCGAAGCCAGCAGGCAAAAACCAAGACTCGAAAAATGCGGCCAGATTTGATTCTGAACCGACAAAACTAATTTGCGCTTATCCAATTAATAGCGCTATTTACGTATCGGAGAAAAGACGTGAGCGGTAGAAACAGCATTATTGCAGAGCTTGAAAATGAGCAAATGGATCGGGATTTTCCCGAGTTCTCGCCGGGCGACACTATCGTTGTTCAGGTAAAGGTAAAAGAAGGCAACCGTGAACGTCTTCAGGCTTATGAAGGTGTAGTACTTTCCATTAAAAGCCGCGGCCTAGGCTCTGCCTTTACCGTTCGCAAGATTTCTCATGGCGTTGGTGTTGAGCGTACTTTCCAGACTTACTCCAAGCTGATTGATAGCATTACGGTTAAGCGTCGTGGTGATGTTCGCCAAGCTAAGCTTTATTACTTGCGAGAGCTGTCCGGTAAAGCAGCCCGTATTAAAGAGAAGCTCAACTAAGATCTTCTTTTTAACTAGAAAAGGCGTCTATTAAATAGACGCCTTTTTTGTTTGCGGTGATGAATAAGTTAGTGATCTTTTCTGGCATGATTTCCCCATGACCAAAGCCGCTGTTGCAAAGCAAGACCCGCTGATAGAAGAATATCTCGATCATATCTGGGCCGAGAAAGGTTTAAGCCCCCACAGTATTAGTGCTTATCGCAGAGATTTAACTAGCCTAGCAAAGTGGCTAGATACTCAATCAACGCCATTACAAAAGGCCGGCTCCGGCGATATTCAGGAATATTTGGCGCACCGCTATGCGCTACAGCATTCACCTCGCTCAACCGCTCGTCATCTTTCCTGTTTTCGCGGCTTCTATGCCTGGCTGGTTCGTGAGTCTCGAATCAAGGTCAATCCCACTGAGCTTATTGATAGCGCCAAGCTGGGCCGTCCGCTTCCCAAAAGCATGTCGGAAGCAGATATTGAACTCTTGTTAAACGAACCCGACATCGAGATTGCTCTTGAGCTTCGTGATAAAGCCATGTTGGAGCTACTCTACGCTACCGGGCTGCGAGTGTCTGAGCTAATCGGATTGACCATGAGTCAGGTTAACCAGCGTCAGGGAGTAGTCCGTACCTTCGGAAAGGGGAGTAAAGAGCGATTGGTACCCGTAGGAGAAACAGCGCTAAATTGGTTGGATCGATACTTGAAAGAGGCGCGGCCTGAACTTTTGCCTCCGGGTGCCAGTGACGTCCTGTTTCCAAGCCGTCGTGGCAAACAAATGACCCGCCAAACTTTTTGGCATCGCATTACTATCTACTCGAAAAGAGCCGGTATTAGTTACAGCGTATCGCCGCATTTATTGCGCCATGCCTTTGCCACCCATTTGCTAAATCACGGCGCGGATCTGCGCGTCGTGCAGTTGTTGCTTGGCCATTCTGATCTTTCAACTACACAGATATACACCCACATTGCACGAGAGCGCATGAAATTACTACATGCTCAGCATCACCCTCGAGGCTGAGTAGATATGACCTACGATGAATTCAATGCCTTCTGCGGATCGCTCCCCGCTACCAGTCACGTGGTTCAATGGGGCGGAGCGGATGTCTGGAAAGTTGGCGTGAAGGTTTTCGCTATTGGGGGCTGGGATAAATCTAAGCAGCCAGCATTTACTTTTAAAACCTCAGAGCTGAACTACGATGTGCTGAAAGATCAGCCAGGGTTTCGGCCAGCACCATACTTGGCTTCACGAGGAATGAAGTGGATTCAGCAGTATGAAATTGATGCGGGTGAGGACGAGCAACTGCGATATTACATCGAAGAATCACACCGAATTGTTTCATTGGGACTGACCAAAAAGCTGCAGAAAGAGCTCGGCCTCAATCAGTAGATTCGTTGCAGAGAGTGGCTTTGTA
>JABJGI010000079.1 GCA_018662305.1 Porticoccaceae bacterium | reverse complement strand
TTAGCACTGCCGAATCACGCCAACCATTTTCCCTTCGACATTCACTTCAACTTCACCTGCTCTTAGTTCTATAGGGGCATAGTCGTCGTTTTCGGCTATTAGTTGAATATGGTCGGCATTAACGCGATTCCAGCGTTTAACCGTTACTTCTTCATCAATGCGCACCACCACCACTTCGCCCTGATTGGCGGATGAGGTTTTATTTACCGCGAGCAGGTCACCGTCGTGAACGCCGATATTAATCATGCTGTCGCCTTCTACCCTGAGTAGATAGTCGGCGGGTGGGTAGAAGAGCGAAGGATCAAGATTTACGTGTTTTTCGATATTTTCTATGGCTGCCACAGGTGAGCCTGCAGCCACTTTGCCAATTATCGCTAAGCCGTCGTTGGCAGCCTCTTCGGAAGCATCTGCAACGGGCAGATTTGGTATTTTGATGCCTCGGGACGCACCGGGCACAAGCTCTATGGCGCCTTTGCGGGCGAGGGCTTTGAGATGGTCTTCTGAGGCATTTGCTGATTTAAAACCAAGCTGCTTGGCGATCTCGGCGCGGGTGGGTGGCATGCCTTCTTCGCTCATATATTCACGAATGTAGGCGAGAACTTCTGACTGACGAGCGGTTAGATTTTTCATAACTGTAATTATATACAGTAAAATAAAAATAACGGAAGCTGTTTTTTACATAGGACCTAGAGGGTCTTGGCTTCCAGGCGGTCTAGCATCTTAGTCACAAGCCAAAAAGCAAACACTGCGGCCATCAGATTTCCGACTACTGAACCGAGAAACAGACCAGGAATATCCATCAGGTAACCGCCGAGGAAGGCGCAGGGAAGAATAAAAACAAATAGTCTCACAAGGCTCGACAGAAGCGTTTTATTGGATTCTTTGGCGGCATTAAAGGCGGTAGCCATCACGATAACCAGTGCGTAGAAGCAAGCTCCGGCGGGCATTATCCAAAGGTATTGATTGGCCACCAGCAACACTGCCGGATCCTTACTAAAGACGCTTGTAATCCAGGGAGCCGCGATGGCGAGTAACATGTAGGCAACGAGTTGAAAAACAAAGATAAATTTCAGGCTCATATTCAGTGCTTCGCGGGCGCGGCCGACATTACCGGCGCCGATATTCTGCGCCATAAAGGGCGACAGAGTAGAGGTCATGGCAAAGGCAACTACCATGGCAAATGCCTCTAATCGACCACCCGCTCCGTATCCGGCTACTGCCGCTTCGCCAAATCGCGCCACCAAGGCGGTCAGAAACAGAATGGTGATGGGGGTCAGCATATTGGCAAGTGAAATGGGCGAACCGATACGCAGTAGTTGCCCCCAAGTGCTTTTCACTTCCGCAAGCGTTGGTAGGGCAATGGTGAGTAAATTCTCTCTTACGCCGAGCAGCCAGAGCGCAACGATAAAGCCAATCGCCCAGGAGATGGCGGTAGCCAGTGCTGCGCCAGTCACGCCCATCTCTGGGAAAGGACCGATGCCAAAAATAAGAAAGGGGTCAAGAATGGCGTTAACCAAACCACTGGCCATCATCAGTATGCTGGGCCATTTGGTATCCCCTGTTGCACGAATCGCAGCGTTGCCTGTCATGGGAATAACCAGCAAGCCAACAGCTAGGTACCAGATCACCATGTATTCACGAATAAATGGAAGTGTGTTGTCTGTGGCACCCAAGGCTCGAAAGAGTGGGTCAATGGTTACCAGTCCAAGAAGGGCCACCAAAACCACCAAAACAGTGGAAAACCAGAGGGCGTCAGTACAAACACGCTGTGCTGTTTGTTTTTCACCGCGGCCAATAATTTGAGCCAGAGTGACGGAAGTAGCGATGCCCATGCCGATGGACAGATTCATAATGGTGAAGGTCACCGGGAAGGTAAAGCTGATGGCAGCCAGCTCGTCGGTACCCATCAGACTGATAAAAAAGGTATCTACCGCGCCAAAGAGCATCATGGCAAAGATACCAATAATCATGGGGCCGGTCATTCGCACGAGGGTTTCCCTGATAGGACCGTGCAGAATATCTTCAGAGGTGACGCGCATGCTGTGCTTGACCTTTTCGCCTTTTCCACTAGTTCCGGAAGGGAAGCGGAGAGAATTTGTTTTGATTTTGTGGCCGGAACACTCTGTTGCAGCGCTTCGGGTTTACAATTCAGCCTGACGAAGTCAGCACTCGGCCGACAATCAAACATGACGCCAGAACGATACCACAAAATTAGAAAAACCCTTGAGCGGCGCCAGCCGGATTTAACCCTGCTGGCGGATCAGGTGCGCAAAGGGAGAAACCTGGCCGCTATGCGCCGCACCTGTGACGCCTTTGCTGTTGGAGAAATGCACGCAGTAATTCCCGAGGAAGAAGGAATTAAGCGCTATGCGGGAATTTCAGCAGGAACCAACAAAAGAGTACAAACCATTCACCATAAGAAGGTTGATGAGGCGGTGGCGGAGCTTCAGGGCAGAGGAATGAGAATAGCGGTTGCTGATATGACGGAACAAGCGGTGTCCTATCAGGATTTTGACTTTACCCAACCTACGGCAATCCTGATGGGCTCTGAAGAGCTTGGGGTCAGCCCCGAGGCGAAGGCTCTGGCGGATGACTTTATTTATATTCCTATGATGGGATTGGTGGAGTCGCTGAATGTATCGGTGGCCTTTGCGCTGATTCTTTCTGAAGCCTGTCGTCAAAGAGAGTCGGCAGGTATGTTCGATCAGCCTCGATTGCCAATGGACGAAATAGATCGGCTCGCCTTTGAGTGGGGTTATCCCAAACTTAAAAATTATTATCTGGGCAAAAAAATGGCCTACCCCGAACTCGACGAGGAAGGCCAGATTATCGATTCCTAAATTGGAATAGGCCCAATTAGGTCGAGCTATTCCGGCTGGATTGTATTTCCGTCCCAGTGTTCGTAGATCAGACCATCTTTGAAACCAAACATGCCCCAGCTGAAATATTCATAAAAGGTTCCGGGTGGTTCGTTTGGATCCTGCGCAAATCGTTGGTTCATTAGGAAGACTTTATCTCCCTCGGCAACCGCCATATAGGCCTGCTTTCCCGCCGGAGGACGCGGGCCTTCGTTAGCAGGGCCTTCGCCACCGGCTATTCGTTGCATCCACAGAGGGAAGGCTTGTTTGGCGGTAATTCCCTGTTCAATAGCAAATTTATGGGCGGCCGGGTTGTGCTGGATATAGCCAGGGTGAATCATGGCATCCCGTTCTTCAATTGTGATTCCGGGACGGTAAAAAGCCAAAGCAGTTGCCTTGTTGGCTTCCTCCATCTCCTGGTTCGGATCGACGCTGAACGAAGAGTCCGTTACGACCACACAGCCTGTCAGCAATGAAGTAAATAGAAGAATTCCAATTATATTTATTGTTTTCATTTTTCCCCCGAAAGGTAGTCCAAAGTTATAGCAACCTCATACTCAGGTCGGCATCGCGAACACTGATTTTTTCGCCAGCGCTAGTCTCTACCATTAACACGCCAGATTCATCCACCCCGCGGCAAATTCCCTGCAATTCATCGGTTTCGGGGCTTTGTGAATTAAAGAACCGAACCTTCTGATTCAAATAGAGGCAGCGGGCATTCCAGGCATCCTGAAAAGGTGAAAAGCCGGATCGCTCAAATTTAGGGAGTAGATCGATGAAGCCCTCAGTAATTAGTGCTGCCAATTTGTTTCGATCCACACTGTGATTTGCGGAATGCAGGTCGAGCCAATCCTGATCAATATCCTTGCTGTGTTCTTCGAGAATATGATGATTTAGCCCTACGCCGATAACCAGATCACAGGCACCGTTGGCTTCGCCTTTCGCAGAGACAAGAATCCCCCCCAACTTTTTGTCATTCAGGTAGATATCGTTTGGCCATTTAATTTTGGCCTCCGGCACACCGCAAATTTCCAGCGCTTCTGCTACAACCAGTCCTGCAAGCAGGCTCGCGGATGGCAGAGAGTTCGGCCAGTTGGCAAATCGCCAGGACAGAGAATAGAGCAGGTTACGATAGGGAGAACTGTGCCATTGACGCTCTCTTCGACCCCGCCCGGCCAATTGAGCCTCCGCCAGGCAGACTACGGCCTGATTTTCGTAAAAGGGCTGATCGGCTAGCCATTGATTGGTAGATTCCAGCTGTTGGTGGATATGGAGTTCGGCCAGATGATCCGCTAGCCCTGCGCTCAGGTGAGCCTGAATGGTCCCTGAATGCAGCAGATAAACGCCTTCTTCTAGCTTGTAGCCCTTGCCGGGAACTGATTCCAAAGGAAGCCCTTTTTTACGAAGGGCATTCATATGCTTGGAGATGGAGACACGGGAAATCCCCAGCTGATTTCCCAACTCGTCACCGCCGAGAAATCCGGGTTGGCGGAGTTGATCAAGTAAAAATTCTTCAGTATTCATGGCAGTAACGAAATAGCGGAAGGGGCAGACTAACAGAGACCAATAATTGTCTGCTAAGTATGACCCCAAAGGCCAAATCTGTTAACCTTTCGCTTTGAATTTAGTTAACAGGAGTTTGATTCGTGGCTTCAGTCGAATCCGTCCAGTATGTAGAACCCATTATTCGTCATCAGTGGTCGCAGCGAGAGGTTGCAGAGCTCTTTGAAATGCCCTTTATGGACTTGATGTTCCAAGCGCAGCAGGTTCATCGAGAACACTTTGAACCCAACCGTGTTCAACTCAGTACCCTGATCAGCATTAAGACTGGTGCCTGTCCAGAGGACTGTGCCTATTGCCCCCAGTCCGGTCACTACGACACAGAGTTAGAGAAGGAAAAGTTACTGCCTATTCCGGAGATACTAGAAGCAGCGCAAGCAGCAGTTGATTCGGGAGCGACGCGGTTTTGTATGGGTGCGGCTTGGCGTAACCCCTCAGACCGTGAATTGCCTCAGGTGCTGGCGACGGTGAAAGCGGTAAAAGAGCTCGGTCTGGAAACCTGTGCCACTTTGGGAATGCTAAAACCTGAACAGGCTCATCAGCTGGCTGAAGCAGGTCTGGACTATTACAACCATAACCTGGATACCTCCGAAAATTACTACGACCAAATAATTACTACGCGAACCTACCAGGATCGACTGGATACGCTGGAAGCGGTGCGCGACGCAGGTATGAATGTTTGTGCTGGTGGCATCGTGGGAATGGGTGAAGAAGAGTCAGATCGGATTGGTTTGTTGCGCACTTTGGCAAATCTGCCAAAGCCACCGGAAAGCGTACCCATCAATATGCTGGTAAAAATTCCCGGCACACCTCTGGAAGATGTTGCCGATCTCGATGAGTTTGATTTTATTCGTACCATCGCTGTCGCCCGAATCCTGATGCCACAATCCTATGTCCGACTCTCTGCCGGTCGCGACGAAATGAATGACCAAATGCAGGCACTCTGTTTTATGGCTGGGGCGAATTCCATCTTTTACGGTGACGAATTGCTGACCACAGACAATGCCAGCTGCAAACACGACAGAGAATTGTTTGATCGATTGGGCATCCAGCCAGAGTCGGTTCAAGCCTAAAGCAGCTGCGGGATGAACTGGCACCAACAGCTGGCTTCTGAACTGGAAGCTGCTGAAGCTCAACATTTGCGGCGGGTTCGCAATGTGGTTTCTAGCCCTCAGGGGCCGGAAATTTCTCTTGATCGCCAGCTGATTAACTTTTGCAGCAACGACTATCTCGGATTTGCAAACCACCCCAAATTGATTGAAGCAGCAGTCGCGGCCGCCAAAAAATGGGGCGTCGGCAGCGGTGCCTCCCACCTAGTATGCGGTCACCAAGAGTTAGCTGAAGACTTTGAGAGAGACTTCGCCGACTTTGTCGGAGCCGAGGCGGCGCTGCTATTTTCTACCGGATATATGGCCAATTTTGCGGTGATTAACGCCTTCTTTGATCGTGAAGGTGTGATCCTTCAGGATAAGTTGAATCACGCCTCTTTGATCGATGCAGGACGGCTTAGCCGCGCATCTCTGCAGCGCTATTCGCATTCCGATATGGACTCTTTGGAGAGCCGCCTAAGGGAATTGGCTGATAAGCCAGCACTTATGGCGACCGACGCGGTTTTTAGTATGGACGGAGATCTGGCTGATCTATCTTCTATTTCTTCTCTTGCCGAATCTTATGGAGCTCTGGCTTATTTCGATGACGCTCATGGTTTTGGTGTTTTAGGTGTGCAGGGAAGAGGCAGTCTGAACAGTCAGAACCTCAGGCCCAGAGGTAACAATTTGATGCTGGCCACAATGGGTAAGGCATTAGGTTCCTTCGGTGCCGTGGTAGCGGGTGATCAGGTATTTGTTAATACGCTGATTCAGAAAGCTCGACCCTATATTTACACTACGGCCTTACCGCCCACAGTGATCGCTACTAACGCGGCGGCCCTTTCTTTGTTGGTGGAAGAGGGGTGGCGTAGAGATCATCTGCATACTTTGATTAATGGCTTTCGAGAGGAAGCAAAGTCTATTGGACTAGAACTGATGGAATCGGATACGCCGATTCAACCTCTTATAGTCGGAGACAACAGCAGGGCACTGGAGTGTTCTGCAAAATTAAGAGAGGCGGGAATATTGGTCACTGCCATCCGCCCCCCGACGGTTCCTGAAGGTAGTGCGAGATTAAGAATTACTCTGACTGCGGCTCATTCCGAAGATCACCTGAGACAGTTATTAGAAGCCCTCTCAAAGCTGAAGTCTGAGGGTCTGCTTTGAGCGCTGAGGTTTTGATGTTGCACGGTTGGGGATATCACGCTGGTGTCTGGCGAGAGGTTGAGAGTGCGGCTACAGAAACTACAGCAGCTATCACAACTACCCAGGCCCTAGATTTGCCCGGTTATGGAAGTCGAACTGAGGATCTATTTCCCGACGATTTGGATGCGGTCGTTGAAGACTTACTGCAACGTGCTCCGGACAGCGCTATTTGGGCTGGCTGGTCTCTCGGTGGAATGCTGGCTATGCGAGCCGCCATATTGGCACCGGAGCGGGTGAAGGCGCTTTTGCTCATTTGTACCACCCCCAAGTTTGTTCGCTCGCCTGACTGGGAGTGGGGTATGGATAGCCATCAATTTGAAGCCTTTGTTGCCGGGTTGGAGCAGGAGTACAGCGACAATTATCTTCGTTACCTATTGTTACAGGCAGGAGACAGTATTCAGGCGAGGCAGCTCAGAAAACCCATTGCCGAAATTCTTGATAGTGCGCCCAAGCCGTCGCTAGAAAACCTGATGAATGGTTTAAATATTCTCAGAACGATAGACCTGCGAAATCAACTACAAGACCTGAAAATCCCTGTTCGAATCATCTCCGGAGCCAAGGATGCTGTTTGTTTTCCGGGAGCTTCTAGTTGGATGGGTTCGGAGCTGGACGCCAATCTGGAACAGCTGATGTGCGGGCATTTTCCTCCTCTGTCTAACCCGAGAGAGATTACTCAGCACCTGGATGCCTTGGTGGCTGAGGTCAGATCATGATGGGTGTAGATAAGGCTCAGGTGGCGCGCCAATTTAGTCGCGCCGCGCCTCGATATCAGCTGGCTTCTGAAGTTCAGAATCAGATGGCGGATTATCTGCTGGATATGCTTCCTGAGGGAGTTGATAGTCCAGAGCGAGTCATTGATTTGGGCTGTGGCGCCGGTTACATGACCAAGGCACTGGCTCGACGGCATCCGCTGTCCCATCTAATTGGGCTGGATATTGCGGCGGGGATGTTGGCGGCGTCTCAGCAGTATTTTGGCGGATCGGACTTCCTTTGCTCTCATCCACCGAGTTGGCTGCAGGCGGATATGGAATCCCTGCCGTTAGAATCAGATTCCGTCGATCTGATCTATTCCAATGCCTCTCTGCAATGGACGGATTTCGAACAATCGCTGGCAGAAATTAAACGTATTTTGGCACCGGGCGGCAAAGCAATCTTGGCGACTTTTGTTCAGGGCACATTGGCCGAATGGCATTCAGCTCTAGGCCTTGCCGGTCATAGGGGGCTGCACTCCCTGCAGACTATGGATGAATTACTTGCAGCGCTTAGTCGATCGGGATTGAATCTGGTTCAGTCTGATAGACGCAGCTATCAAATCGAGCACACTAGCGCGCAGTCGCTTTTGGAAAGCACCAAGCGCATGGGTGCAACCAATGCTCAGGTCTCGCGCCGCAAGGGGTTAATGGGTCGCGGTTTCTACACTAATCTTATTACCGCGATTGAAAGTGAGTTTGCCGAGCAGAAGTATCAGTCTACATACGTCGCGGCGTTTATGGTTTTAGAAAATGACTAATCTTCCCAAACAGTTTTTTGTCACAGGTACCGACACTGACGTAGGTAAGACCTATGTGTCTGTTCAATTAATAGAGAATCTTGTCAGTAAGGGTGAGTCTGTGGGCGTAATGAAGCCTATTGCAGCCGGAGGATATCTACGCGACGGTCAGATGGTGAATGAGGACGCTCTGTCTCTAATCGAGGCCAGTGGCACAAATCAGCCATATGAGCAGGTCAACCCTTATATATTTGAAGAGCCCGTTTCACCCCATATTCTGACAAAAAAAACTGGAATCAAAGTTGACCTCGACATGCTCGAAGAGACATTTACTCAGATTAGAAATGACTACGACAGCGTATTGGTTGAGGGTGCCGGGGGCTGGAAAACCCCCTTATCAGAGTCTGGGGATATGTCGGCGCTTGCCAAGCGCCTAGACTTACCTGTCATCCTTATCGTTGGCATGAAGCTTGGATGCCTGAATCACGCTCAACTAACACAGGACGCAATTCAGCAGAGCGGACTAGAGTTGGCTGGCTGGATCGCAAATACGCTGGATCCTGACATGGCCTATCTCATAGAAAATATTGAGTACCTGAAATCACACCTGAATGCGCCTCTAATCGGCCACATACCCTATAAAAAGGACTGCTAGTGCGGCGAACTGTGTTGGCGAAAACCTGATTACTGCCTAAACTGCTCTGCATAGATCATTTTGAATGGAATGAGGATGGCAAGAAAAAGAGATTTAGATCCTGGCCGCAGCGCCCCAGAGGCCGCTAGAAACGCCGCGCTATATGAAAAGACCTCAGGTTTGTTGAGTCTTGGTGCTGCGATCTGTTTCTTTGTTCGTCTGCAAATTGGTTCCATTAGCGATACCACAACCATTGCATCCTCCTTTGTCTGCATCATCATGTTTATCGTTTACATCTGTATCAAACGACAATGGGTGGAGCGATTTTCCGGCGTCTTGTTGATATGTGCCTGGGTAAGTTCACTATTAATAGTTGCGGCCCTTACTGAGGGGAGCAATAGCCCGGTAATGGTGCTGGCGCCCATCACACCCTTGATGGCGGCGGTGTTGCGAGGCAGGGACTGGGGCTGGTATTCCTCCATTATTATTGTTGTGGGTATATTCATTTTCGGTGCGCTTGAAGAGCGAGGCTATTATCTGGATGCCAGTCAGGCCTATGCTCATCTTGAGCTCGATCTGTATGAGTTCTGGCTCATACTTTCAGTTCTGATCGGTGCCTTGATTGGCCACCATATGGCACGAGAAAACACACTGCTGAATGAAACCTTGCGCCGTCATGCGCGAATCGATTTTCTGACTGGTATTCCCAATCGTTTATCTGTCGAAGAATCGCTGGACTATGCTTCTCGGGAATCCAAAAGAAATACCAACTGGTTATCAGTGATGATGATCGATATCGATCACTTTAAGAAATATAACGACATTAACGGTCATGCGGCTGGCGATAAGGTGCTTCGTCAGGTAGCAGAGACACTGCAAAGGGTTCTGCGTCGTCCCTACGATTTTGTGGGTCGATACGGCGGAGAAGAGTTTTCCGTAATTCTGCCTAAAACAGATCCTGAAGGCGCACGTTTTGTTGCCGAGAAGATGCGAGAGGCCATTGAAAAACTGAAGATTCCTTATCGCGCTGGAAACAAGGAAGAGGTGGTCACCGTCACCATAGGCCTTGCTTCGGCTCCAGGAGCGCTGGATGGTCGGGGTGATCGTTTGGTAGCTGCTGCGGACGATTCTCTCTATACCGGTAAGAACTACGGTAGAAACAGGGTTATCCCAACGGTTCTTGATCAGGCTGGTGAGCCAGTACCCAAACGGGAAGAGGTTCAGTCGGTCAGTTCATAGACCGACGCGCCATAAAAAAAGCCGACGCAAAGTCGGCTTTTTTGTTTGTGCTCTAGTTGTCCCCTAGAGTTTCTCTGGAGCTTATACAGGTTTGACAACAAAGAGCAGGTCGCCTGCATTCACCTGAGCACCATTCGCTTGATTCACTCTAACCACTTCGTAGTTTTGCTCCGCCTCAAAGAGTTCTCCTGCACCGGTAACACTGGATAGGGATATCTGCGAGAAGAGTTTCATCGCTTCGATTTGGCATATCGTATAAGAAACATTCACCTGGCTGCCAACGTCAACATAGTTGGGGTCATTTGGTGAGGGTGTCGAATAGAAAATCCCTGTCATAGGCGCCAATACCTTAAGCTCATTGGTACCTTCAATGCGCAGAGAATCAACATCAGTGCCAGTGGAATCTACGCCGGTGTATGCCATTTCCTCAATCAGTGCATCGCTATCAATGCTTTTTAGGAAAGCGGGCAGATAACCGGTGTCGTACTTGCCTTTAATGAATGTGTCGTCGTTAAGGATGCGTTTGAGTAGGGCAATATTGGTACATACGCCCTTGATGCTCGTTTCATCCAGAACCTCAAGAAGTTTGGCAATGGCTTCATTGCGATCCTTACCGTGGACGATAAGTTGAGCAATCATACTGTCGTAGAAAGGGGATATGGTTTTGCCTTCATCCACAGCAGAAATAATTTCCAGATCATCGCGTGCTGGGAATTTGCACTCGGTGACTAGGCCGGGCGTCGGAATAAAGTCGAACTCGCCTTGATCATTGAGCTTGGCCTTTTCAGCAGTCACCCGTGCTTCGATTGAGAATCCATCTTCGCCAATTTTAAGATCCTTAATGGAACCGCCTTCGGCGATATTGAACTGCTGCGCAACAATTTGAACCCCGGAGGTCCATTCTGTTACCGGATGTTCTACCTGGAGGCGTGTATTCATCTCCATAAAGTAGATGGTCTTTTCCGTCAGATCGTAGATGAATTCGACCGTGCCAGCACCGATGTAATCAACGGCATCGGCCAATTTTCGCGCGCTGGAAAAAGCCTTTTTCGCTAGGGCTTGGGTCAGCATAGTTGAGCCAGACTCTTCCAAGACTTTTTGGTTGTTGCGCTGAACCGTGCAGTCACGTAGACCAAGAATCTGAGTATTGCCATGCCCATCACGTAATATCTGGATTTCGATATGGCGCATCGATTCAACGAATTTTTCCAGGTATAGATCACCGTTACCGAAGGCCGATTTAGCTTCGGCAAATACTCGGTTAAAAGCCGTCTTAATTTCGGAGGGCTCGCGGACTACTTGAATGCCCTTGCCGCCACCACCGTGAACTGCTTTTAGCAATACGGGATAACCGACTTCTTCAGCTACCGCAGCAGCAGCATTGGCGGTAGCAAGGATGCCATGACTGCCTGGAACTACTGGGACATCGTTGGCCATCGCCGTGTGGATTGCCGTGGACTTGTTGCCCATCTGATCCATGCTTTGTGCCCTTGGACCAAGGAAGTTCAGATTGCGTGATCGGCAGAGTCGAGCGAAGCCAGCATTTTCTGAGAGGAAGCCGATTCCTGGATGAAGGGAGTCGGCACCATGTCTGGCTGCAATAGCCAGAACGGAGTGCGCATTCAGATAGCTTTCGTCGGGAGTTTGTCCGCCCAAACACACCAATTCATCATTTTCGTCGAGCATGCTGGCAGGTGCCGAATCCATATCTGGATCCGACTGAACCAGAAGTACTTGTTTGCCAAGGCCTTTGGCGATTCGAATTAGTTTGGCCGCGGTACAACCGCGAGCGTGAATCAAAATCTTCTCGATAGGCCGCATCTGATCACGCGCTTGAGCGGGTGGTAGTTTGGCGACGGACTGCTTCTCGACACGCCCTTCCAGATTGCTGGTGAGGACGTCTTCGATCGTATCCTTCGGAATAACGATATCGGGATCAATCTTGCGCAATTGATCGTCGAGGTCTTCGGCAAATGGATGTTTCACCAATCCATGCATAGCCCCTTCATTTTTGACCAAGTAATTGGAAACAGTACACATGGAGGGTAAGAAGGAAGGCACGACAACTCGGCCGGCGAAGGGTAGGTCAGCGCCGCTGAGATAATAGGTGCGAACCAGCGGATGGGTTACAAAGCTGGCTTGCGAACCACCGGTACAGTCGCCGAAACCGAAGACGATTACAGGCAGTCCGGTTTCACAAACAAACCGAGTGATGCGGTCGTTCACAATGGCCATAGAAAAGAGAGAGCTGGCACCTTCTTTTGTCTGCATGCCACCTGAAGAGACAAAGCAAACCAGAGGAAGCTTTTGCTCGGCGCAGGTCACCATCAAATCACACATCTTCTCAGCGCCAGCCATATCATAGGCACCGGCCTGGAAGGAAACGTTGGAGATAACGGCGCCCACACGAGGGGAGCCTTCGATATTCAAGTTGCCGACACCTGTGACAACACCGCAAGGCGTAATATTGTTGTTAAGTGCTTTCTCTATAGAGAGTCTGAACCCTGGGAAAGACACAGGGTTGGCGGTCATCAGGTCGGCATTAGTCTCTTCAAAGTCAGAAAAGAATTTCTCTTTAAAGGCGTCAACGGTGACCAGTTTTTTGCGTTTTAGAGTATCCAGAGTTTTTTGAACCAGAAGATCTCGATAGGCGATATTGAGTTGGTTCCAAAAGTCTTTGCGCTTACCGATTCGAACCGGATTTATCTCGCCAGAGTAGCTCTTACCCTGTAACTGAGAATTTAGGTATTCTGGAACCAGAGACTCAAAGAAGAAGGTAATCAAAACGAGTAGAGAGTCGGATAGGCGAGGGAAAATAACTCTTTTCCACTCTTCTACTTCGTTGAGGAATTCCCCGCGTTGGCGGTAGGCGACAAATCCATTCAGCCAGTTCGCAAACTGTCCTTCGCTAATCTTGCTGGCACTTGATTCTGAGCCCTCCATAGAGGCGACCTGAGCAGTTGCGCTCTCTATTGAGCTGTCGAGAATCTTCTTCAGTGATTCTGCGCTTAGGGTATGGAATTCCCTTGTTTCTGCCGCGATGTCTCCGAAATTATTGATGATGCTGTTGTATAGGGCGTCGAAGATCAGAATATTGCCGAACTGCGAAAGGAAGTAGGATTTAAGATCAGCGTTGAAGATGATCTCAAGGATGGTTAGCTCGGTATCTGGTTTGTCGTAGATAACCGAGTTTCCACCTTCCGCGTTTTCCACCATTTCAGATAGCTTGACGAAGTTATATTCGCTATCTGCTTTCCAGCGGTTGTACAAATAAAGGGTGGTACGGAAACAGAGCTTCTGCCGCGCATCTTCAAAATTCTTTTGTGGGTCGCCCAGTAGCAGGGTGGTAAAGCGTCCGCGCTCTGAGGAAAGTTCGTTGCGTTTTTCCTTAAAGGATTTCCATGCTCTTAGCAGGTTGTCCTGATAGACGAGCTTCTCGGGATCTTGGTACCAACGATCGTAACTTTCCTCTCGAGTTTTTTGCGTTCTTGCGCTCAGATCACCCTGAGGTATTTCTTCAGCGGCGAGACGACCATAGGCATCCGTTGTGGAGGAGGTGATGCGAGTGCGCATGGTGATATAGCGTTGATGGCGACACGCATGGGCAAAAATATTGGGGTATTCAGTGGGGAAGTCCTCAACGTAAAAATTGGCGACTTTCTGTAGTTTGGTGAAATTTTCATCCGGGTTGATAAATCTCTGCACCTGATTCTTGTAGTCGGCGAAGATTTCTTCTTGCTCGCCAACCATCTCAGCGCAGGTTTCTTCAATGGCATGAATGCCGCTGACAATGGCATCTACGAGAGCGTCGATTCCCAAAGCAGAATCAGCCGGGGCCCAATCTATTACGCCGTCCAGAACACCACGACTTTGCAACTCAGCCGGACTAATGCCGACGTAGCGTGCGCTTTCTTGCCAGGACAAATTGTATTGACGCGCAATACTGGCCAGCCCTTTCGGCTGAATGGTGTTAAAAACACCGGTGCGAACGGATAGCAGAATATTGGTTGCCGCAAGAGGGATGGCCCCGCCGGAATAACCCAAGCCGTAAATAATACCCAGGGTAGGTACATGCACATTGGTCATCTCTGCGATTAGTCGCGAGATCGCATGTGCCTGATTATTTTCATTTGCCTCAGCACCGGCGTCGGCCCCAGGGGTATCCATAAGGGTGACAATAGGAATATTGCGGCGATTAAAAATTCGGACCAGGCGGGCCGCTTCGAGATGATGTTCTGGTTTCCACACGCCGTTGGCAACAGCGCGATTTTGAGCGATAAGCCCAATACGCTGACTACCAAGGCTGTGGTTGATAGCAATTTCCACAGCGTAGAGAGGTCCCATATCGACCTCGTTGTATGTCTTGCCGTTGATCATGCGAGCGATATTTCGAGCGCTGACCATGGAGTTCGATTCTGCAGGCTCTAGAACTCGAGCGATGTAGTCGTCTACCGAGAGCTTTTTAAGAATTCCCAGCTCTTTTTCCAGAGCTTTTTCTGACATCAGCCCTTTCACTTTTCCCTGCCAGTTATAGGGGCGGTTACCCGAGCCAACTCTAAAATCCCGAACCTGTTCCTCAACTGAGGTAAAGAGGCTGGTAGTTTGGGCGTTAGGTGTTTTCTTTGCCGGCATAATTGTATTTTCTCCGCGCGCTAGCTTTGTTCTGGGGCTGTAAATCCGTAGGTATGGATATGAAAAGAGTTGTGGGGCGAAGTATCGCCGTGAGACGCCTAAGTGTCTAGCTTTGATCGCGTATTGTTGGCGAATTAAGGCAATTTAATCAGTAGCATAGCGAGCCCCCTTATCACTTCAAAAATCACCGGCTATTGAAAAAAACTATCTCTATTTTGGTGCAAGAGTTGTGGTCACCTTCTGAATAAGCTGTGCATAAAATTGAGCTTTCCCAGCCCGCTTGGCTTTGCGGGTAGGTAGAAGGGCGGTTTTTGGGGTAGGCACAAGATATAGTGGGTAATTGAAAGAATTTATCTATATATGGTGTTTTTCTCTTGTGTGTACACACAAGTTGAATCAATATATCCGACTCAATGAACGCCGCAGATGGGGGAGTAATGGGAGAAGTAGCCGAGGTTTTTAAACCCAATGGTTCGAAGCAGAACCAAGAAATAGAGATGCAGTCGACATCTCTTGATATTTGGGACAAGAAATACCGCCTCAAGGATAGAGTGGGAGAGCCAGTAGATAGAGATATCGCAGATACCTTTAAAAGGGTTGCGACGGCTCTCTCCGAGGTGGAGAAAACCAAGGCAAAGCAAAAACAGTGGAACGAAAGATTCCTCTGGGCTCTGGAAAATGGCGCTCTCCCCGCGGGCCGTATTATTTCCAATGCCGGAGCGCAGGAATATAAGCCTGCTACTTCGACGATCAATTGCACAGTCTCCGGAACCATCGCAGATTCCATGCACGAGATTCTCGACAAGAATTATGAAGCTGGAATGACCCTTAAAGCCGGTTGCGGTATCGGTTATGAATATTCCACTTTGCGCCCCAAAGGTGCTTACGTGTCAGGAGCGGGCGCCTACACCTCCGGTCCGCTGTCCTTTATGGATATCTACGACAAGATGTGTTTCACCGTATCCTCTGCCGGCGGTCGTCGTGGAGCCCAGATGGCAACCTTCGATATCAACCATCCAGATGTGATGGATTTCATCCGCGCAAAACGCGAAGACGGACGCCTCAGACAGTTCAACCTATCTCTGTTGATCACCAGTGAGTTTATCGAGGCGGTTAAGGCCGATGCTGATTGGAATTTGAGCTTCCCAGTTTCGCAGAAAGAAGCTGACGAAGCAGGATTGGATCTGAATGATCCAGCCCAGGTTGTATGGCGTTCTTTCCCAGCGACCAAGGACTACATTACCAATGACAAGGGGCTGGTCGCCTGCAAAATCTATAACACCATCCGAGCGCAGAGGCTCTGGGATGTAATCATGTCGTCGACTTACGACTTTGCCGAGCCAGGTTTTATCCTAATCGACAAGGTTAACGAAATGAACAACAACTGGTGGGAAGAAAATATCCGAGCCACCAACCCTTGTGGTGAGCAGCCATTGCCGCCCTATGGAAGTTGCCTGCTGGGTTCAGTAAACCTCACCAAGCTTGTTATTGATCCCTTTACGGAAAATGCCCGTTTTGACTGGGACCGTTATCGGGAAGTGGTGGCGGTATTTACTCGTATGTTGGATAACGTGGTGGAAATCAATGGTTTGCCACTGGAGAAACAACGACACGAAATCGAATACAAGCGTCGTCACGGAATGGGCTTTTTGGGCTTAGGGTCCACTATGACCATGCTGGGTATGAGTTATGGCGATGATGAGTCCATAGGTTTTACCGATCAAATTGCGCGTGAGATGGCCGTGGTAGGTTGGCAACAGGCATTGGAGTTGGCAGAGGAAAAAGGTCCTGCGCCTATTATGGATGATGAGTTCGAGGTGACATCGGCTATGTTGTCAGAACGTCCAGAAATGGAGAAGGATGGCATTAAGGTGGGCGATAAAATTGCGGGCAAAGTTCTGCATGCTCGTTACAGCCGATATATGCAGCAGATTGCCGAAATTGAGCCAGGTCTTGTTGATCAATTGGCAGAAAAAGGGGCTCGATTTAGTCATCACAGCTCAATTGCTCCGACGGGAACAATCTCATTGTCGCTTTCTAATAACGCCAGCAACGGCATCGAGCCTAGTTTTGCCCACCACTATTCTCGCAATGTGATCCGCGAGGGACGCAAAACTAAAGAAAAAGTCGATGTGTTTTCATTTGAATTACTAGCTTATCGAACACTGATTAATGCCAAGGCGATGCCTTTTAGTGACGCTGAAGACGAGGCCTTACCGGATTATTTTGTGGTCTCAGACAACATCACGCCAAAACAGCATGTAGATATTCAGGCGGCTGCACAGAAGTGGGTGGATTCTTCTATCTCTAAAACGGCCAACGTTCCAACTGATTACCCATACGAAGACTTCAAGGATATTTACCTCTATGCACACGAGAAAGGTCTCAAAGGTTGTACGACATTCCGCTTTAACCCAGAGGCGTTCCAGGGCGTTCTTGTTAAAGAAGAAGATCTCGAGAACACCCTCTATAAGTTCACCCTCGAAGACGGTTCTACGGTAGAACTGAAGGGAAATGAGATGGTCGATTACGATGGTGAACAGCACACGGCTGCCAACCTATTCGACGCACTGAAAGAGGGGTACTACGGCAAGTTCTAATTGCCGGGGGAAAATTATGACGATTAAAATTGATAAAAAAATTGTCAGCTACAACGTAGTTGATCAGAAAGCTGAAGAAGTTTCAGAGAACGAAGTTTCAGCCCCAGTCGAATCCAGTGAAAGCAATGTCGTGCATATGCATGAATCCTTTGAGCGTCCTGAGCGCCTAATAGGTTCGACATATAAAATCAAAACGCCCATGTCTGAGCACGCAATGTACATCACCATCAACGATGTACTTTTGAATGAAGATACTGAACACGAATCTCGACGACCTTTTGAAGTATTCATCAACTCAAAAAATATGGAGCATTTTCAATGGGTTGTGGCGCTTACTCGATTGATATCTGCTGTATTTCGCAAAGGTGGTGATGCAACCTTTTTGGTTGAAGAACTCAAAGCGGTGTTTGATCCCAAAGGTGGCTACTTCAAACAGGGTGGAGTCTTCATGCCCTCCATCGTTGCTGAAATTGGTTTTGCGATAGAAGACCATATGAAGCACATCGGTCTGATTGATAACGGCCTCGATGAGCACCAGAAAAAGTTTATCGAAGATAAACGTAAGGAGCTTGAAGGCAAGGGTGCGGCTACGGCAGCAGACTCTGAAGAAGGCGAAGCGAGTTACCCGCCTAGCGCAACACTCTGCATGAAGTGCAGTACCAAGGCTGTAGTTCTAATGGACGGTTGTATGACCTGTTTGAGCTGTGGCGACTCCAAGTGTGGATAAGCTGACCAATTTTTCGGTCTAGATTAAAGGGCGCTAAATGCGCCCTTTTTAATTTCTGAAATTTTTTACGAGATTTACTACCCTGTGGTGTTCCTTTTGTCTCGGTAAAAGGAACCAAAACCGCCTGCTCCCATTACGCCACCCTCTGGGTTCCCAGCGATGCTCGCCTGAATCCTGAGCTGCGGAACTCAGCGTCTTATAGACGCTTCAGACAGTCCTCGCTCTATACGGATTAAGGCTGTGCTTCTCTGTGGCTTCAAGTCGCGACTAAGGTCAAAATCAAAACACTGAATTGCCAGGTCGCACCCCGAACCCCGTTGAGCTTGCCGAGAGGAGAGTTATTTATTGGGGTTGAGCGCACAGGGATGTGCGCGAAAGCGAGGCGAGATAGGAAGTCTCGTCTGAGCGACCGCGATAAATTACTTGGAACGAGGGTAGCCCTTTACTTTAAAAAAAGGGCCAAGCGATCGGTGTGCCCTTTCTTTTGGTTCGTTTTCTTTGGGCACGCAAAGAAAATGAACAATTCCCCTGCGGTAGCAGCTTTTAAATAAAGTTTTATAGCTTGACGCTAGTCATCCAGTTCAATAACCACAGGACAATGATCCGATGGCTTTTCCATAGCCCGAATCTCGTGATCAATGGTTACTGACTTAGATTGCGGTAGTAGGGAGTCGGTAACCAGAATACTGTCGATACGCAGGCCGCGTTTAGGCTCGTCATCAAACCCTTTGCTGCGATAGTCGAACCAGCTCATGGTGTCGTCTTTTTCTGGGTAGAGGTATCGATAAGCATCAGTGAGCCCCCAGGATTGAAGAGCCTGAAACCACTCTCTCTCTTCGGGAAGAAAACTACATTTGCCGGTTTGCAGCCAACGCTTTTCGTTTTTCTCGCCAATTCCGATATCAAGGTCGGTGGCTGAGATATTAACGTCGCCCATCACAATAACCTGGTCTTCAGGAGAATGCTTCGTCTTTAAGTGTTCGAGTAAGTCGGCATAGAATTTTCGTTTATAGGGGAATTTGACCGGGTGGTCCCGGCTTTCTCCCTGAGGAAAGTAGCCGTTGTAAATAGTCAGATTGCCCTTGCCGTAGGGGACATCAATGGCGACAAGACGTTTTTGGGCCTCTTCAGTGTCGTGGGGATATCCCTTTTGTGGATTCGCTAATCCAAGTCTAGACATCAAGGCTACGCCGTAGTGACCTTTTTGACCGTGATAGAGCGTTTCGTATCCCAAGTCTTTGGGAATATCGATTGGAAACATATCATCATGGACTTTGGTTTCTTGCAGCCCAATGACATCTGGTTGATATTTTTCCACGATGGCTTCCATTTGATGCGGTCGAGCTCTAAGCCCATTTATATTGAAGCTAATAACTTTCATTTGAGTGATCTTATTTTTTTGTCTTGTAGAAACAGATTCTACAAACATCTGGGCCCTAAGCCTATACAACCTTTAGTCGGTTCTTTTGTGCGTCCTCAGCATCAGCGTCCATGCACCTGCGGCATACCCTACATCCTGTACATAAAAAAGGGGCCATGAAAGGCCCCTTTGGTTTAACGATTTTACGCTGATCTAGCCGGTGCTCAGGTAAGGGATAAGACGTCCAAAGATGATTACGAAGGTCCACAAAACAAGCGAAGCGCCGCCGACGATACGAGCAATTTGTGGAGGCGTTCCATACTGATCCCATTCACCCCAGGTTGGTTGCAACTTGAAGGTAAAGAACAGGGCGTTCAGTCCAGCCAACACAATCAAAAACATCTTGAGCTGGAAGCTCCAGTTTGGTGTGTATCGGAAGGGGTCGGCACAGTAGAAGCCAATACCGGTGATCAAATTCAGCACAAAGCCAACAATAGCGATGTTGATCAGGATGTGAGTAGCTTGAATGGGCATTTTCTTGAAGCAGCCAACCAAGCGAAGGTCAGTAATGGCAATAGCGCCAAACAGGATGGTCATGCCGAAGAAGTGGATAGTTTCGGCAATTGGCCAAGACCAGGCCCAGCCAAACATGATGCTGGCAACCCAGGATTCAGATAGTGATGTGAGAAATGATTCCATTGCGACGCTCCTCCTAAATGTAAGCGATGAAGCGGCCGCCGATCATTCCGACCGACCAGGCAACAAGTGAAATGATGGCAAAAGTTTTTAGTTTTTGCGGCGCGTCTTCGGCAGTGTCTAAACTGCTGCCAGCAACCTTAAATTCCCTCTGAATTAGTACCATCATGACAACGCCGATGATAATTCCAGCAATTTTCAGGAGAAAAGGGACGCTGGTGATGTACCAGCTAGCCTGCAATGTAAAAAGAGACAAGCCTGAAATTGTATTGATGGCGAAGCCAAACCAGGCGAAAGGGAATATGTTGGAAATCGATCCAACGGGAACACCTTTCATCACACCGAGGAAGCGGAGCGACATCATAAATACAAGACCGACGACAATTGCCAATCCCACGGAGTGGACGGTCAGCATAATTGGGTAACCCCAAAGAGAGCCGCCGACCCAGTTCGCTAACGAAGTTGACTCAAGCCAATATAAAAAACCCATAGGTTTAAACCCCTGATAAATTAAAGATAGATTGCTGGCTAGAAATTATTATTTGTATCGCATCCAGCAACGCCGCGAATCATGCCAAAATCAACCTACACAAGCAATCTAGATAACCTATTCACCTCAATAAGATTGACGCAGGTCAAAAGCGGTTTCTACGCTAATTTCGGCGGAAATGAGCAGGATTATCGCTAAAAGAGAATAAGTATTTCAGATACTTACAGAAAACCGAGTGACTTCGTTGTCAGTAAGCCTGGCTAAGTAAACTAAGGAGAAAAATCCTATTTTTCTACTTTCCCCTGATTGGCCACTTCCGCCATCAGTTTTTCTAGCTGCTCCGGATCGCAGAGAAACTTCTTGCTGACTGGTCGCAGATTGTCGTCCAGTTCGTAAGCGATGGGCAGTCCGGTAGGAATATTCATCTTCAGGATGTCTTCATCGCTGATCTCGTCCAGATACTTGATCAAGGCTCGCAGGCTATTGCCATGCGCCGCTACCAGAATGTTTTTTCCACTGCGTAGGTCAGGAACGATCTGATCGTGCCAGCAGGGCAAAACTCGTTCTACCGTATCCTTTAGGCATTCTGATCGAGGTATAGCTAGAGGATCTAGCTCAGGGTATCGAGCCAAATAAGCCAAATGTCGTTCGTCGTCATCTTCAAGCGCAGGAGGTGGCACGTCGTAACTTCGGCGCCAAATCAGCACTTGTTCTTCTCCGTGCTTTGCTGCAGTCTCAGCTTTATTTAGTCCTTGTAACGCTCCGTAATGCCGTTCATTTAAGCGCCAGTTTCTGTGCACCGGTAAATTCATAGCATCCATCTGGTCGAGAACTGTCCAGAGTGTGCGTATGGCGCGTTTGAGCACGGAGGTATAGCAAACGTCGAACTTATAACCTTCGCTTAAGAGGCGCTGGCCAGCCTCTGTGGCTTCGCTCATGCCCTGTTCGGTGAGGTCAATGTCATACCAGCCGGTAAAGCGGTTATCGAGGTTCCACTGGCTCTGTCCGTGGCGAATAAGTACTAAAGAAGGCAAGGCAAATATCCTGTTAAGTAAATAATTGGGCAGGGCATTCTACAGGCGGCCGCCTCTCGATGCGAGGCAGCGAGAGGAGAGATTTAGGAACTAAATATTTTGGCGATTAGCCAAACTTTGGTTGCCGTAAAGCAGATCCAAGAGGTCGGCAAATATATTAGCGGTTTCGTTGAGCAAGGATTCTGAGAGGTTGGGTTCGTTGGCTTCTTCATCTTCGTCGTCAGAGCTGGCAACTGCATCTGTACTCGTATCTGATTCATCTGAAGCTAAAGCGTCTTCAGCAGCTGACGTTTCTTCCGCCTCGGCGCTCTCATCTACTCCTTCATCTTCGGGTTCTTCTAATGGAATGCCCTTGGCCAGTTTCCATTCATTGAGGAGATTTTCATCAAGGTCATCCCAATAGTCCCTGTCAGTCTGTCGTTCTTCCAGATTCAGAGAAATGGTTTCCCTTTGTCTGCGCTCTTCTGCGGCGGAAATTACGCCTTTGAGATAAATCAGGTCAGGGTCGCTGCTGAGCCTCTCCTCGTGCATGGCGATTAGTTGAGGGTAGTAGGGAGAATAGTCCTCGTAAGACCGGTGAGGGATACCACCAATTTCGTCCCAAGCGAGAGGGTTGTCGTAGGAGCTTTCACCGATTTCTTCTTCGTCAAAAAAGCTGGGTAGAAAAATATCCGGTACAACACCGTTGTGCTGTGTGCTCTCACCCGTAATACGGTAGAACTTCGATTCGGTAAGTTTCAACTGCCCCTCAGGCAAGTCCATCACAGTCTGAACGGTGCCTTTACCGAAGCTTCTTGAGCCGATGACGATACCGCGGTTGTAGTCCTGAATGGCGCCCGCAAAAATTTCAGAGGCGGAAGCGCTCAACCGATCGATCAGCACCATAAGCGGGCCGGTATATTCCTGGCGGCCACGAGCTCTCTGGTCTCGATAAACGTTGTTGGCTGAGTCACGTATTTGAACGACAGGGCCGGGATCAACAAAGAGATCCGTTAGGGTTGCTGATTCCAGCAATGAACCCCCACCATTGCCACGCAGGTCAATAATGACGGCGTCAACGCCTTGCTCCTGAAAATCGCGCAGTATTCTGCGAGTATCATTGGTTGTGCTGCGGTAGTCTGGATCGCGGTTACGCAGGGCTTCAAAGTCTAGGTAAAAGGAGGGAATATCGATTACACCGATGGCGTATTGGTCCGCGCCGGTATCCACTTCCAAAACTTCGCCTTTGGCAGCCTGTTCTTCGAGCTTTATCTCATCGCGAACGAGCGTAACGATTTTTCGCTCTTCACTTTGAATATCGGCATCGGCAGGAATGACTTTCAACCGAATGGTAGAGCCTTTCTCTCCTCGAATGCGATCTACAACATCGTTTAATCGCCAGCCGACTACATCTATAAAGTCGCAGTCGGTGCCTTCACCCACTTCGACAATTAGATCTTCCGGACCGAGCTCGCCGTTCAAGTCGGCGGGGCCACCAGGGATCAATTCTACAATCTTGGTAAATTCATCTTCAGTAACCAGCTGTGCGCCTATGCCCTGCAATGACAGAGACATATTGATATTAAAATCTTCCGACTCTCGAGGTGAGAAGTAGTCTGTATGGGGGTCGTATAGTCTTGCCAGAGAATTGAAATAATAGGCCGCCACATCTCGAGCATTTTGCTGATTCAGATTGTTTAGCTGGGTGTGGTAACGACGAATCAGAGAATCTCGAGCTTCCTCTTCTTCCTGCTCGCTCAGTTCCAGATTGAGCATGCCCAGTGTGAGAGTCTGCTCCCAGAGCAAGTCAGCAGCAGCTTCATTTTCCGGCCAGTCCAGTTCGTCACGGTCGATTGGCAGCGTCGCGTTTGTGCCGTAGTTAAACTGATATTCAGGATCTTCCAGTCGTGCTAGTAGCTCTTCAATTTGTTCGAGGGCGCGGCCTCTAAATCGATCATAGATTTCCTTGGCTGCAGTCAAATCACCCGCTTTGGCTAAGTCATCGAGCTCAGTAGCGAAATTTTGACGAAATTCGCGAATATCTGCCTGAAGGAGGTAGGCGTGAGAAGGGTCCAG